>NZ_RYDJ01000002.1:0-267916 GCF_003970355.1 Flavobacterium bomense | reverse complement strand
GAAATCAGATTACAATAATGTCAATGAACATAATACTAACCAGCTGGTTTTTAACTTATTTTAAGTGGACACTAGTGTTAAGATTTATAAAAAAAATAGCGAATAAATGGGATTTAAAACACTTTCTAGACGAGTTATTTAGGTTTTGCAAGCAGGCGTTTGTATATTGCTATTTCAGAACGGGACAAGTCCAAAATAAAAAAACATCCTTTTTTTGAAGGATGCTTTTTTATTTTGGACTTAAAAAAAATTAATCTTGATTGATTGTTTTTCTCCAAGTAAAGGAATTCAGGATGTGTCTTTTTGCAAATCTTCCAGGAGATTCAGCATTTACCATTTTTACGTAAGTAGCTTTAGGCACACTAATGTATTCGTAAACACTTCCATTTGAAAAATTGATGATCAATCGTCCTTCTACGAACTTATAGTCTGAAATTTTTGCAGTTGCAATAGTTTCAGTGTATTCCGGTAAGTTTTGTTTTAGAGTTTCAGGATTGATACTCACTAAGAAATGATAAGCTTCAATAATTTTTTTACTGTTTTCTTCAGCTGCTTTTAAACCAGTTTCATCTCCTTGAAATTTATCAGGATGCGCTTCTTTCATCGCATTACGATATATCGTTTTCAAATCTTTCAGCTCTGCAGTTTTGTCTACATTTAGCAGTTTGCGGTATTCAACTATTTTTTTCATAAATAAGGTAACTACTTGTCTTTTACTATAAAACCAATGTGATTTGATTTCAAAAAGCGACAAATTTTTTGCAAAGGTACACTTTTTTTTATTTTTTTGGTTTCAGACCAATAAATTTTCCGAAAAAAGTATTCTGAAACAATAGATTTAAGGAATAAAAAACTGAAAAAGTTTTATTGTTGGGGCTTATTGTTTGCTTTATCGAAATTTTTGGATTTTTTTGGATATTTATTATAACTGATATCACTCGGATTTTCGATGATTGATTTTATCGTAATCCAATCTCCAATACTGTGTTTTTGAGCCATTTTATAGTCCAGAAGATAGGCACCACAAAAAAAATTGTTGTTTTCATCTTTTTCCATAATTCCTGTATAAACTCCTTTTTGCAGCATTTGTTCTTGTGAAGACTTTGTCATATCAATTTGATTTTAAATAATTCTATTTGGCAAAGTTAATCAATTATTAAATGTATTGCTACAATTTAGCCTGGCTCAATTGGTTTTAGTATTCTGGTTTTTTATTCCAATTTTGTTCCATTTCAAACTTTAACTTTTGTTTCATTTAATAATGAACTGATTTTATCAAAAAAAAACTAATTTAGGATTTTAATTGAATGCATCTATTTCCAGATAGTATTCAATGTTAACGAAATTAATAGTATATAAATATTTATTTGGCAATCTATGAAAAGAAGATCTTTTTTAACTACAGCAACACTTGCTTCCGCAGGTTTAACTACACTTTTGATTACAGGCTGTACCTCCGGTACCAAAAAAAATGAAGATTCAGTATCTGTTGAAGATTTCAATGCCGTTTTTGAACTAGACGAAGAAACCATCAGCAGTGTAAGGGAGAAATTAACTTCTGGCAAATATACTTCAGAACAATTAGTACAATTATACTTAAAACGGATTGAAGCTATTGATACCAATGGGCCTCAATTGCATTCCGTCATCGAAGTCAATCCAGATGCACTGGCTATCGCTGTTGCACTGGATAAAGAGTTAAAAGCTGGTAAAAGCAGAGGTCCTTTGCATGGAATCCCCGTTTTAATAAAAGACAACATAGACACAGCGGATAAAATGCTAACCACGGCTGGATCTCTGGCAATGGCAGGAAATAGTGCTTCAAAAGATGCTTTTGTCGTTAAAAAACTCAGAGAAGCCGGTGCAGTAATCATTGGAAAAACAAATTTGAGTGAATGGGCTAATTTTCGTTCGACCCAATCCTGTTCCGGTTGGAGCAGTAGAGGCGGTCAGACTAAAAACCCCTATATTTTAGATCATAATCCGTGCGGTTCCAGTGCTGGTTCAGGAGCAGCAGTCTCAGCCAATCTTTGTGTTGTTGCTGTTGGGACAGAAACGGATGGTTCTATTGTTTGTCCAGCTTCGGTAAACGGAGTTGTAGGGATTAAACCTACTGTAGGTCTGGTTAGTCGATCTGGGATTATTCCAATTTCAAAAACACAAGATACGGCTGGTCCAATGGCCAGAACCGTAACGGATGCTGCTATTTTATTAGGCGTAATTGCTGCTGTAGACCAAGATGATACTGTAACCCTTGAAAGTAAAGGGAAAGCACAGAAGGATTATACAACTTTTTTAGATAAAAATGCTTTGAAAGGCAAGCGTATTGGTATTGAAAAAAAGCCACAAGGAAATAATAAATACATTAATGCACTTTTAGATGCTGCTGTCAACCTGCTAAAAAAACAAGGGGCTATTATTATCGAAATTGACTATTTGGAGAAAATTAATGCTTTGGGTCAGGCCGAATTCGAAGTTTTACAATATGAATTTAAAGATGGATTGAATACCTATTTGGCTACAGCCAATGCAAAAGTAAAAAGTTTGAAAGATGTTATCGATTTTAATACTGCTAATGAAGATAAAGCAATGCCGTATTTTAAGCAAGAAACATTAGAAAGTTCTAATGCTAAAAAAGGATTAGAGGACAAAAAATATCTGGAAGCATTAACCGTAAGTTTCGAAGGAAGTAAAAGTGTGCTAAATACAGTTTTTAAAGAAAATAAATTAGACGCTATTTGTGGAATCACCATGGGACCTGCTTGCAGTATTGATATGATTTACGGAGATCGTTGGGGAGGATATTCTTTAACTTCTCCTGCTGCAGCAAGTGGATATCCACATATTACAGTTCCTTGCGGACTGGCTTATGATCTACCCGTTGGTTTATCATTTTTTGGTATGCCGTATACAGAAGGGAAATTAATAGGATTGGGCTATGCGTATGAACAAGTATCTAAAAAGAGAATAAAACCGGGACTTAAACCTTCTTTTTTATAATATTTCATAGGTATTTAAAAGGGTAAAAGGGTGAATTACTTTTTACCCTTTTATTTTTTTTATAATACTGACAAATGGAATTAATCGGTCATTCCGGACATTTGGGCTGAGGCTTAGAAATTTCTCTTCCTCAAAAGGAAATAGCCATCCTAATTTCGCCCCAGATTTCTTTTGGTAAAACTTGCAAGAGTTGTTTCTCAGCTTTGATTCCGTCTTCGGATTCTGGGATTAATCAAATTCTGGGCACTACTCTAACTCCAACGGATGTTTTTTGCCTATATAAGTAAGTCGAAAGTTTAAAAGTCGTAAAGTCAAAAGAATTAACTTTAAGTAAAACAGCTTTAAATCATATTGTTACATACTTTTATCCTGATTTTAAAATACGACATTATACCATGGTTATTACTTGTTTGTTATAATGATTCTAAATTTTTATCCCATTCCGTTGCAATTTTCAAATAAATCCGTATCACTATTCTTTGAAGTCCACTGATAAAGAATTCACGCAATAGCGTTGTCCGGTTTTTGTAGGTCCGTCATCAAAAACGTGTCCTAAATGGCTGCCACAATTAGCACAAAGGATTTCAGTGCGTTTCATACCAAGTGTTACATCAGAAATATATTCTACTTTTCCAGGAATGGATTCGTCAAATGAAGGCCAACCGCAATGGGCATCAAATTTAGAGTTGCTTTCGAACAAAGATTCACCGCAGGCACCACAGCAATAGGTTCCTTTTTCGTAATGTAAGTTATAAGTTCCAGTATGTGGGTATTCAGTTCCTTTTTGTCGAAGAATTCTATACCGTTCTGCTCCTAATTTTTCTTTCCATTCTTGTTCTGTTTTTTCTAAAGGATATTTCATGATTATTTTTTTATTAATTGTATAGTGTTGTATTTCAATTATTTATTTTGGATGAATTGAACTGTTTTTTCAATTACTTTAAGGTTGCCTAGAATCTTTCTATGTCCTAATCCGTCTGTTAATAGTAACTCTCCATTTTTTAAATATTTATGAATGTGAATTCCAGCCTTTACGGGAACTTCAGGATCAAGGTTATCATGTATTACTAAAATAGGAATCGCTGTTTCTTTTGCAGCCAAAAAAGCAGAATAACTATTCATTTTTTCTCCGTATTTTTTTTCGAAATGCAAACGCAAAAGAGTACTTACACTTGGTTTCAATTGTAATTTTGCCACAAAATCATCTATAATATCTTCTACAACATCACCACTGCCAATCACTACGGCATGATTTACTTTTAAACCTTTTTTTATGGCGTTCAAAACGGACATTCCTCCTAATGAATGACCAATAGCTGCTTCAAAGGGCCCAAATTGCTTCTCTATTTCTAAAATTGTATCAATAAAGTCGACCATAATAGTCGTTTTTCCAGGTGATTTTCCATGTGCAGGAGCATCAAAACTGATCGTAGAATATCCGGCTTTAAGCAATTCATCCGCTATTTTGAATAATTGAGTTCCACGTCCTGACCAACCATGAACTAATAAAATTTTCTTGTCACTTTTTCCATATTCATATACAACAACTTCTTTGCCAATTGCCGGAATTGAAATTAATTTTTGAATACTATTTCGATCCATTTCTAACTCTCTTTTTGGAATCTTATGTTTTATGGGTGTAGTAAACAGTTTAGCTGCAAATAATGTAATTAGTTTTGGTGAAATAAAAGAGATTAATTTACTGGTTAATAAAATAATTTTAGGAATTTTCAATGATTGGGTATGATTAGAAGACTTTTTTGTCATTTTAATAAATTTTCAAGCAGGTTATTATATTATAATTTTTTTAGTAAATTTAGAAAAACATAAAAGTAGTATTTTTTAGAAAGTTTTCAGGCGTATTTATATAAAAGACTAAAATAGGGGTTAAAATTAATTAAAAATATCAAAAGTTCATACATGGAAATATTTCATATCAGTGCAGAGTGTTATCCTGTTGCAAAAGTAGGAGGTTTAGCTGATGTAGTTGGCGCATTACCAAAATATCAAAACAATGCAGAGCATCGTGTAAGGGTTGTAATACCTTGTTATGATACAAAGTTTAAAAAAGAAAATGAGTTTGAATGTGTTCATTGGAGTTCTGTAAAACTTGGAAATTTTAATTTTCCGTATAGTATTCTAAAAGAAAAAACAGACCAACTAGGATTTGAATTGTATTTGGTTGACATTCCGGATTTATTCGACAGGAAAGACGTGTATGGTTACGAAGATGATATTGAACGTTTTTTGTCTTTCCAGATCGCCACTTTGGATTGGATTACAGGCAGAAGCGAAGTTGCTGATGTCATTAATTGTCACGATCATCATACAGGTATGATTCCATTTATGATGTTGTATTGTCACAAATACGAAAAATTACGAAATATTCCTTCCATGATTACCATTCATAATGGTTTATACCAAGGGCAGTTTGGGTTTAATAAATTATATTATTTACCCGAATTTGATTTGGCTCACGTAAATGTTTTAGAATGGGATAATTGCATTAATTCATTGGCAGTAGCCATAAAATGTGCTTGGGCTGTTACCACAGTTTCTCCAAATTATCTAAATGAAATCAACTATTCAGCAAATGGTCTGGAATCACTATTTAATTTGGTTCGGTATAAGTCTAAAGGGATTTTGAACGGAATTGATATTGAAGTTTGGGATCCGGAAAAAGACGCGATGATAGAAAAAAACTATTCGATTAAAAATTTTGAAAAAGGAAAACAGGAAAACAAAGAAAAATTATGCAAACTCTTTAATTTAGATCCAACAAAACCACTTTTTAGTTTTATTGGAAGATTATTAGAAGAAAAAGGAGGGGATTTATTACCACCAGCCGCAGCTCTTGCTTTATCTGAGAATTATCAACAAATTAATATTTTGATTTTAGGATCCGGAAGTACAATTATTGAAAAACAATTGAATACTTTGCTACAAGATTACAAAGGAAATTACAATACGTTTATTGGTTATAATGAAGAATTAGCACACTTGATTTACGCCGGTTCTGATTTTTTATTAATGCCTTCCAGAGTAGAGCCTTGCGGTTTAAACCAAATGTATTCGTTGCGCTACGGAACAATTCCCATTGTGAGACGAACTGGTGGGTTAAGAGACACAGTTGTTGATTTTGGCGATGACGGAAACGGAATTTGCCACGATCAGGCCACAGTTGGTGATGTTTGTTATTCTATTCAAAGAGCCGTCAATTTATATGATGATAAAGAACATCTGAACAAAATTAGAAAAATAGGAATGAACACAGACCATTCATGGGAGCGTGTTTGTCAGGAATATATAGAAATGTACAAACTAATAAGCAACAAGAAATGAAACCCAAAAAGAAAAATGTTATTGCCATTATTTTAGGTGGAGGACAAGGTTCAAGATTGTATCCCTTGACAGAATCACGATCAAAACCAGCTGTACCAATAGGAGGAAAATACCGATTGGTTGATATTCCTATTTCAAATTGTATGAATTCAGATATTTACAGAATGTTTGTATTGACACAATTTAATTCGGCTTCCCTGAATGCACACATAAAAAACACCTATAACTTTAGTATTTTTAGCCATGCCTTTGTTGATATTCTTGCTGCTGAACAAACTCCTGATAATCCAACCTGGTTTCAAGGGACTGCCGATGCCGTAAGACAATGTATGCCTCATTTCTTAAACCATGATTTCGATTATGCGTTGATACTTTCCGGAGATCAGTTGTACCAAATGGATTTCAACGATATGTTAGAAGAACACATTAAGAACGAAGCTGATATCTCTATTGCTACTTTGCCAGTAAATGCTAAAGATGCGCCTGAATTTGGGATATTAAAAACAAACGCCGAAAGCTGTATTGAATCCTTTATCGAAAAACCAGCGAAGGAATTATTACCGGATTGGGAATCGGATGTGAGTGAACAAATGAAAAGTGAAGGAAAAAATTACTTGGCTTCGATGGGAATCTACATTTTTAACAAAAAACTGTTGGTCGATATCATGTCCAATAAAGAAACCAAAGATTTTGGCAAAGAAATTATTCCTCAAGCGGTAGGCCACAGAAAGATTTTAAGTTATCAATATGAAGGATACTGGACGGATATTGGTAATATAGATTCCTTTTTTGAAGCGAATATTGGACTTACGGATGACTTGCCAAAATTTAATTTATTTGATGATATTAATAAAATTTATACCAGACCAAGATTATTGCCGCCATCAAAATTCCAAAAAACAATGGTTGATAAATCATTGATTTCAGAAGGTTGCATTTTGAATGCCAAAGAAATTAATCGTTCTGTAATTGGTATTCGATCCAGAATAGGGGAGGGAACTATCATTCAAAACAGCTACGTAATGGGTAATGATTTCTATCAGAATATTGATGATATGAATGAAGATCTTAAAAGCGACAGACAATTGGTTGGAATTGGGGAAAGATGTTTTATAAGTAATGCTCTCGTGGATAAAAACTGCAGAATTGGTAATGATGTATATATCAATGGTGGAAACCATCTAGAAGATTTTTCTAATGAGTTGTATGCCATAAAAGATGGAATTGTTGTTATCAAAAAAGGAGCAGTTATACCAGACAATTACATTATTAAGTAACCCTAAAAACTGTTTTTCTTACACTAATATTCTGATTTTTACACAAAGCAGAAGCATACAATTGTTATATGAGCAAAGTTATCTCGCATTCCCTTTTTACCGATTTCGATATTGAATTATTCAAATCAGGGAAACATTTTCGTCTGTATGAAAAATTAGGTGCACATCTTCTTTCAGTTGATGGAACAGACGGTGTTTATTTTGCGGTTTGGGCGCCAACAGCTCAGTCTGTTTCTGTAGTTGGGGATTTCAATTTCTGGACACAAGGTAAACATCTGTTGGAAGTTCGCTGGGACTCCTCTGGCATTTGGGAAGGATTTATTCCAAACATCAAAAAAGGGACAACCTATAAATATAAAATACAATCTAATAATGGTGGAATCATAACAGAGAAAGCGGATCCGTTTGCTTTTTATTGTGAAAAACCACCACACACTGCCTCAGTAGTTTGGGATTTAGAGTATCAATGGAAAGACAAAAACTGGATGAAAACGCGTCAGAACCACAATGGTTTAGACAAGCCTTATTCAGTATATGAAGTCCATTTAGGATCCTGGAAACGGCATGCAGAAGATAATCGCTTTCTGACGTATCTAGAATTTGCCGAAGATTTAGTACATTATATAAAAGAAACTGGATTTACGCACGTGGAGTTCATGCCCATCATGGAATATCCATACGATCCGTCTTGGGGCTATCAATTAGTGGGGTATTTTGCACCAACTTCCCGTTTTGGGAATCCACAGGAATTCATGCATTTAGTAGATAAATTGCACGAAGCAGGAATTGGAGTAATCCTGGATTGGGTACCCTCTCATTTTCCAGATGATGCACATGGTTTAGGATTTTTTGACGGTTCCAATCTTTTTGAACATCCAGATCGTAAAAAAGGCTATCATCCAGATTGGAAAAGTTTAGTTTTCAATTATGGACGAAATGAGGTTCGCTCTTTTTTGATTAGTAATGCGTTATTTTGGTTGCAACATTACCATGCGGATGCTTTGCGGGTAGATGCCGTCGCCTCGATGTTGTATCTGGATTATTCCAGAAAAGAAGGCGAATGGGAACCTAATATTTACGGTGGAAGAGAAAATCTAGATACTATTAGTTTCCTGAAAGAATTTAATGAAGCCGTGTATCTAAATTATGAAGGCGTTCAAACCATAGCTGAGGAAAGTACCTCGTTCCCAATGGTTTCGAGACCAACATCTATCGGAGGTTTGGGTTTTGGAATGAAATGGATGATGGGCTGGATGCACGATACTTTGGAATATTTTCAAAAAGACACGGTGTACAGAAAGTACCATCAAAATGATTTGACTTTCTCAATGACCTATACTTTTTCGGAAAATTTTATGTTGCCGCTTTCGCATGACGAAGTGGTGTACGGAAAAAAATCTATAGCAGGAAGAATGCCGGGAGATGAATGGCAGAAATTTGCGAATTTAAGATTACTTTATGGTTACATGTTTATGCATCCCGGAACTAAATTATTGTTCATGGGAAGTGAATTTGGACAAAGCAACGAATGGAATTTTGAAGGAAGTTTAGATTGGCATTTATTGCAATATCCCTATCATGAAGGCGTAAAAAAATTAATTACAGATTTGAATAAATTGTATAAAACACAACCTGGATTATATGAAAAACAATTCAGTCCGGAAGGTTTTGAATGGATTAATTATTCGGATCATCAAAATGCGGTGATGTCTTTCATTCGAAAAGGAAATGATCTAAAAAACGATATAATTGTAGTGTGTAATTTCACGCAAGTGGTGCGCCCTGATTATCGAATTGGTTTACCTAAAAAAGGAAAATTGACAGAAATTTTTAACAGTGATGCTTCAAATTATGGAGGAAGCGGCGTTTCTAATACTACAAAAATAGCAATTGAGGCATTGCCTTATGATGGAAGAGATTATTCTGCTGAATTGCTATTGCCGCCGTTAAGTGTTATTGTTTTTAAAATCGGATAATTTTTAACAAAACGATTTAGAGATTAAGAGAACTTCAGATTACAATGAGAATTAGAGATTAAGAGTATTTAAAGCTTAATTATGTAGGTGTAACAACTAATTTAAATTTAGTGTTGATTTATCGTTTTTTTTTGATTTTAACTCCTAATCTCTTACCTTCTTTGTTTTAAAAAACACACCTATTTATCTCTAAATTTAACTGTCTAAAAACTATAACGTTTTCGTTAATAAACCCCACACATATAACTGTTTACAAAGTAATTTCGTAAGTTTGAATGCTAGAAAAAGATTAAAATTAATACCATAAAACATGATTACAAATACAGAATTAGAATATAAGGGAGATTTATATCCCACAAAAATAATTTCTTTTGAACAGGAAGTTGATTCAATCTATTTTCATACCGATAATAGTGTCATCTTGAAAGTAACCATATTAAGAGATAGTTTAATCCGATTTAGATTTACAACAAAAGGGTATTTTAGCAATGATTTTTCTTATGCAATTGATAAAAGTCATTCTCATGGTTATAATTTTCTGGAAGTTTCTGAAGCAGAAGAGTATTATCAGATAAAAACCAGTAAAGTACAATGCAGGATTCAAAAAATAGACATGAGAGTATCTATTTATGATCTAGAAGAAAATATTATTTTAGAAGATGAGCTTGGATTTCATTGGGAAGAAAGCTATGAATATGGCGGTAACATTGTCAAAATGAGTAAGGCTTCAAAAGACGGGGAATGTTTTTACGGACTTGGCGACAAAGCAACCCAAATGAATTTGAAGGGAAAAAGACTGGAAAATTTTGCAACAGATCAATATGCTTTTCAAAAAGACCAAGAGCCCTTATACAAAGTTGTTCCATTTTATATTGGATTACGAAACAAGAAATCTTATGGTATTTTCTTTGATAATACCTTTAGAACCTATTTTGATTTTTGTCACGAAAGAAGAAATGTAACCAGTTATTGGGCTGAAGGTGGAGAAATGAATTATTATTTCATTTACGGACCCCAAATGCAAGATGTGGTTACAACGTATACTGATTTGACCGGTAAGCCAGAATTGCCGCCACTTTGGGCACTTGGATACCACCAATGCAAATGGAGTTATTATCCGGAAAGCAATTTAAAAGAAGTTGCAGCTAAATTTAGAGAGTTGAAAATTCCATGTGACGCACTGTATTTGGATATTGATTATATGGAAGGTTTTCGATGTTTTACTTGGAACAAAGAATATTTTCCGGATCCAAAAAGAATGGTGGCTGAATTAGCCGAAGATGGTTTCAAAACAGTTGTAATTATCGATCCGGGAATAAAAATTGACAAAGAATATTCGGTATATCAAGAAGCTTTAGAAAAAGATTATTTCTGCAAAAGAGCTGACGGTCCATACATGAAAGGAAAAGTATGGCCGGGAGAATGTAATTTTCCGGATTATACAAACCCTGCGGTACGGGAGTGGTGGGCTGGATTGTTCAAAGAATTAATTTCGGAAATTGGAGTAAAAGGAGTGTGGAATGACATGAATGAACCCGCAGTAATGGAGGTTCCTAATAAGACATTTCCAATGGATGTGCGCCATGATTACGACGGAAACCCTTGCAGTCATAGAAAAGCACATAATATTTATGGTACACAAATGGCCAGAGCAACCTATCATGGTGTGAAACGATTTGCATATCCAAAAAGACCCTTTGTAATAACAAGATCAGCATACGCAGGAGCACAACGGTACACGTCTTCTTGGACTGGAGATAATGTAGCCACTTGGGAACATTTATGGATTGCAAATATCCAGGTGCAACGCATGTCTCTATCTGGTATGGGTTTTACAGGATCAGATATTGGTGGATTTGCAGAACAACCATCAGGCGAATTGTATGCCCGTTGGATTCAATTGGGTGTTTTTCATCCTTTTTGCAGAACTCATTCTTCAGGAGATCACGGCGATCAGGAACCATGGGCTTTTGATGAAGAAGTGATCAATATCACTAGAAAGTTCGTGAATTTAAGATACCAATTATTACCTTATTTATATACCATGTTTTGGCAATATATTGAGGAAGGAATTCCTATGTTGAAGCCATTAGTATATTATGATCAGGAAGATATTCAAACGCATTATAGAAATGACGAATTTGTTTTTGGAAATCAAATTCTTGTTTGTCCTATTTTAGAACCTAATTCAGTAGGAAGGCGCATGTATATTCCTCGTGGACAATGGTATAATTATTGGACCAACGAATTGGTCAATGGCGGAAAAGAAATATGGGTAGGTACTAAGTTTGATGAAATTCCAATTTTTGTAAAAGCAGGAGCAATCATTCCTAAATATCCGGTTCAACAATATGTTGGCGAACTGGAGTTTGATGAGTTAACACTGGATATTTATTATCACGAAGGAAAAGAAAAATCAGTAGTGTATGAAGATGTGCAAGATGGATATGATTATAAAAAAGGACGGTATAGCTTTTTGTCTTTTCAAGCAACCGGAAAAGAGAAGGAACTGATCATTCAGTTGCATAAAGAAGGAAAATACGACACTAATTATTCTAAGTATAAATTAAATTTGATTGGACTTCCTTTTAAAGTCAAAACAATAGAAATTGATAACGTTGAAGTTGTATTTGATAAAATTACTTTGGATAATGAAGGCTATTTGATTGTTGATAAGGGATTTACAGCTTTGTATATTATTGGAGAATAACAAAAAAATGATACTTTTAAATTTAATTTTATAAATTTTAAAATATTAATAATTGTATTTTTGTATGACATCTAAAAATAATAAAATCATGAAAAAGCATTTAATAGTAGGGGTTTTTGCTCTAGGTATTTTATCTTCTTGTGCAACTAATCCGCTTACAGGAAAAAAAAACTTAAATTTTGTTCCCAATAGTGAGTTGTTTCCAACCTCATTTCAGCAATATGGTACTTTTTTAAGTGAAAACAAAGTAATTACTGGAACTGCTGATGCAAAAAAAGTGGAAACAGTTGGTCTTCGAATTAAAGCTGCTGCAGAAAAATATTTAATATATTTAGATCAATCACAATATTTGAAGGATTACCGTTGGGAATATAAATTAATTGACAATAAAGATGTGAATGCCTGGTGTATGCCAGGAGGAAAAATTGTAGTGTATACCGGAATACTGCCTATAACTAAAGATGATGCGGGTTTAGCTACCGTAATGGGACATGAGGTTTCGCATGCATTAGCCAATCATGGAGCTCAACGTATGAGTGCTGCTCAATTGCAACAATTAGGTGCTGTAGGAGTTGCTGTTGCAACGGGAGGAAAAAGTGCTGAGAATCAACAAATTTGGCAACAGGCTTACGGAGTAACCACACAATATGGAGGAATGTTACCTTTTAGTAGAGGTCATGAAACGGAGGCCGATAAAATAGGACTTACTTTAATGGCTATTGCAGGATACAATCCAGAGGAATCAGTTGTTTTTTGGCAAAGAATGTCAGCGCAATCCGCTGGGCAAGCACCGCCAGAATTCATGAGTACACACCCCTCTGATGCTACCCGAATTGCGAATTTGAAAGCATTAATTCCTGAAGCTAAAGCAACAGCTGTAAAAGTTGGAATTATATACAGATAAAAATCATATTAATTAGTAAATCTAATTTTATACAAAAGCTTTTCTTTTTCAGAAAAGCTTTTTTTTGTTTATCCTAACGGCGTGCTTATGATAACGGATTATTAATGTACGATTTCATCCCGTTTTGTCTAATGTTAAACAAAAAATAAATAAATTCGTAGCATAAATAAATGAAATATGAAAGGATTACAAAAAGGAGATAAAAAGCTTATTAACGCTTGGGCTTTTTATGATTGGGCTAACTCCGTTTATAGTTTAGTAATTTCGACAGCTGTTTTCCCCATTTATTATGAAACGGTAACAAGCGGAAACGATGGGATTGTTCATTTTTTTGGAACAGAATTCATTAATTCAACTTTGCTATCTTACTCTTTATCATTCTCATTTTTGGTAGTTGCTCTCTTATCACCAATATTGTCTGGAATTGCTGATTATACGGGTAACAAAAAACGATTTATGCAGTTTTTTTGTTACTTGGGTTCGTTATCAGTCATGAGTTTATTCTTTTTTAAGGGACAGGACACATTGTGGATTGGAATTTTAGGTACCATTTTAGCCAGTGTTGGCTTTTGGGGAAGTATTGTTTTTTATAATTCTTATTTGCCAGAAATTGCTTTTCCAGAACAACATGATCGAGTAAGTGCAAAAGGATTTATGTATGGTTATTTTGGTTCTGTAATTTTATTGGCGTTTAATTTGACGATGGTTATGATGCCTCAATGGTATGGGATAACAGATTCTTCTTTACCGGCGAGGATTTCGTTTTTATCTGTTGGTATTTGGTGGATTGGTTTTGCCCAAGTAACTTTTTATTATTTGCCTAATAATGTATTTCATAAAAAACCCGAAAAAGATTATATTTTTAAAGGATTAATAGCGCTTAAAGTTGTTTCAAAAAGTATAAAGAAACTAACAAAATTAAAACAATTCTTAACCGCTTTTTTTCTTTACAGCATAGGGGTACAAACAATGATATTATTGGCTGGTATTTTCTTTAAAAAAGAACTAGGAATTAGTACGAGTAAATTGATTATTATAATTTTATTAATAAATGTAATTGCTATTTTCGGCGCTTATTTATTTTCAAGAATATCAGAGAAAATTGGAAATATAAAAACACTAAAACTTACTGTAGCAATTTGGGCGTTTATTTGGTTTACGGTCTACTTCTTAGATGCTAAAAGTACATATATTGATATCCAAATTTATGCGCTTGGAGGAATGATAGGAATGGTTTTGGGGGCTATTCAATCCTTATCACGTTCAACCTATTCCAAGTTATTGCCTGAAACGGAAGATCATGCTACCTATTTTAGTTTTTTTGATGTTACTGAAAAAATTGCCATAGTGCTTGGTACATTTATTTTTGGTTTTGTAGCTTCAATTACAAACTCGATTAGGAATTCAATTTTTATATTGGCGATTTTCTTTGTACTGGGTTATATTGCTCTTAGTTTTATGAGTAAAAATGAAGACGGAAAAGATTAGTATATAATTATTATAACTAATTTTTCTCTCCTTCAGGATTAATCCAAAACAGAAATTTAATTATCAACCAGACAAATTACAAAAGCTGTTTCTTCACCTTCATTTTGATATGCCAGATACCCTCCGTGCGCTTCGACTATACTTTTAGATAAAGTCAAACCTATTCCGGCTCCTTCGTTACGAGTGGTAAAAAAAGGTAAGAATATTTTGCTTTCTATTTCTTTTTCAATGCCTTTTCCGTTATCGGTAATCTTAATAAAAATTCGCTTTTCTTTAACTTCTGCCGAAATAATAATCCGCTTTTTTTCTGTATCTGCCAGGGCGTAAATACAATTCGTCAAAAGATTAATCAATACATGTTCCATTTGTTGAATGTCAACATTTAGCCTGTGGTCGAAAGCAATCGTGTTTATGACTTCTATTTGTTTTATTTTGAAAATTGGAGCCATAATTTGGAAACTGTTTTCAACCATTTTCAACAATTCTGTTTTTTCTTTTTTGGGAGATGGCAGCATGGCCAGTTTGCGGTAACTTTCAACAAATTGCTGTAGATGGTCGCTCCGCCTTAACATCGTAGCAACACTACTTTTCATATCGTCCAAGTCTTCCGTTGAAATGGTTTCCTGCTGAACTAAATCCTGTAGATTCTGAGAAAGTGACCGAATGGGAGTAATCGAATTCAACAATTCATGAGAAATAACTTTCATCAGATTGACCCAAGCCTCTTTTTCTTTTTTCTCGATTACATTTTGAATCGAATCCAGCAAAACGATAAAATAATCCTGATTGTAAATTTCACTCCTCGAAGTCTGCAGCACAAATGTTTGTCTGTCTTGTTGATTCACACGGATCTCTAATGACGTTTTAATTTCCTGAAAATCTTGCTCCTCGATAACTTCACACAAAGAAGGCAACTGATTTTTCAGATATTTCCATTTGGAAACTTTTGGAACGTTAAAATGTTTGGAAAAATAATCATTCATCAAAAATATATTCCAATCGGTTTCCTGTTTTTGCAGGATAATAATTCCAGTTTCAATATTGTTCAAAATAGAACGGTAAATAATGTCTTTTGAAACTTCTTCGTTTTGTTTGTTTTTTAGATTTTCATACAATTTGAATACGTTGGAATAATTTTTATACGATTTATGCTTTGAAAAATCAGAGGTGAAATCATTTTGCAAAATAGAAGTAATCGTTCTGTCGAAAAGTAAAAAGGCTTGTTTTACATAAAAATACATTTCAACGAGCAGTATAAAAATGATAAGGACACCAAATACGGCCGTGAAAACCAATCCTTTTTGAAAAAGAAAGAAGGAAATTCCGGTAGTCAAAAGAATAAGTAGCAATCTTATAAAAAGGAGATGGTATATTTTCCAGGATGTAAACATATTAGTTGGTGCTGATGTTATATTTTTCAATTCTTCGGTATAAAGCACCTCTTGACAATCCCAATTCCTCCGCCGTTTTACTGATATTGTTGTTGTTTTTCAATAGCATCTTTTCGACGGCTGCTTTTTCGATAGCCGACAGCTGAATATCGTCTGGATTATCCTCGTAAGTTGTTATTTGTTCTAAATCTAAGTCGGAAACGGTAATATGATTGTTCTCGCAAAGAATCACGGCGCGTTCTATTCTGTTTTCCATTTCCCGGATGTTTCCGTTCCAAGCATGTTTTTCGATTTGTTCCAATGATTTTTCATCAAAAGCGATTTCATCTCGTCCGTACTTAGCCATCATTTTTTGCAAGAGATAGTGAGCCAAAGGGATTTTATCTTCGTTGCGTTCCCGTAATGGAGGCAAAACAATTTCCATAGTGTTAATGCGATAATATAAATCCTCTCTGAAATTTTTGTCTGCGACTTCTTGCTTCAAATTCAAGTTGGTGGCGGTAATAATGCGAACATTCAAAGGTCTGGCTTTGGATTCGCCCAATCGGGTTATTGTTTTGGTTTGGATAACCTGCAAGAGTTTAGCCTGCAGATGCAGTGGTACATTTCCAATTTCATCTAAAAAAATAGTTCCATTTTCAGCCAATTCAAAACGTCCCGGAGTATCTGTTTTGGCATCGGTAAAAGCCCCTTTAGCATAACCGAATAATTCGCTTTCAAAAATATTGGCATTCAAGGAACCTAAATCAACGGGAATAAAAGCATTATTTTTTCTTTCGGACTGCAGATAGATGTGATGTGCCAAAACAAATTTACCGGTACCATTTTCTCCGAGGATTAAAACATTGGCTTCTGTTATTGCGACTTTATCAGCCAGTAAATAAGCCTTTTTTATAGCCTCTGAATTACCAATAAAGAAATCGTCAGTAGTAGCAACATCGATTAGTTTCTTTTGTTCTTTGCGTGATTTACTAACAGCTTGTCTTACAAGATTAAGCAATTTTTCGTTGTCCCAAGGCTTTAAAATATAATCAAAAGCCCCTGATTTTAATCCTTCAACAGCCGTTTCTACTTTACCAAAAGCGGTCATTAAAATAACAATGGTTTTTGGCGAAAGCGTTTTTATTTCCTTTAACAGATACAAACCTTCTCTACCGTCCTCGAAACCTATTCTGTAATTCATGTCGAGTAAAACCACATCGATGGTGCTTTTTGACAATAATTCAACCACATTTTTTGGATTAGTGAGTGTATAAATGTTCTCAAAATGTTTTTTAAGCAGCATCTTAGCCGCAAAAAGGATGTCTTCCTGATCGTCAATCACTAAAATGCTTGCGTTTGTCTTTTTCATTAACTGTTCATTTTTGGACAAAAAGTGTTCAATACTGAACACGTGAAATTTGTATTAAAAGTAAAATATTTAAAAATCAGGCGATTGCAAGGTTTAAAATTTTGGCACGAAATTGCTTTGTACACTTGAAAATAGCAACAATGGACACCATCCTTCCTCGTAAAAATAATAAAAATAAGTATCTATTCATCGCATTGCCGCTTTTTTTGGTTTTTGGCTTTTTGGTTTATTCTTCAGTGACTAAAAAAAGGAGCCTGAATGTCAAAAGAGCAGAAATTACTATTAAAACAGTCGAAAATAATTTCTTTGAAGATTTTATCGTGTTTCAGGCAAAAGTAACGCCATTGAATTCTATTTTGATTAATATTACCGAAGGTGGCGCTGTTCAGGAAATTTATGTTGAAAATGGGGCGATGGTTAAAAAAGGACAAGCTTTGGCCCGACTTTACAATCCCAACACCGAGTTGAATTATATGCAACAAGAAACTGCCATTATCGAACAAATCAATAATTTGAACAAATCAAAACTCGATTTAAGAAACCAGGAGTTGAATTTGGCCAAAGATTTAATTGCAATAGAGCACGATTATTTGGATTCTAAAAATTTATACGATTTAAATAAGAAATTATTTGAGCAAGAAATCCTTTCTAAAAATGAATGGGAAAAAACAGTAGAAAATTTACGTTTCCAGAAAGAAAGAATGAAAATCATTAAGGAAAGTGTTACCAAAGAGAAACGGGCGAATCAAATCCAAATTGGACAACTGAATCAATCTATCGCTTTCATGGATAAAAGTTTGGGGATTTTGAGAACAAACAAGCAGCATTTTTTAATCTCAGCCCCGCTTTCAGGAAGACTTTCTTCTTTTGAACCGATCCTGGGGAAAACATACATTCAGGGACTAAGTATTGGGACAATTGATGTAATGAAAGGCTATAAATTGCTTGCCGATGTGGATGAGTTTTATTTGAACAAAATCACTGATGGCCAAAAAGGAACAGTCGATTTTAATGGAAAACCAATCCGTGTTCAGATTACGAAAGTCATTCCCGAAATAAAAAGTGGACGATTTGTGGTCGAATTGAATTTCACTTCCTCAGAAAGTTTGAATTTACAACAGGGATTGAGTTTTGGGGTTAAATTAAATTTGTCAGAAAAAACAAAAACAGTAGTGCTTTCCAAAGGAAGTTTTTATGAAGAAACCAATGGGAAATGGATTTTTGTTGTCAACGGCAGCAAAGGAGAACGAAGAGCAATCAAACTTGGGAAAGAAAATCCATTATATTATGAAGTTCTTGGCGGATTGAAAGCTGGCGAAAAAGTAATCACGTCATCGTACAAAGATTATAAACGGGCGGAAATATTAAATTTAGAATAAGAAATAGTAGGAAACATAAAAATAGCATCAATCAAAAAACGAACAATAGTATGATTCAAATTAAAAATCTTTCAAGAGTATTTAGAACCGAGGAATTAGAAACGAAAGCATTAAGTGAAGTTTCTATAACCATAAATCAAGGTGATTTTGTGTCCATCATGGGGCCTTCGGGAAGTGGAAAATCCACTTTATTAAATATTGTAGGATTGCTCGACAGCGCTTCCAGTGGAAGTTATCAATTGTTAAATCAGGAAATGATTGGATTGAAAGAAAAAGGAAAATCGAAAGCCAGAAAAGAAAATATTGGTTTTATTTTTCAGAATTTCAATTTGATAGACGAATTATCGGTTTATGATAATATCGAATTGCCATTGATTTATAACAAAGTTCCTTCTTCAGACAGAAAGAAAAAAGTAGAAGCAATTGCCGATAAATTAGGGATTTCACACCGATTAAAACATTATCCACAACAGCTTTCCGGAGGACAACAACAACGTGTGGCCGTGGCAAGAGCTTTAATTAACGATCCGAAAATCATCCTTGCCGATGAACCTACAGGAAATCTAGATAGCAAAAATGGAAATGAAGTTATGGAATTGCTCACTGATCTACATTCCAACGGAGCAACGATCCTGATGGTTACACATTCTGAGTACGATGCGTCTTTTTCCCAAAAAACAATTTTGATGAAAGATGGAATGATACTTTCAGAAAAAACAAATAGTCGTAATGTTGATGTGTTAATCAACCAATAAATTCTATCAATCATGCTAAAAAATTGGACACGAATATTTTTATACCATCTCAAAAACGAGAAGTTGTTTGCTGCTTTGAATGTTTTCGGCTTAGCGATTGGAATTGCAGGATTGATTTTCGCATTGCTTTATTGGAATGACGAACAAAGTTATAACGCTTGGAATCCAGAAAAAGATAATGTATTTCAGGTATTGATTGAAATGCCTGATGGAACCGTATCTGCAAATCAACCTCCGATATTAAAATCTTTGTTAGAAAAAGATCCTGAAATTGAAACTATCTTATATATGAAAGGGGATTATGTAAATGACCGAATTTTCTATAACGGAAAGAGTGAAGAAATCAACAAAATCATCAATGTTCAAAGTAATTTCTTTTCGTTTTTTCCTTTTAAAATTATTAAAGGAGACGCTATTTCAGCATTGAAAGATGAAACGAGTATTGCCATTTCGGAAGATGTTGCGAAAAGAGTTTTTGGTAACGAAAACCCTATCGGTAAACAACTAAAAGTTTTTTACGGAATGTTTGTTGTTCGCGCAGTTTATCGTATTCCTGGAAATTCGTCCATTGTTCCAGAGATATTGATTGACAGGATAGGAAGGAATTTAGATTCAAATAATATCCAACGAGATATTTTTAATTTTAAAGTCTTTCTAAAACTAAAAGCCTATTCTAACGCAGAGGATATCAAAAAGAAGATTGAACAAATATATTATAATGAATTAACGCTAAACAATGCGAAAGAACAAGGAATTACACCTGATGATGTAATTAAAAGAGATGGCCGTATTAAAATTATTTTGGAACCGCTCTCAATCGCCAGATTGCACTCCGTTGTTGATGGCTATCCAGAGGGGAGAGGTAACTATCAGTTTCTACTTATAATGGTTGGTTTATCTGTTTTAATTCTCATTTTATCCATTGTCAATTATGTCAATATGGCTACGGCCAATGCCATAAAGCGAGCCAAAGAAGTGGGTGTGCGTAAAGTAGTTGGTGCATCAAGAGGCAATATTATTAGTCAATTCATTTTTGAAACAATCCTTATCAGTTCGTTTTCTATTTTATTGGCATTGGTAATTGTAGAGTTAGGGTTGCCTTATTACAATGAATTTTTGGAAAAAGAATTAATAATAAACGGCAATGAATTTTATTTGCAATTACTTGTAATTTTTATGATTACCATTTTGGTTGCAGGGATATTTCCAGCGGTTTATATTTCCAATTTTGAAACCTTAAAAGTATTGAAAGGGAATTTCGGAAGAAGTAAAAGTGGCGTTTGGTTGCGCAACGGTATGCTGGTTTTACAATTTTCTATTGCGACATTTTTTATTATTGGATCTCATATTGTCTATCAGCAAGTCAACTATTTAAGCAATAAAGATCTTGGATTTAAGGGAGATCAAGTAATGTCTATAACTTTTACTCCCCCTGCTTCAGACTATTATCAGGAAGCGCCTTTATTGCAAAATATATTCAATAGATATACTACTATTAAACGGGAATTATCTAAGATAAAAGGAGTTGAACAGGCTTCGACAGGTATTGTTAAGTTTGGTGATGGCGCAATGTCTTCAAACGTTGCATATAAAGAGGTAAATTTTCAAGGACAAAATATGGCTGTTGATTTTGGTATGCTTGACATGATGAAAATTAAAGTGATAAAGGGCAGAGGTCTTGACGAAAAATTTGCTAGCGACACAATTAATTCAGTTATCATAAATGAAACAGCTCTCAAAATGATAAAGGAGAAAAATCCGTTGGGAAAAGAAATTGAATTGCTTGGAAAAAAATTAAAAATAGTTGGAGTCGTAAAAGATTTCAATCTATTTAGTCCAGAAGACCAAGTTCCGCCAATGACAATTTTTCATGCTACTTCCTTCAATATGTCTTACTCAGCCATTCGTCGAGTGTATGTAAAACTAAAAGCTGATGATATGGAAAATAGCATAGCCGATATCGAGAAATTATGGACTTCTAAAGTCAATACTGAATACCCATTCAAATATGATTTTGTTGATAAGGAGTACGCCAGAACCTATGAAACCTATGTAAAACAAAAGAATCTTTTTTCATTGTTAAATATTGTGGTAATTGGTATTGCGCTTTTCGGGCTGTTTGCTTTGGCTTCTTATTCGATACAAAGTCGGATGAAAGAAATTGCTATCAGAAAAACTTTGGGTGCAGAAACCAATACTTTGCTTAAAGAATTATCAAAACAATATATTTTGTATTGCATCATTGGGTTTTTAATCGCTTTGTTTCCAGTGTATTATTTGTTGAACAAATGGCTCGAAAATTTCGCCTTTAGGATTGACATCACTGTATTTCCATTTATTTTTGGATTCCTCATACTATTAGTTTTAACATTGATAATTGTGCTTTTAAAAGCCTATCAAGCAACAAAAACAGATGTTTTGAAATATTTAAAATATGAATAGAAAAACAGTTATAACACTTTTATTTTTAATTTTTAGTGCTTTTGCCAGCGGTCAAGAAAATTCTTGGTCGCTTACAAAATGCATGGAAACGGGTTTGCAGAATACTATCGAAATAAAAATTAGGCAGCTAGAAATAAAAAGAACAGAGCGATCACAAAATTCGGTTTTAAATCGAATGTTGCCAACTATCAATTTAAATGGACAACAAGGGTACATTTTAGGTTCCACGATTGACCCAGCCACTAATGCAAGGGTAAGTTCTAATTTTCAAAGTGATAATTTTTATCTCAATTCCAGAACGAATCTGATTGATTTCGGCGCATTTGCGAATGCTCAAAAAGATAAAATCAATATCGAACAAGCCAAAGCCGAAAAAGAAGTTTTAGAAAACGAATATAAACTGCAGCTTTTGGAAAGCTATTATCAGGCACTTTATACTCAGGAATTATCTAAAATCCAAAATGAACAACTGAAACAAGCTGCTTTTAATTTGGACAGAGTAACTAAAGAAGTAGCAATTGGTAGCAAACCTCAAAGCGATTTGTATGATATGCAATTGAGCTTTTCGGAGGAAGAAAACCGAAATTTGGAAACCGAACAATTGTATACTATTAAAAAAATGCAATTGTTCCAACTCATGAATGTTAGCGATACGAGCCTTTATGATGCAATTGTATTGGTGTCTTATTTTAACGAAAGAGCCACCGAAGATTTTGATCAACAAATATTTAATCCTAAAATAAAGCTTGCGGAACTCCAATACGAAAACAGTTTGAAATCAATTACCGTAGAACGCGCGCTCAATTTACCGGTGTTATCAGCCTATTATGGGTTTTCCTCTTTTTATTATAAAACTTTAAACCAGGGAAACACAATCGCGGACCCTTTTTTTACGCAACTACAAGCTAATAAAAGTCATCAGATTGCGATGCTATTGACAATTCCGGTTTTCAACGGATTTAGGAATACTAAAAAAATTAGTGCTTCAAAACTAGGTAGTGAAAAATCAAAGTTGGTTATAGAACAGACAAAACAACGGTTGCACAATCAAATAGAATTAGAAAATCAAAACAAAAGAAATTATACGGAGTTTCAAGATAAATTGAACCAAAAACAGTCTTATGCGAAGGCGTCTCTGGCCACTACCCAAGCCAAATTTGAAAGCGGAAAAGTGGAAGCTATTTTATATTCATTCGTAAAAAATCAATTTATTTCTGCAGAATATGAAGTGCTAAAAAACAACCTTCAGCTGCAATATGTAGACCTGAAGATTAATTTGTTAAAAAATAATAGTCTGTAAATTATAGGATGCAATTTAAAGCCCATTTAAATTGCAATGCTAACTTATTTAAATCCGGTAAAAAACGGTTTGTAAGTTCAGTATGAACCACAAAAAAACTCCATTAGAAATAATGGAGTTTTTTAAGTTTAAAGAAAATTACTTTTAAGAGTTTGAATCCTTAGAATGCAATTGGTGCTGCAAGGCAACTATCCGGAATGTCAAATGCTTTTACTAATGAGACAGCATCCGGCCTTATTTCCCAGCAAAGCTGATTGACCATCTTGCGTATGGCTTTTGTTTTTATCCCCTCCATGTAGCCATCTTCAAGATACCAGCCTTTATTTTTCTCCATTTGTGAAAGCGCATACAACCGGCATAATTTTGTCACTATTTCCTTGTTTTTCTGATCTTCAATAGCTTGTACGGCTTTTTGAAACTGCTCCAGAACAATTCGCTCCAGATATGCCTGAGCCACATCAATCATGTGGTGCTGCACCACATTAAAGGCATCATAAGGTTCAAGTCCACCATCAATCAGTTTTTTTAATCGTTTTGCTGCCGATGCCAATATCGTTTTTTCCCTATATTGAAAGGCATCCAGATGAAAGGCATCCTCTAATAAATGATCCTCATCTGTTTTTCGGGTTATAATAGGATTTTTTTTAGCAATAGCAGTTTTAGCAGTCTCAAAAACGTAATTTATTATACCCATAGCATCCATTTCTCCAAATGTCTTGCGGAATTCCGACAACCTGTTTTTAGCAACTAATTGCATTAATACCGTATTATCCCCTTCAAAGGTTGTGTAGATTTCGGTATCATTTTTCAAGGCATCGATCCTGTTTTCTGATAGGTATCCTTTGCCACCGCAGGCTTCACGGCATTCCTGCAAAACAGCAGTAGTACTCCAGGTTGAATACGCTTTTATTCCGGCAGCCAAGGCTTCAATTTCTGGCATTTCAGTTTCTGTTCGTTCTAGGTATCTATTTGTCACGTATTGCAACGCAAAATGAATGGCATACGTTTTTGCCAGCAAAGGCAGTAGCCTGCGCTGGTGTATTCTGTAATTTAAGATTGGAACTTCTGAACCGCCTTCGGGTCCAAATTGCCTGCGTGAGTCGCTATACTGTATTGCTATTGTTAATCCGGATTTGGCTGCCGCCAAAGCAGATCTCGGAATCCCAATTCGGCCGCCAACCAAAGTGCCTAACATCGTAAAAAAACGGCGATTGTCACTTGGAATTGGACTTTCAAATTTTCCTTCATCATTTACCGAAGCAAATCGATCCAACATGTTTTCTTTTGGAATAACGACATTTTCAAAACGAATGGTACCGTTATCAACGCCATTAAGTCCCATTTTATGTCCGCAATCACTAATAGTAATGCCTTTCAGGATTGTACTATTAGTATCCCGTATTGGAACAATAAAGGCATTTACGCCGTAATCCATTTCATCAATAATCAATTTAGCAAATACCGTAGCCATTTGACCGTGTACTGCCGCATTGCCAATGTATTCTTTCTGCGCCTTTTCATGTGGTGTATGAATGATAAACGTTTGGTTGTCGTGGTTATATGTAGCAGTTGTTTCTAATCCTTTTACATTTGAACCATGATTGGTTTCGGTCATGGCAAAACAGCCGGGCAACTGGAACGAACCAATATCTTTTAAGTATTTACTGTAATGTTTTTCGGTACCTAGTGATTGTATGCTCATTCCCCAAAGCCCGAATTGCACTCCAAATTTAATAACCAGACTCAAATCATGGTAGCTTAATGTTTCCATTATAGCAAAATAATCGGCACTATTTTCACCGCCGCCGTATTGCTTAGGATACGCCATATTCCCCAGATTTTCTTTTGCAAGAATTGTGCACCAATCGTATACTTTTTCACGATAAACCGCTATATCAGTCGAAGTTTCATAGGCAAAATCTGGTCGACTGATGACCGTTTTTACTTTTTTAATAATAGCAGCCTGTTTGCCATCCAGAATCTGAGTTAGTTTTTCTATGTCGAATGTGTTGCTCGTATGATAATTTGAAGTAACGGTTTTTGCCGTTTTTTTTAAATTTGAAACGGCTTCTTCACCTAAAATTCCCAAATCGTTTTCCAGTTTCATAAAATCAGTCGCAAGATCTTTGATAACAGAATTTTTTTCTGCAAGTACCATTGAAACATCAAATATAGATTTCAGCAGAGGATTCTGATCAATAGCAGTATCTATTTCAAATTTCCACTCCGCAAGTTCTATTCTTGAAGGAGGTGCTGAAACCGTTACTTTTGAAAGTAGATATTCCTGCTCTTTTCTGGAAATCCATTGTTGTGAACGTATGAACTCTTGCAAAGTAACAAACTCTTTTTGAGTTAAAAGATCGTCTGACCAAGCAAGGTAAAATAAAGGAATAAAGGCTTTGAGTTTTGAATTTTCCATAGCACACTTTAATTAAAATAAAATTTTCAGTTGGGTTAAGATAGAAAAAATTAATGAATAAAATGACGTAACAACGTGATAATTCTGTATTTAGAGCGGAAAATAACTCTCAAAAAGTATCAAAAAAATTAGAAAATACTGCAATTGGTTTTTCTTTAAGATTCATTAATTTTTATCAAATGAGAAGTATTAGTACTAAAAAAAGATTTTAATTAATTCAAGGTCAAAGCTCCTAAAATTTCTTCTGATAAAAAAGGACCTCCGGGATATCTGGCCGTATAATCTAAATTCATCCAGATTTGGCCGCGTTCATCAACATGATAAAAGAGTTTTTTTTCTTTGCTTTCATTTACAAAAAGGATATTTTTAATTAAAAAATTTACTTTTTCTAAATCAGTAACTGTACCAATCAAAATTTCCGGATAAATGTGCCCTTTGGTATGAATCAATCGCGGTGTACCGCCAATAGCTTTGATACTGGCTGCCATTAATATCGAATGGTCATCGCAATCACCCGAAAAATAAAGTAAGGACTCCGTGGCTGTTGCTATATAATCCCCGCCTTTTGGATCGCTGACGTAGTTCCACCGATTGTTAATTTCTTTAAAAACTGCAAAACACTGGATAATAGTCCTGTAATCCGAATACCCTTTTATATCTTTAAAATGTTTTGACGTTGCCATAATTGCAAAATTTCTAATTTTAGGATTTTGATATTCTATCGCATTAATAATCTTAGATTTACTAGGGAAAGGAAGTAGCTTAGCGATGATAATATCTTGCGGATATGGATTGTCTGACATGGTATACATGATAGAATTGTAATCTTCAAAAACGCTGTTAAACCCATAATTCCCTATAGTAGAACCATAAATTAAAATTAAAAAATAAAGGATAATACAAAAAAGAATAATCGTTCTCATGAACCGCAAGAGCACTTGAATAACGACTATCATTACTATAAACAGAACGACTCTATCAATATTAAGAGGCCAATTTGGGTTGATTAAATTCTGATGTAAGATGATAAAAACCGGAATGGCAATCAATATGTTCAGGACAAAAATAATAACGTCGTCCCAAGGTTTTGCAACCTGAAATTTTTGTTTAATTCCTTGAAAATTGATTTTTTTTATTTTTATCATGGTAGCATAAAAACAATAATCTAGATTGCTTTTACAATGTCTTCAAAAGTACCTTTTTTCTCGATAATTTTAAGTTGAAAAAGCTGATTTTGAATTTTGTTTAACATTTCAACAGTTAATGGTTTTTGTGACCACTGTGTTAACGACAGCCATTCTTGAATATCTTCTATTTTTTGATGGTAATTTGAAGCCAACGTTTTGTCAATACTTGGAATATCTTTGAAATCTTCTGTAGTTTGATTAATGATTGCCAGAATTTTTGAAATAAGGACTGGATTATTTTCCAAAAATTCTTCTCGAACCGCAATTACAAAACAAGGCCAAGGTGTTGGGCAATCCGCAATTCTACGAAAAATATCTTTGTCAACTAATGGTTTGGTCATGAAACGTTCCCACATAAAATAATCTGCAGTTCCGTTTGTCAAGGCTTCAACGGCTCCATCGATAGTATTTACAATTTCAAACTGAAGAGTATCTGTTTTCCATCCTGAATGCAGTCGGGACTGATTATCGGCATTGACATACGCCATTAATTGGGAACCGGAACCCAATCTGGATATGGCAACTTTGGTGTTTTCTAAGTCTGCTACTGTCTTATAATTGGAGTTTGCAGCTACGTGAATTCCCCAAATTAATGGACTTTCCACATACAGCTGCACTATTTTACTTGGGTTTCCGGCAAGGATATCTTTTACAATTCCTTCGGTTAGGATTATGGCGATATCCGTTTCGCCGTCACGGAGCATTTGACACATTTTTCCGGTTCCTTCGGGAACATCAGTCCATTGTAAATCGATATTTTCTTTTTCGAAATCTCCGCTTTCTATGGCTAAATGCCAAGGAAGATTAAAATGTTCCGGAACTCCGGCTATTTTTATTGTGTTCATTATAGGTTAGGATTTTTTAATTCGTACCAATTCCAAGAAACGCCATCTTCCAGATATTGTTCCGTCATTTTTAGTCCAATTTTTTTTAATATTCTGTTTGAGGCAATATTATCCGTGTGTGCTGCGGCTTCCATAATTTTTATTTTCATTACATTAAAACCATAATCCAGCCAGGCAAAACTGGCTTCGCTGGCGTATCCTTTGCCCCAGAATTTTTCATTTAATCGATAACCAATATCATAGAAATGAACTTTGTTATTTACCATTTCAGTGTTGTATTTTAATCCGGCCCAACCCATTAATTCATTAGTTTCTTTCAAAAGAACCACAAATCTCCCAATATTATTTCGAAAGTATTGTGCTCTAACAAGTTCTATATAGGAATGTACTTCGCTAATATCCGTCAATGGTTTGTTCCAAAGATATTGATGTACCTTAGAATTGCTGTCCATTTCAAATAATGCGTCGGCATCTGAAAATAGCATTTCTCTTAAAATTAATCGGTCGGTTTCTAAAATAAGATTCATGTTTTATTAGAAATTTCATGGTTAACGATTTAGTCTGATAGCAGTGGTATTATGTCATTGTGAGGAATGAAGCAATCACACATTAATATCTTTAAAATTATTCAATTTTGCATACCGAATCATATTGGTGAAGGCTTCCTGATCCAGTTTGGGTATTTCCAGAATGGAGTTCAACAAAGTGGTATCGTATTCGTTGGCAGCGGTTGTAAAATAAGGGTTTAAATGTTTGCCAATGCTTTCATAATACAATTTTTCGATCGTGTTTTTATATGTAAAATCAAATGAATTTTGTATTAAAGTGAAATTAGTATAACCCACTTCCTTCATAATCAACCGCAATCCATTTACCATATTGAAACTTTTATTATGAACAATATTAAGCTGCTCTACATCGTCTCTTTCAAATGTGTTTACAATCACTTTTGCGACATAATCGACAGGAATAATGTTCAAAACGGTGTCTTCATTGACGATAAATCGCACATTTTCTTGATCTCCTTTTCGCTGTGAAGTAAAGTGAAAAAATTTTGCCAAAAGATAAAAAACCATATATTTTGAAATAAAATACGGATTTTCAGTTCCTAACATTTTGCCTCCAATCACACTTGGACGCAGAATTTGAAAAGGCAAACCAATTTTTTTACATTCTTGTGCTATAAAATTTTCCGAATGGAATTTAGCATTTTCATAGGCATTGCGATGCTCGGGTTTGAATCCTAAACTATGAAAATCATTGTCAATTAATCCTTTTCGGTTTCCAGATGAAAAAGCAGTTCCGATGTAGATAAACTTTTTTATAAAAGGATGAAATAGATTGAAAAGGGATTTTGTGATTTTGGTATTCTCTTCAAAAATCTTTTCGCGTTGTTCTTCATCGGTAGATAAATTCACGAATCCCGCCGAATGAATGAAATACGCATCTTTTATTTGGTTTGAAAAAGTGTCCTGAATGACAGCCAAATCAGTATCAATGATTTCAATGTATTCGTGCAGTTTTACTATCCCTTTGTCTTTTATGATTTGTGGTGTATAGCTGCTGGATAAAAGTTCGTTTATTCTATCTAAAGCGGAGTTTTTTCCTTTATTTCGGGCAATAATAAATAGTTTTCCATCAATTTTAGTGTTGATGAAAAGCTCCAGAATTTCATACATAATATGAGATCCCAAAACTCCTGTTGCACCTGTAAGTATTATTTTCATTATCATTTTGTTCTAAAAACAAATGTAGTTTTAAAAAAATTAAACAGCACTTTTTTAAAACTACAAATGGAGAAGATTTTGAAAATTAATTTCTCTATCCTAAAGCAATTTTTTCTAATGTATACGCAATCAATTCATCAACGGCTTTGTATGGATCTTTGCTAAATGTTCCCGAAGCACGATTGGCAATGATGGCGTTTAATGACAATGCATTGTGCCCTAAAAGTGCCGATAGTCCATAAATAGCTGCAGTTTCCATCTCCAAGTTCGTGATTTGGTTGTCACCGAATTTAAAATTATCCATTTTAGAATTTAGCGCTTCATCTTGAATATTCAAACGCAACACGCGACCTTGAGGACCATAAAAACCACCGGCAGTTGCGGTAATTCCTTTGTGCATTTTGTCGCTTTCTATAATTTTTTCTAATTTTTCGGAACATGCGATTACGTATGGTTTTCCTTTTCGTAAATCCCAATTGGTGTGTTTTACAAAAGCATCTTCCATTTCAAGATTCGAAACTTCGTCAATCAAATAGGAGCGGAGCATATTGTCCAAACCTAATCCAAATTTAGAAAGCACAAAACTGTCTACAGGAATATCAGCTTGTAAAGAACCCGAAGTTCCAATTCGGATGATATTCAATGAAGTTAGCTTTTCTTTTGGCTGACGGGTTTCCAAATCAATATTGACCAAAGCATCCAGTTCGTTAATAACGATATCAATATTGTCAGGACCAATTCCTGTGGACATTACAGTAATTCGTTTGCCTTTGAAAATCCCGGTTTGGGTTTTGAATTCTCTTTTTTGTGTCGAAAATTCAATACTGTCAAAAAACTGTGTGATTTTCTCCACGCGATTTTGATCTCCTACAAAGAGGATATCGTGTGCAATATGTTCTGGTTTTAAATTCAAATGGTATACGCTACCGTCTGGATTTAATATTAATTCGGATGATTGTATCATAGTTTTTTTGTTTGATCTTTTAAGCTAGTCATTGCGAGGAACGAAGCAATGACATCTACCCTCCCACACGTTTTACTTTAAAGCCTTTTTCTTTTAAAATAATCATTATTTTATCGCGATAATCCCCCTGAATAATAATAGAATCATCTTTAAAAGTTCCGCCAACACTCAATTTGGTTTTGATTTCCTTAGCAAGAACTTTAAAATCGGCGTCGGTTCCTTCATAACCCTCAATTATAGTGGTTGCTTTTCCTTTTCGTTTTTCGAATTTGCAAATCATAGGCTCTTTTTGAACGTATAATTCGTGTGCCACTTTTTCAATCGGCTCTTCAGGCGATGGTTCGTGATCTGGAAAAAGGTTTTTTAATTGGTCTTGTAAGTCCATATTATATTTAAATTATTTTTTACCACATAGAATCATAGCCATATTTCATAGAATGATGCGTTTTACTTTTTTACAGTAAAACATTGCTATGTAAATTCAAAAACGGTTTGTATTATTCTGTTATATCTCTGTTTCTATGTGGTTAAAATTATGCTGTTTTCTTTAAGTCTCCACCATTAAAAAAAAACAAAAGACATTAAGCATACACTTAATGTCTTTTGGTATCTGAAGTAAATTTAAGTTTATTTTTTAATAAGTCCCAAATCTACTAAACGTTCGTATAAATAGGCTCCCGAAGTAATGTCTTCGAATTTTTTTGGATTTTCTGCATCAATACAGTTTTCCAAACAATTCAATTTCATATCACTCACCGGATGCATAAAAAACGGAATAGAATACCGTGAAGTTCCCCATAACTCTCTTGGTGGGTTTACCACCTGATGAATGGTCGATTTCAATTTGTTATTCGTATGACGCGATAACATATCACCCACATTGATCACTAATTCATCCGGTTCTGCAATGGCATCAATCCATTCTCCGTTATGATTTTGCACTTGTAACCCTTTCCCTTGCGCACCCATCAACAAAGTAATCAAGTTGATATCACCGTGAGCAGCAGCACGAATAGCATTTTCTGGTTCAGACGTGATTGGTGGGTAGTGAATAGGTCGTAAGATTGAATTTCCATCTTTGGCATATTGGTCAAAATAAAATTCATCCAAACCAAGGTGAATTGCCAAAGCTCTTAAAACGTAAACACCGGTTTTCTCCAGCATTTGATAGGCCTCCTTACCGGCTACATTAAAACGAGGCAATTCTTTTACTTCGACATTTTCAGGATATTCAGAAGCATATTTTGAACCTTCGGATACGTATTGTCCAAAGTGCCAAAACTCCTTCAAATCGCCTTCTTTTCTGCCTTTCGCATGCTCTGTTCCAAAAGAAATATACCCTCTTTGTCCGCCAATACCAGGAATTTCATACCCGTGTTTTGTTTCTAAAGGTAAAGCGAAAAAATTTCGGATTTCACCATACAATTCATCAACCAACTGGTCGTTTAAAAAATGCCCTTTGAGTGCTACGAAGCCAATATCTTCAAATGCACTTCCGATTTCATTTACAAATTTTTGTTTACGTTTCGGGTCGTCCGAAAGGAAATCACGCAAGTCAACACTAGGAATGTTTTGCATACTTTTAAATATTTTTTAATAACTTGAAGGTTAAAAACCTTGCAGATACAAATGTAAAGAATAATTTTATATCTGAATTTTAAAACGTACAAACAATGTAAAAAAATATAACAAAACAACATCAAACTGTTATATTTTTTTATCTTTGAACCATATAATAAAACGGGAAAAATGACCTTTGACAAAAAAAATCTTACTGACGATCAATTATTAGATTTATATAAAAGAATACTGAAACCAAGACTGATAGAGGAAAAAATGCTGATTCTTATCCGTCAGGGAAAAGTATCAAAATGGTTCTCAGGAATTGGTCAAGAGGCTATTTCTGTGGGAGTCACAGCAGTTTTAGATCAAGATGAGTACATTTTGCCAATGCATAGAAACCTAGGAGTTTTTACCGGAAGAAACATTCCGTTGTACCGTCTTTTTTCGCAATGGCAGGGCAAAGCCAACGGTTTTACTAAAGGGCGTGATCGTAGTTTTCACTTTGGAACCCAACAATACAAGATTATAGGAATGATTTCGCATTTAGGTCCGCAATTAGGTGTGGCTGACGGAATCGCTTTAGCCAATAAACTAAAGAAAAACGGAAAAGTTACTGCCGTTTTTACAGGCGAAGGAGCAACAAGTGAAGGCGATTTTCATGAAGCGTTGAATATAGCTTCGGTTTGGGAATTACCGGTTTTATTTGTGATAGAGAATAACGGGTATGGGCTTTCAACACCTACAAATGAACAATACCGTTGCGAAAACCTGGCCGATAAAGGAAAAGGCTACGGAATGGAAAGCCATATTGTTGATGGAAATAATATTCTGGAAGTCTATAATTTATTATCTGAATTAAAGGCTTCGATGAAAGAAAATCCACGTCCTGTTTTATTGGAATTTAAAACCTTCCGGATGCGTGGACATGAAGAGGCGAGTGGGACTAAATACGTTCCGCAGGAATTAATGGACCTGTGGGCGATTAAAGATCCAGTAGAAAATTATAGAAAATACTTGTCAGAAAATGGGATTCTTACCGCGGATTTTGACGCTGCTTTACATGCTGAAATAAAGAAGGATATTGATGAAAGTTTGGCTATTGCCAATGCCGAACCAGAAATTAAAGCTACTTTAAGTGAAGAGCTAAATGATGTTTATAAAACGCATGTATTTGAACAAATTAACCATTCAGAAAAAAAAGAAAATATTCGTTTTGTAGATGCCATTTCTGCCAGTTTGAGACAATCGATGGAACGCCATGAGAACTCAGTAATCATGGGCCAAGACATTGCTGACTATGGTGGTGCTTTCAAAATCACAGATGGTTTTGTAGCGCAGTTTGGCAAAGAGCGCGTCATCAATACGCCAATTTGTGAAAGTGCAGTGGTTTCGGCAGGAATGGGATTGTCTATAAATGGCTATAAAGCAATTGTGGAAATGCAGTTTGCCGATTTTGTTTCGACAGGATTCAATCCAATTGTGAATTTATTAGCCAAATCACATTACCGATGGTTAGAAAAAGCAGATGTTGTAGTCCGAATGCCTTGCGGTGGCGGAACACAAGCTGGGCCTTTTCATTCGCAGACCAATGAGGCTTGGTTTACTAAAACACCGGGATTAAAAGTGGTTTACCCAGCATTTCCGTATGATGCGAAAGGATTGTTGAATACTTCCATAAACGACCCAAATCCGGTACTGTTTTTTGAACACAAGCAATTGTACAGAAGCGTTTATCAAGAGGTTCCTTCTGATTATTATACGATTCCACTAGGAAAAGCGGCTTTGTTGAAAGAAGGAGATCAGGTTACGATCATCTCGTTTGGTGCCGCAGTGCATTGGGCTTTGGATACTTTAGCAAAAAATCCTGAAATTTCAGCGGATTTATTGGATTTAAGAACTTTACAACCTTTGGATACCGAAGCTATTTTTGCTTCGGTAAAGAAAACGGGAAGAGTAATTATTTATCAGGAAGACAGTATGTTTGGTGGAATTGCCAGTGATCTTTCGGCAATGATAATGGAAAAGTGTTTCAAATACTTAGATGCTCCTGTAAAACGAGTGGCAAGTTTAGACACACCAATTCCGTTTACTAAAGCATTGGAAGATCAATATTTGCCGAAAGGCCGATTCGAAAATGACCTAAAAGAACTATTGATGTATTAATTTTGGAATTATAAGTAGGTTATTTTTAGCGTTTTAATTCTAAAAATAACCTAATATCCAATAGATAATTATGAAAATTAAAATTGTACCAAAACAGCCGCCGCCTAGTTTTTTGGCGCCGTAACCTGCGAGAATTGTTTTAAAAAATCCGTTCATCCGTTTAAATTATTAAGGGCATAGTTCCACTTTATTTTATCGATTATTCAATTTTGCTTTTTCCTTAATGATATCGCTTATTTTTCGGTTTTCAATTTTGCTTTCTAGCCAAGAAATAATATCCAAATAAAGGAAAGCTCTTTTTTCATAGGTGTTTTTCTCCAGTTCTATAAATCTTGTTCTCATTTTTACAAATTCTTTTTTGATATCTGTTGGATAAATGGAGTTTAAATTTTTCAAAAACTTAATAATTTCTTTTTGCACTTCATGCAAATCATTCATTTTGATTAGGAATTTATAGGTGTTTTTCAATTGATTTTCCAGATAATAATCTTTTCCTAATTCATAATGAGCTATCAAACAGAGTAATCTGGCAAAACACATTAAATCTTCTCGCATGGAAAGATTTTTATTGTTTATGATTTTCTCCAAATAAAAAATACAATCTGTATATTTTTCATTCCCAAAATATATAGAAGCAAATTTATAGTAAAACAGCATTTCGTGGTGTTCATCAAGATGATCCGTATGTATTTTTAACTTGCCTAGAACTTCAGGAATTAAGTATTCTCCTTCTGCAAAAGTACCTTCCAGTATATGATAATTCAATTTATTATTATATAAATACAGAAATGATAAAGATGCAATATTATCATTTACAGGAAAATGGGAATCTTTTATTGTATCTTCCAACAGTAATAAATATTTTTTGAATTTCGATTTGTACTTAAGCATGTACAAAGACTCCAATAGATAATGATTGCCTTTCAAAAAAAACACCGGATTCAAATGAATCATACTTGGGTTGTCATAAAAAAGGGTCACCCACTTTAAAGCATATTTGTAACAGGATAAAAAATCCTGAACTAAAAAGCTTCGCCAAAGATTGGCATTGTAAAACCAATATTTCTCTCTGAAACCGAACTTTTTCTCGTCAAATCTTGAAATATGCTTGTTGAAATAATCATCTATATAGGTGTATTCTTCGTCGCTTTTTACATATCCGGTTTTAAGCATAATACCGTACAATTGCAAGGATAAATTAGATAATTTACTGGAAATGGTATTGCGATAATTCAGTTCTTTAGCCTGAATAACCAATTCATCTGCGCGCCCTTGAATACTTCGGGTTATGTATTGGGATTCAATGAGTTTCTCAAATTCTACAATTTCATAGGCCATGAGTTTTTCGTCATTTTCCAACGCTAAAATCTTTGTTTTATCCAAGATTTTTAAACTTTGTTTGTACAGCCCTTTATTGTACAAAATAGCAGCAAAATCAATCTGTTCTCTTAGCTGATATCGAATATTCTGACTGGGAATATTCAATCGGATGCTTACTAAAATTTGTTTGTATAAATACGATTTCAGATTGGATAATTGTACTTTTTTGATAATCCCACTTTTCAAAATAAGCTTCTCCTCATAGACTTCTGATTTGTCTAAAACATTAAATAATTCGATGAATTTTGTATTGGAACTGGTTTCTAATCGGCTGGCAAAAATCTTAAATTGTCTTTTTTCAGATTTTGAAAGCGATTTAATTAATACGAACAAGAAATCTTTTTGATGGTTAGCCATTGTAGAATAGTGTAGCTTAATGTTTTGTAATTCAATTGTTTACTAAGTTTTTTATTGCTTTATAAACAGTATATTTCATTAAATTGAGTTTTATATTAACGTAATGAAAGATATTTTTGTTATCAAGTTGTGAAATTACATTAAATAAATGAAAATGAATAGAGAGAAAGTTCAAATTTTTGATACCACCTTGAGAGACGGCGAACAAGTTCCGGGATGTAAATTAGATACCAATCAAAAACTAGTCATAGCCAATCGACTGGACGAAATGGGTGTTGACATCATCGAAGCGGGTTTTCCGGTATCTAGTCCAGGTGATTTTTTATCTGTTTCAGAAATAAGTAAAATCGTTAAGAATGCAGTTGTTTGTGGATTAACCAGAGCGATAAAAAATGATATAGATGTTGCGGCACAAGCCTTAAAACATGCAAAAAGACCAAGAATACATACCGGAATAGGAACTTCGGAATCACACATTGTACACAAGCTAAATACTACCAGAGAAGATATTATTGCCCGAGCAAAATTTGCCGTTTCCCATGCTAAATCGTATGTTGAAGATGTGGAGTTTTATGCGGAGGATGCTGGTAGAACGGACAACGAGTTCTTGGCTCGAGTCTGTGAAGCAGTCATTAAATCAGGTGCTACCGTGCTTAATATTCCAGATACAACTGGCTATTGCTTGCCGGAAGAATATGGCGCAAAGATTAAATATCTAAAAGAAAACGTCACAGGAATTGATAAAGTAATCCTGTCATGCCACTGTCATAATGATTTAGGAATGGCTACCGCAAATTCAATTGCAGGAGCGGTAAATGGAGCCAGACAAATTGAATGTACCATAAACGGAATAGGCGAAAGAGCCGGAAATACAGCACTGGAAGAGGTAGTGATGATTTTCAAACAACATCCGTATTTGAATTTAGATACCAATATCAATACCCGTCAGCTGAATGAAATGAGTCGATTAGTATCTGAAAGTATGGGAATGATGGTGCAACCCAATAAAGCAATTGTTGGAGCTAACGCTTTTGCACACAGCTCCGGAATTCATCAGGATGGGGTAATCAAAAACAGAGCGACTTATGAAATCATGGATCCGTTGGAAGTTGGTGTCAATGAATCATCAATTGTTCTTACCGCCAGAAGCGGCAGAGCAGCATTGGCCTACAGAGCCAAAAAAGTGGGGTACGAACTTTCAAAAACACAATTGGATGTTGTGTATATTGAATTTTTGAGGTTTGCCGATATCAAAAAAGAAGTCCTTGATGATGATATTCATCAAATAATTGAAGCCTGTAAAATGAGTAAGGAAATAATCCTCAACTAAAATATTTTGATTTCTATTACAATTTAAATCGCACTATTATGAATTTAAAAATAGCAGTACTTTCAGGAGACGGAATCGGTCCGGAGGTAATCCTACAGGCTAAAAAAGCATTGTATGCAATTGGTGTGGTTTTCGATCATGAGTTTGTATTTGAAGATGCACTAATAGGTGCCGTTGCGATTGAAAAAACAGGAAATCCATTGCCGGAGCAAACATTGAATCTTTGTCTGAATACCGATGCTGTATTGTTTGGCGCTGTTGGCAATACAAAATACGACAACAATCATGATCCAAAATTACGCCCTGTAAACGGCTTATTGAAATTGAGACAAGCATTAGGATTATATGCCAATATAAGACCTGTTAAACCGTATAAGGATTTATTAGATTTATCCCCTTTGAAAAGAAAAATCATTGAGGGTACTGATTTTGTGATTTTCAGGGAGCTTTCCGGGGGATCTTATTTCAGTGAAAAAAAGACGAATGCACAAGGCACATTAGCTTCTGATTTATGTGAGTATTCCGATGAGGAAATCATTAGAGTTAGTCATTTAGCGTTTAGAACAGCTCAGAAAAGACAAAAAAAAGTGACTCTGGTAGACAAAGCCAGTATTCTTGAAACGTCACGATTATGGCGAAAAGTAGTCCAGGAAATCAGCGAAAATTACCCTGATGTAACTTTAGATTTCCTTTATGTTGATAATGCCGCGATGCAAATCATTATTAATCCAAAACAATTTGATGTCATTTTGACCGAGAATTTATTTGGTGATATTTTATCGGATGAAGCTAGTGTAATCACAGGAGCCATTGGATTATTGCCATCAGCATCTCTGGGGAATTCCAGTGCCCTTTTTAAACCGGTACACGGCACTTTTTCTCAGGCAAAAGGCAAAAATACGGCCAATCCAATTGCCTCAATATTATCTGCTGCTATGCTTTTAGAACATTTTGGACTTCAGTTAGAAGCTAAAAAAGTATATGAAGCGGTAGAAAAAGCAATTGAATTAAATGTCGTCACAGCAGATTTGAATCCCTATTCTAAATTTGGCACCAATGAAGTAGGTGATTTTATATCCAATTATATTTTAAGCAAAGATGAATTATTGTATTTCAATAATGACAATGTTTACATAGGACAATCGACTATTGTTTAGGCAACACTCGTTGACTTTCAATAATTTTAAACAGATAAAAACCGACACAAATAAACCGACAATGGAATTAAATAAATACAGCAAGACCATAACACAAGATGAAACACAACCTGCAGCACAAGCAATGTTGTACGGTATTGGTCTGACTGAAGAAGATTTAAAAAAAGCACAAGTTGGAATTGTTAGTATGGGATATGAGGGAAATCCCTGTAACATGCACCTGAACGGCTTGGCTAAAAAAATAAAAACAGGAGTCTGGAAAGAGGACTTAGTAGGGTTGATTTTTAATACTATTGGTGTAAGTGACGGTATTTCAAACGGTACTGATGGAATGCGTTTTTCTTTAGTTTCCAGAGATGTAATTGCAGATTCTATTGAAACCGTAATGGGAGCACAATGGTATGATGCACTAATCGCTATTCCAGGCTGTGATAAAAACATGCCCGGTTCCGTCATGGCCATGGGAAGAGTCAATCGCCCTTCTATCATGGTTTATGGAGGCTCAATTCATTCTGGAAAATGGAAAGGGGAATCGTTAAATATTGTGTCTGCCTTTGAAGCATTGGGAAAAAAATTTAACAATACAATCGCTCCGGAAGATTTCAAAGGAGTGATTCAAAACGCATGTCCCGGCGCAGGAGCCTGCGGAGGTATGTATACGGCCAATACGATGTCTTCGGCTATTGAAGCTTTAGGAATGAGCTTGCCCTACAGTTCTTCTAATCCGGCATTAAGTGACGAAAAACAACAAGAATGCATTGATGCTGGAAAAGCAATCAGAATTTTGTTAGAAAAAGATATAAAACCTCGAGATATCATGACACGTAAAGCATTTGAAAATGCGATTACCATGGTAGCTGTTTTAGGCGGTTCCACGAATGCAGTAATGCACTTAATCGCTATGGCACATGCTGTAGATATTGAAATTACACTTAAAGATTTTCAAGATATAAGTGACAAAACACCATTACTTGCCGATTTGAAACCGAGTGGAAAATACCTGATGGAAGATCTCCATGAAGCTGGAGGAGTTCCCGCAGTAATGAAATATTTATTAAAAGAAGGATTGTTACATGGAGACTGTTTGACAGTAACTGGAAAAACTTTAGCTGAAAATTTAGCTGCTGTTCCGGATTTGAACGACGGTCAGCAAGTAATACACGAAATCCAAAAAGCACTAAAAGCAACAGGAAACATTCAAATTTTGTATGGAAATCTTGCTGAGGAAGGCTGTGTGGCTAAAATTAGCGGAAATGAAGGGGAGTATTTTGAAGGAGATGCCATTGTTTATGAAAATGAACATGATGTAATAACTGGGGTTCGCGGGGGTGAAGTCAAACCAGGGAATGTAGTGGTCATCCGGTACTGTGGTCCAAAAGGTGGCCCCGGAATGCCTGAAATGCTTAAACCTACTTCAGCTATCATGGGTGCTGGTCTTGGAAAAAGCGTAGCCCTGATTACTGATGGCAGGTTTTCTGGTGGTTCACATGGATTTGTTGTGGGACATGTTACACCCGAAGCTTTTGAAGGAGGCGGTATAGCGCTCGTCAAAAATGGAGATATTATCACTATTGATGCAGTCAAAAATACAATCAATTTAAAAATATCGGATGCAGAGTTTGCACATAGGAAAGCAAATTGGATTCAACCTGAATTAAAAGTAAATAAGGGAGTTTTATTAAAATACATCAGAGCGGTCTCGAGCGCTTCAACAGGATGTGTAACTGATAAATAACTTCAAAATCAACGCCAATAGCAATAGCAAAATTGACATAAGCCTAAAAAAATAATAATGAAAAATAATACAATATCCGGCGCCGAAGCCGTTATTAGATGCTTATTAGAAGAAGGAGTAAATTTGGTTTACGGCTACCCAGGTGGCGCGATTATGCCCGTTTACGATGAATTATATAAATTTAAAGATCAATTACACCATGTTTTAGTACGTCATGAACAAGGCGCTACCCATGCAGCACAAGGTTTTGCAAGAGCGACTGGTAAAGTAGGAGTAGCGATAGCCACTTCAGGTCCGGGAGCCACAAATTTAGTTACCGGAATTGCAGATGCACAGATTGATTCGACTCCCATGGTGTGCATCACGGGACAAGTAGGGAAACATTTATTGGGATCTGATGCCTTTCAGGAAACAGATATTATTGGGATATCGACTCCGGTTACCAAGTGGAATTATCAAATTACCGAAGCTTCTGAAATTCCGGAGATCATGGCAAAAGCTTTTTATATTGCTAAATCAGGTCGTCCAGGGCCCGTATTAATTGATATTACAAAAAATGCTCAGTTTGACCAAATGGAATTCAGCTATAAAAAATGTACCAGCATCAGAAGTTACAATCCAAAGCCGATTTTAAATCTGGAAAAAGTTAAGGAAGCAGCTGCAATTATTAATACGTCCAAAAAACCTTTTATCGTATTTGGTCAGGGAATTATCCTTGGTGAAGCCGAAGAACAACTCAAAGCATTTGTTGAAAAATCAGGAATTCCCGCCGCTTGGACTATTTTAGGACTTTCGGCATTGCCTACTGATCATCCGCTGAATGTAGGGATGTTAGGGATGCACGGTAATTATGGTCCTAACGTTTTGACGAATGAATGTGATGTTTTGATTGCCCTTGGAATGCGTTTTGATGATCGTGTCACCGGAAATCTGGAAACCTATGCAAAGCAAGCAAAAGTAATCCACTTTGAAATTGATTCAGCCGAAATCGATAAAAACGTAAAAACAACGGTAGCCGTTTTAGCAGATGTAAAAGAGTCTTTGACCGCTTTACTTCCTTTTATCGAAAATAACACACATGAATCCTGGCACAATGAATTCAAAGAAAAATATGAAATTGAATTAGAAGCCGTAATCAATGACGAGTTAAAGCCTAAGAAAGAAGGAATTTCTATGGGAGAAACGATTGAAATGATTAACAAGCATTCTAAAGGAGATGCCATTATGGTTTCGGATGTAGGACAACACCAAATGTTTGCCTGTCGGTATGCCAAATTCAATTCGACCAAAAGTAATGTCACTTCAGGTGGTTTAGGAACCATGGGATTTGCATTGCCTGCTGCGATTGGTGCCAAAATGGGAATGCCAAATCGAGAAGTAGTAGCCATAATTGGAGATGGAGGGTTTCAAATGACCATTCAGGAATTAGGAACTATTTTCCAGACTAAAGTTCCTGTGAAAATTGTGGTCTTGAACAATGAATTTTTAGGTATGGTTCGTCAATGGCAACAATTGTTCTTTGACAAAAGATACGCTTCGACCGAAATGATCAATCCTAATTTTATAGCCATTGCTGAAGGCTATTACATCAAAGCAAAAAAAGTAACCAAAAGAGAAGATCTTGATGCGGCTGTTGCCGAAATGATGACTTCAAAAGAATCCTATTTCCTGGAAGTTATGGTAGAAAAAGAAAATAACGTATTCCCAATGATTCCAACAGGAGCATCGGTATCTGATATAAGATTGAGTTAATACCCATCCCAACCCTCCCCTTCGGGGAGGGAGATTGAAAGAGAAATTGTTAATAGATTATATTTTTGAATTAGTAATAAAAATTATAAACATACCCTAAGCTAGTTTCGGCACTCCCTCTTTTGGAGGGGGCTGGGGGGAGGATAAAAAACATGGAAAATAAAACATTCACCATTTCTGTTTATTCAGAAAACAACGTTGGCTTATTGAACAGAATATCTGGAATATTCTTGAAACGTCATATCAATATTTTGAGTTTAAATGTATCCGAATCGGAGATAGAAAGTGTTTCTAGATTTATTATCGTGGTGAATACCACCGAAAAATGGGTACATAACATTGTAGGACAAATCGAGAAACAAATTGAAGTCATCAAAGCTTTTTATCATATTGACGAAGAAACTATTTTCTTAGAAAATGCATTATTCAAAATTGAGTCGAGCTTGCTATTTGACGAAAAACAAATTCAGAATATCATCAAAGAAAGCCATTCCGAGATAGTTACAGTAGCCAGAGACTATTTTGTGATTTCTAAATCGGGACAACGTGCTGAAATTGAATCATTGTACGATAAATTAAAACCTTTTGGAATCATGCAATTTGTTCGTTCCGGGAGAATATCAGTTTCCAAAGCAAAAATGGAGATTTCAACATTATTAGAAAAACTTTCTTAAAAGTGTTCAGTCGCTATGTAGTTTGTCATTCCGACCAAGGAGGAATCTCAATCTTATCAGCATTAATTATTACAATTATTAAATTTTACAATCATTAAACAATAAAAAATGGCAAATTATTTCAATTCATTACCACTCAGATTACAATTAGAACAATTAGGTGTTTGCGAATTCATGGATCAGTCTGAATTTGTAGACGGAATTAAAGCTTTAGCAGGAAAAAAAGTAGTCATTGTAGGGTGTGGAGCACAAGGGTTGAACCAAGGGTTGAACATGAGAGATTCTGGTTTGGATATTTCTTATGCTTTACGCGCCGATGCAATTTCGGAACAAAGAGCTTCGTTTAAAAATGCGTCTGATAATGGATTCAAAGTGGGAACGTATGAAGAATTAATTCCAACAGCTGATTTGGTATGCAACCTTACACCAGACAAGCAACATACAGCTGTAGTTACGGCAATCATGCCTTTGATGAAAAACGGATCAACGCTTGCTTATTCTCATGGTTTCAATATTGTAGAGGAAGGAATGCAAATTCGGAAAGATATCACTGTAATTATGTGTGCGCCAAAATGCCCTGGATCAGAAGTACGTGAAGAATACAAGAGAGGTTTTGGTGTACCCACTTTAATCGCGGTTCACCCCGAAAATGATCCAAACGGAGCTGGTTTTGAACAAGCAAAAGCGTATGCGGTTGCTACTGGTGGTCACAAAGCCGGGGTTTTAAACTCTTCATTTGTAGCCGAGGTAAAATCAGATCTAATGGGAGAACAAACCATTCTTTGTGGCATGTTACAAACCGGTTCTATTTTATGTTTCGATAAAATGGTTGAAAAAGGAATCGAGCCTGCTTATGCTTCAAAATTAATTCAATACGGTTGGGAAACAGTTACAGAAGCTTTAAAGCATGGTGGAATTACAAATATGATGGATCGTTTGTCTAATCCCGCAAAAATTGAAGCGTATGAATTAGCAGATGAATTAAAAGACATCATGCGTCCGTTGTTTCAAAAACACATGGACAATATTATCTCTGGCGAATTTTCCAAAAATATGATGATCGACTGGGCTAATGATGATATCAATTTATTGACTTGGAGAGCTGCAACTGCAGAAACTAACTTCGAAAAAACAGCGCCAACAGCTGCACATATTTCAGAACAAGAGTATTTTGACAATGGTGTTTTGATGATTGCCATGGTGAAAGCGGGTGTCGAATTGGCTTTTGAAACCATGACTCAAACAGGAATTATTGAAGAATCAGCGTATTATGAGTCTTTACACGAATTGCCTCTGATTGCCAATACAGTAGCCCGAAAAAAACTGTATGAAATGAACCGAATCATTTCGGATACTGCAGAATATGGTTGTTATTTATTTGATCACGCCTGCAAACCATTGTTGATTAATTTTATGAAAACGGTAGATACTAATGTGATAGGGAAACCTTTTTCAACTTCAAATGGAGTTGACAATGCGGTTCTTATTGCAGTAAACAAAAGCATTCGTCAACATCCAATAGAAGAAGTTGGGGAGTGGTTGAGAGAATCCATGACTGCGATGAAAAAAATTGGATAAAAAAATTAGGAATTACCACACAAGAGGGTGTGTTGGGATTAGCGCTATACCATTGGTTTTATAATATTTTGAATTAGTTAAAATTTATTAAAGAAATAGTATGAATATAGTCGCTTTTACATTCACTTAACGTCGAGCGTGATTGAACGTTAAGTGAAGTAATCCCTAATAATTTATAAAAATGGTGCAGTGTAATAATGATTGATCTTAAATAAATCAACGCGAAAATTTTTAGCGATTGGTGTTTTATTACAACTGAATAGGTTGGTTATAGTTCAAATAAAATACTATTTGTCGTTGCTAAATTAATTGTTAGGGATTTTTTGTTGATACAAAAAGCGGAGGTATTTATATATTTCCGCTTTTTGTGTTTTACATATTCCCTCAAAAAAGTAAAAATTAATCATATTGGTAATTAAAAGCTATTTATATTGAATAATCCATTTTTTTTTGTGGGTATTTATAGTCTAAATAGTATTAGGAATAGACTTAGATTTAATACTTTTATAAAAAATTAAAACATGAGCTACTATAAAATTGAAAATTTAGAACAATATTTTAAACATTACAATAAATCAGTTCGTGAACCTCGAAAATTTTGGGGAAAAATAGCAGAGGAAAATTTTACATGGTACCAACAATGGGATAAAGTTGTTGATTTTAATATGGCTGAAGCCGACATAAAATGGTTTACTGAAGCCAAAGTGAATATTGTAAAAAATTGTATCGACAGACATCTTGCAAAAAGAGGCGAAAAAACGGCTATTATTTTTGAACCGAATGATCCTTCAGAAGCAGCATTGCATATTACCTATAATGAATTGCATCAACGGGTCTGCAAAATGGCAAATGTGTTGCGTGAGCAAGGCATAAGTAAAGGAGATCGCGTTTGTATTTATTTGCCTATGATCCCAGAATTAGCCGTTTCAATATTAGCATGTGCCAGAATTGGTGCCATACATTCTGTTGTTTTTGCGGGCTTTTCAGCTTCTGCGGTATCAGCTAGAATTAATGATAGTGAATGTAAAATGGTTATTACTTCTGATGGTGGATTTCGTGGTAACAAAACAATCGACTTAAAAGTAATTGTTGATGAAGCGTTGGAAAAATGTCCTTGTGTTGAAAAAGTTTTAGTAGCCAAAAGAATTCATTCAAAGATCAATATGAAAGCAGGTCGTGACCAATGGTTGGAACCACTTTTGGATCAGGCTTCAGATAATAATGTAGCCGAAATCATGGATGCTGAGGATCCGTTGTTTATTTTGTACACCTCCGGTTCAACAGGAAAACCCAAAGGAATGGTTCACACCACTGCAGGGTATATGGTGTATACTGCCTACACTTTCAAGAACGTATTCAATTATGAAGAAAATGATGTTTTTTGGTGTACCGCTGACATTGGCTGGATTACCGGACATTCCTATATTCTTTACGGCCCGTTATTGAACGGAGCTACAACCGTAATTTTCGAAGGCGTTCCGTCTTATCCTGATTTCAGTCGCTTTTGGCAAACCATCGAAAAACACAAAGTTACCCAGTTTTACACGGCGCCAACTGCTATTCGTGCGCTTGCCAAAGAAAATATAGATTTTGTATTAAAATACCCATTGAAGTCCTTAAAAGTTATTGGGTCAGTTGGTGAACCTATAAACGAAGAAGCTTGGCATTGGTACAACAATCATGTTGGGGACAGAAGATGTCCTATTGTAGATACTTGGTGGCAAACTGAAACAGGAGGAATTATGATATCGCCTATTGCATTTGTTACCCCAACAAAACCTACCTATGCCACGTTGCCGTTACCCGGAATTCAACCCGTACTAATGGATGAAAAACGAAATGAAATAGAAGGGAATCAGGTCGTTGGTAGTTTGTGCATCAAATTTCCATGGCCAGGAATTGCCAGAACAATCTGGGGTGATCATCAGCGCTACAAAGACACGTATTTCTCTGCCTTTCCAGGTAAATTTTTCACAGGAGACGGTGCTTTACGTGATGAGGTTGGGTATTATAGAATCACAGGAAGAGTAGATGATGTGGTAATTGTTTCCGGTCATAATCTGGGAACAGCACCTATTGAAGATGCTATAAATGAACATCCTGCTGTTGCGGAATCAGCCATTGTAGGTTTTCCTCACGACATCAAAGGGAATGCATTATATGGTTTTGTAATCCTTAAAGAAACCGGAGAAACCAGAAATAAAGAAAACTTAGCCAAAGAGATTAATCAGCATATTTCAGATCATATTGGGCCTATTGCCAAGTTAGATAAAATTCAGTTTGTTACCGGTTTACCAAAAACACGCTCCGGAAAAATCATGAGACGAATCCTTAGAAAAATTGCAGAAGGAGATTATTCTAATTTTGGAGATATTTCTACCCTATTAAATCCAGAGATTGTAGAAGAAATAAAAGAAGGAAAGTTGTAATACCATTTATGTCAAAATAACAATTAGAACATCCAATTTATTAAATAGCGTCTTTTAATTCAAAACCCTTTCAAAGTTTAAACTTTGAAAGGGTTTTTTAGTTTAAAATTCAATATGACAAGAGGTTGTATTTTATTCAAAGAAAATAGCTGTAAATACCAGCACAAGATGTTAATGTAAACACAATGCGGAGCTGGTTTTTGACTGCTTAGAATAGGTAACCTATCTTTACCTTTAAAGCTAAATTTACTATGATTCAAATTGAAAAAAAATACAACATCGCACTCTGGTTAGACAAATGGTTTATTGAAGATTTTGGTTTAGATCCAATAGTGGCTTTGTATTTGAAACTTTTGATGCTTATTTTTGTATTGTTTATAATAAGTTTTTTGTCTTGGTATTTAACGAAAATAATTATAGTTCGTTTTGTGCACAAAATTTTTTTAAAAACAAAAATAGTTTGGGATGATGTCCTGATAGAAAGAAGAGTTTTTGAAAAAATAGCCTATTTAGTCCCTGCTTTCATCATTATCATGGTTGCTCCATACATCTTTGGAGATTTTCCAAAAGCAATTGAGTATATAATTATTCTATCAAATATCTTCATAATTTTAGTAATAATACATTCTGTTATTACTGTATTATCAGTCTTTGATGAAATAGTGTCCAATACCTTAATTTTAAAAGACAAACCGATTACCAGTTACATTCAGGTACTTAAAATTGTAGTCTATTTTATTGGAGGAATACTGGTTTTATCCATCATGTTAGGCAAAAGTCCTTTCTATTTTCTAGGGGCAATGGGCGCCATGACGGCTATTTTACTTTTAATTTTCAAAGATACCATTCTGGGGTTTGTTGCCAGTATTCAAATGTCCGTGTATGATATGGTTCGGGTAGGGGACTGGATTTCGATGCCAAAATATGATGCGGACGGCGATGTGATGTCAATCAATTTAAATACTGTAAAAGTTCAAAATTGGGATAAAACGATCACTACAATACCCACTTATGCTTTTATGACAGACTCTTTCAAGAACTGGCGTGGTATGAGTGATTCTGGCGGGAGACGAATAAAAAGAGCTATTTATTTAAAAGTCAGTAGTTTTCAGTTTTGTGATGAAAAAATGCTCTCGCAATTCAAAAAATACAAACTAATTCAAAATTACATCACTCAAAAAGAAAATGAGGTACAAAAAACTAATTCGGAAACATTGGACAATGAGATCGTTTCAGTAAATATCAGGAGGCTGACTAATATAGGCGTTTTTAGAATCTATGCTGAAAAATACATTACGGCTCATCCCAGTATTAATAAAGACATGACCATAATGGTGCGTCAGCTAGAATCTACATCGAAAGGATTACCACTAGAAATTTATTGCTTTAGCGCAGAAAAAGAATGGTTAAAATACGAGACTATTATATCTGATATTTTTGATCATCTATTTACCATCACTTCTGAATTTGAACTCGAGGTTTTTGAGGAACCTACAGGAAATGATTTTCGGAATTTCAACCGGTAATTTAAGGGGTATCTTCAAAGACAATTGATGAAGCAATTGCATGTATTAACTAAAATTAAACAATAAGGCCAGTTTTTTTATCATTTGTTATACCCATACTAGCAAACAAATCCATAAATTTACTTTTGTATGAAAGATAAACAAGTAGTAATTATTGGTGGTGGGTTAGCTGGACTGACTTCGGCTATACATTTATCTAAATTAGGGCTTCAGGTGACGGTTATTGAAAAGAATAGTTATCCAAAACATAAAGTGTGTGGCGAATACATCTCTAATGAAGTGATGCCATATCTCAATTGGTTGGATTTAGATATAGCCCATTTAAAGCCGACACACATTATAAAACTTGAGTTTTCTACTGCAAGAGGAAAAACAATACAAAGTATTTTACCTCTTGGTGGTTTTGGAATCAGCCGTTTTGTTTTAGACGAATATTTGTATAAAAAGGCTATCGATAACGGGTGTACAATACTAAAAGATCAAGTTGAAAATGTTCATTTTGAGCATGATAAATTTATGATAACCACGACAAATTTAATGGTTTTAGAGTCCCAAATGGTGATTGGTGCTTTTGGCAAACGTTCTACTATTGACCAAAAAATGAACCGAGAATTTATTCATAAAAAATCACCTTGGCTGGCCGTAAAAGCACATTATTCTGGGAAATTTCCCAATGATGTAGTGGGTTTGCATAATTTTAAAGGAGGCTATTGCGGAGTTTCTAAAGTTGAAAACGAAGTGATTAACATGTGTTATCTAGCCGATTATAAAACGTTTAAGCAGTTTAAAAACATTACTGAATATCAAAATACTATTGTTTCTCAAAACCCACACTTAAAAACCCTTTTTGAAACCAGTACATTATTGTTTGAAAAACCATTGACCATAAGCCAAATCTCTTTCAAAAAGAAACACGCAGTTGAAAACCATGTTTTAATGATTGGCGATACAGCAGGATTAATTCATCCTTTGTGCGGAAACGGAATGGCTATGGCAATTCATAGCGCCAAAATCGCATCAGAATTAGTAGTTCAATTTTATAACACCGAGATTAAATCCAGAGCCGAATTAGAAAAGCGATACCTGCAAGAATGGAATTTAAATTTTAAGGGAAGACTTAAAATGGGACGGTTTTTATCCAATATTTTACAAAAACAAAAACTTTCAGCAGTATTGATGCGCATATTAATTATATTTCCATTTTTATTGCTAAAAATTATAAAAAAAACACACGGAAAACCAATCACTCTTCATTCGTAAATGACACTAAATACCAAATATAGAACTGATAAACCGGAAATCATGGATGATTTTGCCATGGAAGGTGAGATTTTACGTGATGCCTTAGATAAAATTGCCCGGATCAATCAGCTTTTAGGAGGAAACCAGTTAACTCTAAGAGGAGTACAAGAACTTGTTCAGGATTCCAAATCTAAAGAAATTGTTATTATAGACGTGGGTTGTGGTAATGGGGATATGTTGCGAACCCTGGCTGATTTTGGTCTTAAAAACAACCTAAATTTCCAGTTAATAGGCATTGATGCTAACAATTTTACAATTTCACATGCACGACAATTATCAGATAAATATGCTAATATCAGTTATCGCTGCGAAGATATTTTTAATGAATCATTTAATGATCTAAAGTATGATATTGTTTTGTGCACTTTGACGTTACATCATTTCAAAGACGATGAGATTATTCGATTATTGAAAGTTCTTTATAACAATACATCCATCGGAATTGTAATCAATGATTTACATCGTAGTGCCATTGCCTATCGATTATTTCAGGCATTATGTGTTGTATTTCAGTTGAATGCTATGTCACGAGAAGATGGATTAATATCAATTTTAAGAGGTTTTAAGAAAGAAGAATTGATAGCGTTCTCGAAAAAATTAAATTTTAAAAACTATAAAATTCATTGGAAATGGGCTTTTAGATACCAATGGATAATTTCAAAAATATGAGTGTAAAAATTAAAACCGTAACCAAACAGCTGCCTAAATATTCCAGAACAACAGCTGAAATAATTCCTTTTTTGGATGCTTGGCTAGTGGGACAAGACGAACGATTCATCAGAAAAGTAAAGAAAATTTTTGAAGGTGCAGCTGTTGACAAACGCTATTCCATAATGGATCCGATAGAGGTGTTTACCAAAACTTCATTTGAAGAAAGAAATGCTATTTATGTTCGTGAAGTCATTGATTTAGGTGAAAAAGTATTAGCAAAAGCTTTAAAAAAAGCAAATTGGAATCCGCAAGATTTAGATTATATCATCACGGTAAGCTGCACCGGAATTATGATTCCGTCTCTCGATGCGTATTTAATCAATACATTGAAGTTGCGTCAGGATATAGTAAGGCTTCCCGTGACCGAAATGGGTTGTGCCGCCGGGATTTCAGGAATTATTTATGCTAAAAATTTCTTGCAGGCCAATCCCGGAAAACGAGCTGCGGTAATTGCCGTAGAAAGTCCCACGGCTACGTTTCAACTCGATGATTTTTCGATGGCAAATATCGTAAGTGCTGCGATTTTTGGTGATGGTGCCGCTTGCGTTTTACTTTCCTCACATGAAGATGACGAAGGTCCTGAGATTGTAGCAGAGGAGATGTATCATTTTTATGATAACATCCACATGATGGGTTTTAAACTCACCAATTCTGGATTGCAGATGGTACTTGATATTGAAGTACCGGAAACGATTGTTTCTCATTTTCCAGATATTATTCATCCTTTTTTAGAAAAAAATAATTTAAAAATGGAGGATATTGACCATCTTATTTTTCATCCCGGTGGAAAGAAAATTGTGCAAACCGTTGAGGCTTTATTTTCTGGTTTGGGAAAAAATATTGATGATACCAAAGAGGTTTTGCGCTCCTATGGAAATATGTCCAGCGCCACAGTTTTGTATGTTTTAGAACAAATCATGGATAAGCAGCCTAAAAAAGGAGAAAAAGGATTAATGCTGAGTTTTGGACCGGGATTTTCGGCACAACGAATTTTATTGGAGTTTTAGCTCCCAAATGGGGAATAGAAAAACTATGAAAAAAGAAGAAATTATAGCAAAATTACCGTATTCCAAATCCTTTTTATTTGTGGATGAAATTCTCCAAATCGATGAAAACGGAGTGGAAGGAACCTTTACTTTTGATGAAAATCTTGATTTTTACAAAGGTCATTTTAAGGAATTTCCAGTTACTCCAGGTGTAATTTTGATAGAAGTCATGGCGCAAATTGGATTGGTTTGTCTTGGCATTTTTTTGTTAGATAATTCATTTAGTTCTAGTACTTCAATTGCCTTAACATCAAGTGAAATAGAATTTTTAAAACCTGTTTTTCCAAATGAAAAAGTGATTGTAATTTCAGAAAAAATATATTTTAGATTTGGAAAATTAAAATGTAAGGTCATCATGAAAAACGAAAAAGGAGAAAATGTTTGCACAGGAACAATAGCGGGAATTATCCTCACCCCAACCCTCTCCAAAGAAGTGGGACTCAAAACCGAATTAAAATAAATTAAGCAACAGTATAATTTGATTCTTTTCAATATTTTGTCACTGTAGTACTCTATTTGGTAGTATTAAAATTATTATTTTTTTGCCATTGTTATTGAAATTGAATATTATTTAACATTAAAAAATGAACAAAAGAGTAGTTATAACGGGTCTTGGTGTAGTTGCTCCAAATGGAGTAGGTCTTGATGCGTTCACTCATGCCATCAAAAACGGAATTTCCGGGATCAGGCACGACGCTGAGTTGGAGCGATTGCAATTTTCTTGTCAAATTGTAGGAAAACCCGAGGTTTCTGCGGAATTAGCAGGGCATTATTTTACGGAATTAGAACTTAGAAACTTCAATTCAACAGGGATTTTATATGGCGTAATTGCCGGAATTGATGCCTGGAAGGATGCCGGATTATCATTGGAAATTAACGAAGAACCGGATTGGGACAGCGGAACTATTTTTGGAACAGGAACTTCCGGAATTGATAAATTTCGCGAAAGCATTTATAAAATAGATAATTTACAAACGAGAAGACTGGGAAGTACAGCCGTAGCGCAAACAATGAATAGTGGTGTGAGTGCGTATCTGGGTGGGAAATTAGGACTTGGAAATCAAGTCTCTACTAATTCTTCGGCCTGCACCACTGGCACCGAAAGTATTTTAATGGCGTATGAACGCATCAAATCAGGGCAGGCAAAATGTATTTTAGCCGGAAGTACCAGTGATTCCGGTCCGTATATTTGGGGCGGATTTGATGCTATGAAGGTATGTACTTTTAAACATAATGAAACACCAAAACAGGGTTCTAGACCAATGAGCACAGCTGCTTCCGGATTTGTTCCCGGAAGCGGAGCTGGTGCTTTGGTCTTAGAAGATTTAGAAAGTGCGATTGCACGTGGCGCACGAATTTATGCGGAAGTTTTAGGTGGAAATATCAATTCAGGAGGGCAGCGCGGTTTAGGAACCATGACTGCACCAAATCCGGTTGCGGTGCAAAGATGCATTCAAAATGCTTTGACAAATGCCGGAATTTCAGCCAGTGAAATTGACGCAATCAACGGTCATCTGACAGCCACTTCCAAAGATAGTCTTGAAATTCAGAATTGGAGTGAGGCTTTAAATCGAAAAGGAATTGATTTTCCATACATCAATTCTTTAAAGTCGATGGTTGGACATTGTTTAAGTGGCGCCGGTAGTATTGAAAGCGTGGCTTCGGTACTGCAATTGCATCACGGATTTATTTTCCCGAATATCAATTGTGCCGATTTGAATCCAGAAATAACAGCACTAATTGATGAATCAAGAGTTCCACGACAACGACTTGATATAGAAATAAATACATTAGCAAAAGCCAGTTTTGGTTTTGGTGATGTGAATGGGTGTGTAATTTTTAAAAAATTTAAAAATTTAAAAAATGAACCGTAAATTCCCCAATTTGTGGTAATTTTTTTGGCGTTAGAAAACGAAATGTACTTAAGTGCTGTAAAATCAATATTAATTATGAACAAACAAGAAACTATTCAGGAGCTAAAAGCCATTGTAAAACCATATATTCTGAATCAAGAAGCTTTTGACTCACTCACTGAAGATACGGATTTCATCAATGATTTAAAGATAAACTCCGCTAATTTAGTAGATGTTATTTTGGATATAGAGGAAAAATATAATATTTTGATTGATAACGAATCAATGGAACGCATGATAAATGTAAAAGCAGCTATGGCCATTATTGAAACCAAATTAGCTGAAAAAAGTAGTGAATCACCAGAAAAATGATAGGAAATGACCTTGTCGATTTGGCTTTAGCCAAAAAAGAAAGCAATTGGAAACGCAACCGCTTTTTAGATAAAATATTTACTAAAAACGAACAGCTGTTAATTTCTAATGCCGTAAATCCAGAAGTAATGGTTTGGAATTTATGGTCCAGAAAAGAGGCGGCTTATAAAATCTACAATAGGGAAACAGGAATTCGAGGTTTTTTTCCTTTGCAACTGGAATGTTTTTACGAAAACACAACATTAGGAACTGTTTCTATCAAAGGAAAAATATATTTTACCCAAACTAAAATAGATCAGGATTGCATTCATACCATTGCTGTTGCCGGGAAAGAGTATTTCAAAAAAATTGAAAACTTGAATTCCGCCGATGCTATCTTTAAAAAAAATGGAATTCCTTACCGTATTGATGCGCATTCAAAAATGGAGAAACCCGTTTCCATCAGCCATCACGGTCGTTTTTGGAAAGGAATAACCCTATAATTTTTTTGCAAAAAGCACTTTTTTTTTCATACAATAGGGCGAGATTTATAAACAATGGTTACATTTGAACCTGTTGCAATTTTAAAAACAACAAAAAGTATCTTTTATAACGTATAGCAATTTATATTTAATGCAAATCATTCATAAAATAGACGATTTTCTATTTACGATTTTCCCGAAATTAGTCGGGGGGGGGGGTAATACCTTATTAATCAGTGAATTAGAATCGTATTATACTTTTGGTCCTTTTAGCCCAAAAGTTTCCATTACTGAGGATTGGGTTACCATAACCATTGACACTTCGGCAATCCTGCTTCAAGAAAATGATTTCCGGAAAACGGTAGCCCTTTGTGAAAAAGGAAACTATCAAGAAGCAAAACCCATTCTACAAAATCTTATCGAGAACAATCCTACCAATTCGGAATTCCATCGAATTATGGGACAAATCCTGTCTGATCAAGGTCATCAGGATGCAGCGATAAATAGTCTGATTGATGCATTGCGCTGGGATTCTAAGAATCATTGGGCGTTGCTGATGATGGGAAATATTTTTGCTAAGTTCAAGAATGATATTCCTACGGCAATGTTGTACTATGATCAGGCTTTGGTGGTGAATCCAAAAGATGCTATTACAATGAATAACGTTGGAGCAAACCTTATGCAACAAGGGAAGTTGGATGAATCCAAAAAATATTTTTTGGAAGCTATAAAAATAAATGATCACTATCCAAATACTCATTTTGCTCTTGGAATGTTAGCCGAAATTCAAAATGATTTAGAATCCGCTTTTGACAGTACTTTGAAAGCTATAAAATGCAATCCAAATAAAGATATACTGTACAAGAATTCAGTAAATCAGGCTTTTGATGTTGCCAATAAAATTATTTCTAACACTGATGGTAATTCGCTTTTTGCAGAATACAAGCATCAATTAGAATTTGATTGCGGAAAAGAAATTGATGTTCTAGTAGATTCTGAAATTCCAACGGCAGCCAAGATTGAGTTTGCTGAAAACTACAATCGGATTAAGCACATCGTTCGGTATAAACCCAATTATCCTGCCGTAGCACACTTGGTTCTGCACGAATTAGCGCATCTTGATTTTGTAATTCAAGCGAGAAAACGGGGATTAAATCAGCTTTTTACGGCTACTCCACAAAACAGAGCTGTTTTTTTGAAAACGGTACAACCTACTATTGCCAAGTTGCATGGAATGAATATTCCAGAGCAATCGATTACTCAATTCTGTACTGGTTTATTTGACGGGTTAAATTTGCAAGCCTACAATACTCCAATAGATTTATTCATTGAGGATTTTATATACAACGAATTTCCCCAATTGAGATCGTATCAATTTCTGTCGCTTTACGCTTTGATTCAAGAAGGCTTGAAAGCCGTAACTGATGTGACTGTTATTGAACTTTCGCCTGCAACACTACTTTCTAAATCTAAGATTTACAACTTGGTAAATGCCTTACAGTTTAAAGCATTATTTGGTTTGGATTTTATAAACGATTTTAATACCACTCCAGCCGAATTACGCAAAGCCGAAGATTTTTATGCTGAATTTCTCGAATACAAAGACAATCGTAAACCTGCCGAAGAATATGAATTGGTACAACATTGGGCCGAAGATTTACAGATTGACTCTTATTTTGAATTGGAAAATGAGGACGAATACCGCAAACGATCTGATGTAGATACTTTTATTGAAAAATTAGAAAAAGATCCTTTTGGTCTACACGACGATACTGCTTTCAAAGAGAAGGAAATGGAACAGTTTCTCAAAAACCAAGAACATATTGGGACTAATATGGCAGTCACGATGTTTATGGTTGATGCTTTGCAGTATTTTAAGGATGTACCGCTAGAGGAAGTCAAGAAAATAGCCTTTGAAATCGCAATGCAAGGGACACAAGGTTTTGACCCAAATCAAAAAAACTACATCGTAGGCAGCATTCCAAACAAACGATTTTCGGGTTATCACATTTTAGCATATTATTATGTGAGTTGGATGTTAGCTGTTCCTGAAATGGTTTCTCAGTTGCAATTGCCTTTTGAAGAGGAATATAAAGTAGCATTGACACTTTTTAAATCGAAATAAAATGAATGATATTCCGAGCATTATTCAAGAATTAATAAAATTTAGAAATGAAAGAGATTGGGAACAATTTCATAATTCGAAAGATTTGGCTTTAGCTCTATCTATTGAAGCAGCGGAATTAAATGAATTGTTTCTGTGGAAAAAAGCAGAAGATGTAAATATTGATAAGCTAAAACAAGAATTGGCAGATGTTTTTGCATACGCTTTTTTGTTAGCCGAAAAATACAATTTAGATGTAAAAGAAATTGTACTTCAAAAGATTACGCAAAATGCAGCTAACTATCCAATAGATAAAGCAAAAGGGAACGCAACCAAATATGATGAATTATGATGCAATCATTTGAATTGTCTATTGAGGTTTCTGAACAATATGATTTTAATAAAGATTCATTGCCTAAAATAGCTCAAAATCCTTGGGTTAAAAATCAATGGCCTTTGGTTTACTTTATACAAAATGAAACTAAACGAATTGCCTATGTAGGAGAATCAACAAATGCTTCTAGTAGAATCAAAAATCACCTAGCAAATCCAAAAAAAGCAGATGCATTTACAAAAATTTCAATAATTGGGAGTGATAAATTCAATAAATCAGCAACTCTTGATATTGAATCAAACTTGATTCAATACATCACTTCTGAAGGAACTTACGAACTTCAAAATGGAAATTACGGTTTAGTCAATCATAATTATTACCAACAAGATTTGTACAAAGATCTTTTTAAAGAAATTTGGAAAAAACTAATTGATAAAAAGATAGTTAGCAAGTCACTGGAAGATGTTGAGAATTCAGAACTTTTTAAATATTCCCCTTATAAATCTTTAAATGAAGATCAATATAGTTCTGTTCTTCAAATTCTTGATGGATTGTGTATCAAAAAATCCAATAGAATTTTTATAAAAGGGAGTGCTGGAACTGGAAAAACAATTTTGGCTACTTATTTAATTAAATTACTTAATTCAGATATTTCGGATGCTAATTTTGAAGATTTTAGTGATGAAGAGCTCAAGGAGATCAATTTCATTATTGCTTTTCAAAATAAATATCCAAAAGCAAAAATTGGATTGGTTATCGCCATGACTTCTTTAAGAGAATCATTACAAAATGTTTTCAAAAAAATTCCTGGTTTAAAAGCGTCTATGGTTTTAAATCCATCGGATACCTTTAAACTCAATGACAAATATGATTTATTAATAGTAGACGAAGCGCATCGGTTACGGCAATATAAAAATATAAGTTGGATGGGAGCCTTCCGGAAAAATAATCAAAAATTAGGATTAGATGACACCGGAACAGAGCTAGACTGGATAATTTCGAATAGTAAGAATCAAATTTTCTTTTATGATTCAGCGCAATCAGTAAAACCTTCCGATATAAATGAGGATCAATTTACCAGACTTTTGAATCAAGATGATACTTTGAAAATCGAGTTAACTTCTCAGATGAGAGTTAAAGGCGGAAATGATTATATTCGTTTTGTAGATCAATTACTTCATGTAAATCGCTTGGAGAAAACTATTTATTCACCAAATGAGTATGAGTTAATTGTTTTTGATTCTTTAAAAGATCTTTATAGCGAACTTGCAAAGAAGGAAGAAATAAATGGTTTGTGTCGTTTAGTTGCTGGATATTCTTGGCCTTGGTTATCCGAAAAAGATAAAACTGTAATGGATATTGAAATTGATGGTTTACAATTTCAATGGAATCAAACCCCTAAGGACTGGGTTAATTCACCAAATGCTTTTAAAGAAGTTGGCTGTATTCATACGACACAAGGATATGATTTAAATTATACAGGAGTTATTTTTGGAAAAGAAATAATTTTCAATGAATTCACACAGGAAATTGAAATTAATCCGAAGTTGTATTTTGATAAAAATGGAAAAAAAGGGATCTCAAATAAAGATGATCTTAAGGCTTACGTAATAAATATATACAAAACTATAATGTATCGAGGAATCAGAGGTACTTATGTTTATGCTTGTGATACTTCTTTAAGAAACTATTTAAAAAAGCATATTGATGTTTATAAAAAAGATTTTCCGTTCAGAATCGTACCTTTTGAGGAGGTAAAACCGTTTGTGAATTCAGTTCCATTAGTAAATATTTCAGCTGCAGCAGGTTCATTTAGCGATTTACAAGTTCATTCTGATTTTGAATGGGTCGAGTTACCCTTTAATACTTCAGTAAAAGAAGGCTATTTTGTATGTAAAGTAGTGGGCGAATCGATGAATAAAATAATTCCTAATGGCTCCTACTGTTTGTTTAAAAAAGATAGTGGTGGCAGTAGAGAAGGAAAAATTGTTTTAGTTGAAAGCACTGGCATACAAGACGCAGATTTTGGTTCAGGATATACAGTAAAAGAATATCATAGTCAAAAGAATATTGGTACTGAAAATTGGAGGCATGAATCCATATCGTTGAAACCATTATCTTTTGAATCAGAATATGAAAATATAGTATTAGATTCAGACAATTTAGTTGATTTTAGAGTTAAGGGAATTTTTATTTCGGTATTGTCTTAAATTTTTAAATAGTAAAGTTTAATTCCTCCAAAATGCGCTAAAAGGACAAAATTGAAATGCTATAAATGGAGCTACATATGTGATTCCCCCTTCGTCGGAATGACAATACTTTATAGAAATAGAGGCAAACCTATTAATAATAAGGTGTTTAAAATCAATTGTATGCAATATAGCAACCAAAATTTAAAATCACTTAATCCCCAGTCTTGATTTTAATTTCAAAAACAACAAAGCGGTTTTATAAGCATCCTCAGCAGCTGAATTCCGTTCACTTACCGGAATATTATAAGCCGCACAAAGTTCCTCCAGAGAAAATTGTTTGTCATTGATATCAAGTAGTTTTCTGTGCATGACATCAATATCCAGTGCCTCATTTTTTAATCTGCCGCAGTCTAGTCTTTCCAAGGCCGCATTGATCATTTCCACATCAAAATCAATGTGATGCCCAACTAAAATGGAGTTCCCAATAAATTCAATGAATAATTTTATGGCATCTACTTCTCCTAATTTTTTCATTTTACTTTCTACCAAAAACGTATTAGAAAGTCCATTATCATGAAAAAATTTATACTGTAATAAAACAGCTTCAAAGTTATCACCTATGACAATACTATTATCAATTACTGAAAAAGAGCCTATTGATAAAATAACATCTTTATCTGGATTCAAACCAGAAGTTTCTGTCGATACCACCACAAAGCGGGATGACTTTTTCTCAAATTTAGAAAGATAGGTTTTCCAAAAATCAGGATATTCTTTATTAATCTTTTTTATCCAGTCTAACATAATTATGAAAATTGAGTAAGTTGAAATTTACTTTTTATTAATTCTTCCAGTTCTCTCATAGGGAGTAAAGCATTTTTCAGTTTTTCTCGGTCAATTTTTGATAATTCCTCCAAATTTATAAATTGGCCTGAATCATCATTTTTTAACCCTTCTAAGGTTCGGAATTTTGATAAAGTCAAAAAGGCTTCGGCACAATTGAGATAAATTTCAGCATGTTTGGGATCCGTAATTGATAATTGTTTGAATCGTTGAAACGTATTGTTAATTCCTCGGATGTCGAAACTCAAAGTAAACAAACGGGCGCCATCAATCAATGGCATTAAAGCCTTAGTTTTAATATCAAATTTATCTTTATTTCTACCTTCTTCTTCGACATTGAATTTTTTGAAAAAACTAAGTGGAGCGTTTTTTCTTAAGGCATCATTTCCTAAGAAATCAAAAAATAACGTATTGTTTTTGGCATTTTTAAAGACTACATTACTTATCGCATCTTCAATTTTTTGCTCTCCAAAAATAATTTCATAATCAAAGAAAATACTGCTCAAATCAGTGCTGTTCTCACCAGGAGTATTCATCCAGCTGTCATATTGTTTGATCCAGTCCGTCAATGATTTACACCAAAGCATAGTACTTCCCATGTGACCATTTGGACAGAATTCATAGCCGATTTTTTCTAGAGTGGCTGTGGTTTTTTTTCCAAGTTTAAGAAAATAGTCTTTTACGTCACGATATTTATCAGCAGCCACATCTTCAAAAATCAAAATACTATCTTGATCCGTTAATAAAAGCTGTTCTTTTCGTCCTTGACTGCCAATACTTAACCATGCAAAACGGGCAGGAGGGGAACCTAAATCCAAAATGGATAATTCCACCGAGCGTTTAATGACTGCCAAATTAATTTCGCTGGCAATATTAAAAACGTGTGATAGCGGAATATTTTTAGAAATTGAAGTCTGAATCAGATCTGTTAATCGTTCCCGTATTTGTTTTAGTTCTTTTGGTGATTGACACCGTTTGATTTCTTTTATTAAAACTCCGGGATTATTTGCTTGAGCCACAATCAAATCGTGCTCAGAAATGATTCCTTTCACACTGGATTTATCTGTTCCATCCTGAGTTACACACAAATGAGTCACATTGTGTTTTAGCATCAGCAACTGTGCTTCTGCCAGAGAAACGTTTTCAACCACCGTGATAACAGGGGAGGACATAATTTTATCTACTGTAACGGTTACTGGATATCTGCCGGTAGCAATTTTTGATCGCATATCCGCATCAGTAATAATGCCCAAAGGGATAGTATTATCACATACGAGGATATTGTTTTTTAACGATTCGGTCATTATTTGAGCCACGTCTTTTACAATTGCTGTACTGGTCGTTTTTAAGGGAGCTGTATTATAGGCTAGCGATTGAAAATATTGCATTTCAGATTGCTGATCCGAATAGAATACATTATCAGAAATTAATTTTCCAATTAAATTTTCTTTATCTTTTGGATTTCGGGTGTTTACGGCAAAACTTTCTAATAAAAAGTTTAAAACTTCAGAATTATTAGCTACAAAAGGCCTGAAAGTAGCAATGGGAATAGCATAAACAATGCTTTCTTCTCTTGCTTTGGCCGTCATCATATAATTATTTTTGGCAAAAAAGGGACGCAGGCCAAAAATATCGCCTTCGGTACATTTATTTAATAGCGTTTCCTCAGCATCTGCTATGACCGATAAATTGATAACACCGGAAGCCACCACATAAAAACTGTCATGCAAAAGATCATTTATTTGAAATAATGTTTTGTGTTTTTCTAAATTTACAACGCGAATATTTGCTGCTATTTCAGATAATTCTTCAAAAGTTAAGTAGTTAAACGGTGGGTATGCTTTTAAAAAGTCAGCAATGTGCTCAGCAATTGAATTCATAATTTATGGAATAAATAAGTATCGATTGTAAAAATAACAAATTTAAAAATTATAACACCGCCATTATTGCGGCAAAACAATTAAATTATAAAATCCTTAATCTTTTCATAAAATAAGTATGGATTTAAAGGAATTAAAAGCTACTTGTTTTACTTTTATACGATAACTAAAACATTTTAAATCATGAAATTATTTAGAAAAATGCATTTTTCGTTTATTGCCTTATTAATTGTAAATTGTATAGCTGCTCAAGGAAAACCTACCAGCAGCAAAGAAGTAGCCACAGGGAAAATTAATGGTGCTACAATTACCCTCAATTATGGGAGTCCATCAGTCAACGGAAGAGAAATTTGGGGAAAATTAGTTCCGTTTAATCAAGTTTGGCGTGCCGGAGCAAATGACGCAACAACATTTGAAACAGATAAAGAGTTGACAATCGAAGGTACTAAATTGCCAGCCGGTAAATACTCTTTTTTTGTTATACCAAATGAAAAAGAATGCGTGCTTATTTTTAATAAAGAAGCCAAACAGTGGGGAGCATATAAGTATAAAGAAAAAGAAGACCAACTACGTATTACCGTTAAGCAAGAAGTTGCTGCTTCAGCTGCTGAAAAATTAGTTTATACGATCCGTGCTAATACTGTTGTTTTGAGCTGGGGCAATTGGAATATACCTTTTTCTGTAAAATAAAATATGACTAAGTAATAACCATGGTATAATGTCGTATTTTAAAATCAGGATAAAATTATGTAACAATCTGATTTAAAGCTGTTTTGATTAAAGTTAATTCTTTTGACTTTACGACTTTTAAACTTTCGACTTACTTAGAATTACTTTTAAATAGGAGGCTGTCTCAAAAAGACAGCCTCTTTTTTTTATAAAAAATTTTCTAAAATGTTTAAATTAAGTTTTTCTTAATGTAATTGAAACTGGTTACAGCAGATTCTATTGGATTTGGTTTGTAGTTAGATTCGTGTTCCAAAAAGAAACGTTTCAGTCCGGCACGTTCCGCTTGAGCAAAAATCCCCTTGAAATCTATTGTTCCTGTGCCAATTTCTGCATTCCAATCCGGATTTACTTTATCCATATCTTTTACGTGCCACATTTTGAAACGTCCCGGATATTTTTTGAATAATTCCAATGGATCATGTCCAGCACGAATGACCCAGTATAAATCCATTTCAAAATCAACCAAGTTTTTATCCGTTTCGTTTAATAAAATTTCATATCCATTCGTTGAACCGAATTTTGTAAATTCGAAATCGTGATTGTGATACGCTAATTTTAAACCTCCAGCTTTACAAAGCTCACCCACTTTATTAATTTGTAAGGCTAATTTTTTATAGGCATCACCAGTAGTTCCGCGCAATTCTGAAACGATGTAAGGTACTGTTACATATTCACTTCCTAAATAGTTGGCTGTTTCAACATATGATTGTACAAGATCAGTTGAACCATCTTTGATCATCGAATTAAAATCAAAATGATTACTCGTAGCTTTTAGACCATTATCATCTAATATTGATTTAAAATCGCGGACCGAAGTTCCAAAAAAGCCGTTGTCTACTGAATAACCAAAAGTTTCTACTTCAGTAAATCCAGCTTTTCCAACTTGTGCTAAAACACCTTTAACATCTTTGGGTAACGTATCACGCAGTGTCCATAATTGAATCCCAATGGCTCTTTTTTTAGAGTCAAAAGCAAATGAAGGAGCAATGGCTAATGCGCCTAATGCTAAACCAGCATTAATTAAAAATTCTCTTCTTTTTATCATGGGTTATTTTTTAGAGTAGTTAAATATCACAAATTGCTATAGCCTGTTTCAATGAAGCGAGTTTGTCCGGGTTTTTAGGTACAAATTCTTGACCCACAAATCCCTTAAAACCAGTTTTTGCAATCGCTTTCATAATTGCAGTGTAATTTAGTTCCTGAGTATCATCAATTTCATTTCGTCCCGGAACGCCGGCGGTATGATAATGTGTAATGTAGTGATGGTTGTCTCTTATGTTTCTAATCACATCTCCTTCATCAATTTGCATGTGATAAATATCGTAAAGCAATTTGAAATTCTCAGAGTTCAAACGTTTCGCTAATTCCACTCCCCAAGATGTTCGGTCACATTGGTAATCTTTATGATCAATTTTGCTGTTTAGTAATTCCATTACTAAAATCACATTATGCTTTTCAGCCAATGGAATTAGTTTTTGCAAACCAACAATACAATTGTTCCAACCTTCTTCATCTGTTTTGCCTCTTCTGCTTCCGCTAAAACAAATCAGATTTTTATAACCGGCTTTTGCCACCAGTGGAATCATTTCCATATAATTTTTCAAGAGTGTCTCATGAAATTTAATATCATTAAAACCATCCACTAAATTAATTTCTGCACCGTTGCACATTGTAGAAACAAGATCATATTTCTTCAATGTTGGCCAATCTTTAGGACCTACTAAATCAATCCCGGTAATCCCTATCTTTTTGGATTCAATGCAAAGCGTATCTAAATCTATATCATTAAAACACCACCGAGAAACGGAGTGATTTATATTTCCTTTCAATTTACCCAATGGTGTTGCTGTTTCCTTTTTTGGCATAGCCAAAGCAGAAAATCCAGCAGGAATTCCCATCGCAACTGTTCCGGCTACTATTCCTTTTATGGCAGATCTTCTATTTAAATTAGCACTCATTTTTAATTTTTATACAGCAGAAGTGGATTCTTCTCCTTTGTTTTTTTCATTAAATAAAAGTGCAAAAAGTAAGAATACAGCAAACGCAATTCCAGCAGGAATAATCCACACCATTTGCCAGTTTACAGCCCCATCTGCCATTTTATAATTGTCCGTTATCCATCCTGCAACTGCAAAACCAATTAACATACCAACTCCGTAAGTGGCTAAAGTTATTAAACCCTGAGCAGCACTTTTGTATTTTTCTCCCGCTTTTGAATTGGTGTAAATTTGACCCGAAACGAAAAAGAAATCATAACAGATACCGTGCAGCGCAATACCTATAATAAGCATAAAGCTTAAATCATTTCCATTGCCATAAGCGAATAAAACATAACGAATTGCCCATGCTAACATCCCGATTAAGATCGTTTTTTTGAAACCAAAACGGGTAAAAAATACAGGGATCAATAATAAGAATAATGCTTCGGATATTTGACCTATTGCCATTTTTCCAGTAGGATTTTCAACGCCTGATTCTGTCAAAAATGGATGTGCATTTTGGTAATAAAAGGCAAGAGGTATACAAATCAGGATTGACGATATAAAAAAGATGGCGAAGTTTTTATCTTTCAGCAATTTTAAAGCATCAAGACCTATGATATCTCCAATTTTTATTTTTTCTTCACTTACTTTTGGTGGTGTTTTTGGTAAAGAAAAACTGAATATACCTAAAATTAAAGCGGCTATTCCTGCTAAAAGGAAGGTGTTTTTAAGAAATCCTTGAGAAATTGCTTCCGCAGTATCCCAATGAAATATGAAGCTAATAGATAATCCTGCTAAAATCCAACCTATAGTTCCCCAAACTCTGATATTTGCAAATTCTTTCTCCGGATCTTTCATTTGATTAAAAGAAACTGAATTGACTAATGCTAATGTGGGCATGTATAAAATCATGTAACTCAGAACGTAGGTGTAGAACATGCCAACTTCTTCTGACTGATACATTTGGTACATTAAAAAGGCACCTGCGAGATGAAGAATTCCCAAAATCTTTTCTGCATTAAAATAACGATCCGCTATTAAACCTATAATAAAAGGAGCAATAATTGCGCCCCATGATTGTGTTGAAAAAATTGCAGCAGTTTCTGATCCTGATGCTTTTAGATTATTACCCAGAAATGTGCCCAGGGTTACAAACCATGCGCCCCAGATAAAAAATTCCAGGAACATCATTATGGATAATTTAATTCGGATGGTACTATTCATTAGTCAGTGGTTTTTTATTTTTTGGTTTTGGTTGTTTTTTTATTTTTTAGAGATCAATTACATACCCGCTTCACATCCAGTTGTAATTTTCATAGTATTCCATTCTTTGATCATAATGTTTCTGAACCATACATTATCTCCATGATCTTGTAGTGCAATTTTACCTTTTTTGAATGCAGCAAAACCTGGCCAAGTAGCAAATTTACTTCCGGCTACCAATGTTTTAAAATTAGCATCCCAAAGCGTAGTTTCAACTACTTTTACGCCATTCAATAACATTGTCAGTTTTCCAAATTTACATACAATGTCAACAGAATTCCATTCTCCTACTGGTTTTACTGGTTCTGAGGTGCTTTTTATTAAATCATATAAATCACCTGAACGGTGTTTTTCAATTTTTCCGTCAGAATGACCGTCATTGTCCAATACTTGCATTTCCAGACCCGTTTCATAAGTATTTTTGAATTTTGTCAAATCCTCGTTTACATAAAAAATAATACCGCTATTGGCATTTTCCGCGACTTTCCATTCTAGTTTTAGATGAAAATTCTCGTATTCTGCATCCGTTACAAGATCACCTCCTTGACCGTTTTGGGCAGCTGTAGGATCAAAATGCAACACACCCTCTTCTGTTTTCCAACCGGAACCAGCTGTTGTTTTTCCGTAACTGTGCCATCCCGTTGTGGATTGTCCGTCAAATATGGATTTAAATCCTTTTGGTATGGGCGCTTGCTGTGCATTTGCGGTTTGAATCAGTATCATAACAAGTAATGAAGTACAAATATTTTTAATCATTTTTGAATTTTTGAATTAATAATTAATCTTGCTTATAAAGTTAAAGCTTTCCAACCTTGACGATAATCCCGTTTCACAAATTGGTTCACTTCATCAAAATTTGTAATTCTCATGGCATCATTATCCCATAATAATTTTGCGGAACGTCCTGGGTACACTTCTTCTCCAAGCTCTTCTCGCATCACATCGTATCCTCTGATCGCAAGATTTGCCATCAATAAAGCTTCAGTTAAAGGACCGGCAATTTCAAAAGGAGAACTTAATTCTTTTTTCCCATAACCAGCAATAGCGGCTTCAATCCACTGCTTGTAATGTCCTCCTGAACCATCGATCACTCTTGCGTATTTTTGAGCAACTTGGAGATTTTCATTTTTGCTTAGAGGAAGCAAACGTGGATTTAAACCGTAGGTATCACACATCATTTTTCCTTTTGTTCCTGTGAATAAGGTACCATTTCCTCCGTCTCCAAAAATTTCATTCGAACCTAATTCGGAAGGTCTTTCCGGCTGAATTCCACCATCCATCCAGTGTACTGCAACGTCACCGTTTGTTTTCTCCGTTTTTGGAAAAGTTAAGGTAACATGACTGGAGGGAGGACAACTCTCAGGAAAATATCCTCTTTTAAACTCATCTACATATACAGAACCTACACTACATTGAACATCTTTAGCATATTTTAAATTTAATACACTAAAAGGTGCTTCTAACAAGTGACAGCCCATATCGCCTAATGCACCTGTTCCATAATCCCACCAACCGCGCCAGTTAAAGGGCACTAATTTATTTACATACTCTTTGTAAGGAGCTGTTCCCAACCATAAATCCCAATCTAATTCTTTTGGAATATCCGCTTTATTAGCAGACCAAGGAATCCCTTGAGGCCAAACCGGACGGTCTGTCCAAGCATGAATCGTGTGAACATCGCCTATTAAACCTGCTTCATACCATTCTTTCATTATTCTGGTACCATCATTCGAGGCACCTTGATTTCCCATCTGGGTTACCACTTTATATTTTGTAGCAGCTTGTGTCAAAATTCGAGCTTCGTAAATATCATGTGCCATAGGTTTTTGAACATACACATGTTTTCCTAATTGCATAGCAGCAAGTGCTTGAATAGCATGATTATGATCTGGAGTTGAAACTGAAACGGCATCGAAATTTTTATGTTCTTTGTCTAACATTTCACGCCAATCGGTATAAAATTTAGCTTTAGGAAATGCATTTACACTTGCAGCTGCTCTTCTGGTATCTACATCACATAAAAACGATATATCCGCTTTTCCACTTCTGGCAAACATACTGACATCAAATTTACCTTGTCCACCAACACCAATACTGGCTATTGATAAACGATCACTTGGCGCAACAAATCCTCTTCCTAGAACGTGACGGGGAACAATCATAAAAGCTGCTGCAGCTATAGCGGTTGTTTTTATAAAATCACGACGGTTATTTGTAATTTTATCTTCTTCTTTTTGTTTCATTATTTTAATCCAGTTTAGTTTATAGCAAAAAATTGTGTAACATCATGATTTTATTTTCGACATTCTAGAATTATATTGACTCTTTAAAAGCGCCTTTTAATTTACTTTTTTAAGGATAAAATATACTTTGCCATAGAATTTGCCTCATTCTTTTTCAGTGAAGCATGCGCAGACATGGGAATTGAACCCCAAACCCCAGAGCCACCTTTTATTATTTTACCGGATAAATAGGCAACATTTTTATCATTTAAAGCATATTTTTTAGCAATGTCTAAGTAGGAGGGACCAATTAGTTTTTTGTCTAATTTATGACATCCGATGCAATCGGATTTAGCTATTAATTTTTCTCCTTCAGAGGTTTGAACAACAAGGTTTGATTGCGCAGTAGTTTCAATATATTTTTCTTCTGAATTATCATTGGAAAATGAGGTTAAACTAATTAGTGCAACCCCAAAAAAGAAATATTTTAATTTCATTTTATTGTATTTAAGTTTTTATAATCCTAAGTTTTTTTTGTTAAAAGCCAGATTTGTTTCTACTGCCGCAAAATCATCAAATGCTTTATCAGTAACTTTTATAATATGATTTTTTATAAATTCAGCACCTTCACGCGCTCCATCTTCCTGATTTTTAATGCAGCATTCCCATTCCATTACTGCCCATCCTTTGAAATCATATTGGGCTAGTTTGCTGAATATCGTTTTAAAATCAATCTGACCATCGCCTAGAGAACGATACCGTCCGGCACGATTTGCCCAGCTTTGGTAGCCTCCAAAAGTCCCTTGCTTTCCTGTAGGATTAAACTCGGCATCCTTTACGTGAAATGCTTTAATCCGTTCATGATAAAAATCGATATATTGGATGTAATCTAATTGTTGTAAAACAAAATGCGATGGATCGTACAACAAGCAAGCTCTGGAGTGATTATTCACCGCTTTCAAAAACATTTCATAGGTTTCCCCATCAAATAAATCTTCTCCGGGATGAATTTCGTAACAAAGGTCAACACCATTTTGATCAAACTCATTTAAAATGGGCAACCAGCGTTTAGCCAATTCGGCAAAACCATCTTCCACTAAACCCGGAGGTCGTTGTGGCCAAGGATGAAAATACTGCCAAAGTAGAGAACCACTAAAAGTGGCATGTGCATTTAACCCTAAATTTTGAGATGCTTTAGCCGCATATTTCAATTGTTGCACAGCCCATTCTTGCCTTGCTTTAGGATTTCCATGTACATTTACTGGTGCAAATGCATCAAAAAAGTCATCATAAGCAGGATGAACAGCCACTAACTGCCCTTGTAAATGGGTTGATAATTCAGTGATTTCTAGTCCGTAAGAAGCAATTGTTCCTTTTAGTTCATCCGCATAGGTTTTACTTTCTGCCGCTTTTTGTAAATCAATAAAACGGGTATCTAATGTTGGCATTTGAATCCCTTTAAAGCCTAAATCAGCAGCCCATTTACAAATCCCATCTAAGGAATTAAAAGGAGCTTTATCATCAATAAACTGTGCTAAAAAGACCGCAGGCCCTTGAATTGTTGTCATAATATTTGGTATATAAGAGGTCTACGAATTCCTAATAAATTACAAAACGTAGGGAGTCCATTTTTTATCCGATTGTGATGATGCGACTACGTTATCTATAAATGCCATTCCTCTCACTCCATCTTCAACAGAAGGAAAGTCTAACATTTCAGCAGTAGGTGCTGTGCCCTCTAATTTACAACCAAGCGTTAAAGCAAAGTTGCGGTAAATATTAGCAAATGCTTCTAAATATCCTTCTGGATGTCCGCCTGGAGTTCTACAATTATGTGTTGCAAATGAAGATAAATGTGCATAGTTAGAGCCAGCTCTTAAAACCTGAGTTGGTTCATTTAACCACCTAACCGTTAAAGTGTTTGGATCATGTTGAAACCATTCGATTCCACCTTTTTCGCCATAAACTCTGATTTTTAAAGCGTTTTCTTCTCCAGCTGCTACTTGCGATGCGATTAAAACGCCTTTAGCACCATTGTCAAATTTCAATAGTACAGCTCCATCATCATCCATTATGCGGCCTTCAACTAATGTGTTTAATTCTGCACAAACATCGGTAATTTTAGCCCCGGTAATATATTCGGCTAAATGAGAGGCGTGCGTACCAATATCTCCCATTACAGAACTTTTTCCGGATTTTTTAGGATCTGTTCGCCATGCAGCTTGTGCGTTTCCCTCTCTTTCGGATAGTGTACTTAACCATCCTTGGGGATATTCTACTAAAACTTTTCTAATTTTACCCAATTTTCCTTCGCTGACCATAGCTTTCGCTTGTTTGACCATTGGATACCCGGAGTACGTATGTGTTAAACAAAGTAGTAATCCTGTCTCTTCTACTTTTTGTTTCAATAGTTTTGCTTCTTCCAATGAAAAAGTCATTGGTTTTTCAATTACTACATTAAAACCATGCTCCAAAGCCATCATTGCAGGTGCAAAATGGGCAAAATTTGGAGTAACAATAGTTACAAAATCGATTCTTTCGTCAGCAGGTAAAGCCGCTTCCGCTTTAATCATTTCGTCATACGTTAAATATGTTCTTGATTCCGGAAGAAACAAGGCTTTACCAGATGCAATTGCAGTTTCTGGTTTTATACTTAATGCACCACACTTTAATTCAATTAGTCCATCCATATTGGCGGCTAAGCGGTGAATTGCACCTATAAAGGCATCTTGACCACCACCGACCATTCCCATTCTTAATTTTCTCATAATGATGAACCTAAATATTTCCTTTTTTTAATTCTTTTACTGCATAATCGCAGGCACGAGCCGTCAAAGCCATAAATGTTAATGATGGATTTTGACACGCAATAGAAGGCATACAAGAACCATCGGTAACAAATACATTACTAACTTCGTGCAATTGATTCCATTTATTTAAAACGGAATCCTTGGGGTCATTACCCATTCTGGCAGTACCCATTTCGTGTATAGCCATTCCAGGATAACAATCGTTATCATAGGTTTGCACATTTTTGATTCCAGATGCTTCCAGCATTTCTGCGGCATCATTCATCATATCTTCCCGCATTTTTGCTTCATTTTCTTTGTATTCACAATCAATAGCTAAAACTGGTTGTCCCCATTTGTCTTTTTTGCTATGATCGATGTACACTTTGTTTTCGTAATACGGCAGCATTTCTCCAAAACCACCTAATCCCATACTCCAGGAATCAGCAGGTAATGACATAGTCGATTTAAAGTTTTCACCAAAAGCCAATTCGGCAACTTCTTTATGCCAAGATCCTCTGCTGGCACCTCCTTGGTACCCAAAACCTCTTAAATAATCTCGTTTATCACCACCTACATTCTGATATCTTGGAATATAAATACCATTAGCTCTTCTTCCGTACGTGTATTTATCTTCAAAACCTTCAGCTGTTCCTTCTGCACCACAACGGAAATGATGATCCATAAGATTATGGCCTAATTGTCCGCTGGCATTACCCATTCCATTCGGATGCGCTTCTGAGGTTGAATTTAATAACAGGAATGTTGATCCTAAAGTGGATGCGTTTACAAAAACAATTTTAGCATAAAACTCCATCGTTTCATTTGTTTCTGCATCAATAACCATAACCCCTTTTGCCTTTTTGGTATCTTTATCATAAATAATATGATTCACAATAGAGTAGGGTCTCACGGTCAATCTATTGGTTGCCATTGCAGCAGGTAGTGTAGAAGATTGGGTGCTAAAATAGGCGCCAAATGGACAGCCTCGACTGCATAAATTTCTGTACTGACAGCTGCCACGCCCTTTGTGGGGTACAGTTAAGTTAGCAGTACGACCAATTGTAAGAATACGGGTTTTATTATAATGTTTTTCTAATCTTTCTTTAACTGATTTTTCAACACAATTTAAATCCATTGGAGGCAAAAATTTACCATCCGGTAATAGGGGCCAATTTTCAGCTTGCCCACTTATTCCTGCGAATTTCTCTACATAATCATACCACTTGGTAAGGTCTTTATATCGAATAGGCCAGTCATTTCCATGACCATCTTTGGCATTATCTTCAAAATTATGGTCACTAAAACGGTAACTTTGACGGCCCCACATTAAAGATTTTCCACCCACATGAAATCCTCTGTACCAATCAAAACGTTTGTCTTCTGTATAGGGACATTCCAAGTCATTCACCCACCATTTTTCGGTAGCTTCATTGTATGGATAATCTCTTGTTTGAACAGGATGGGTTCTTTTTTGTTCTTCGGTAAGCTTGCCAGCGCGTTCAAATTCCCATGGTGCTTTCATGGCCGATTCATAATCTTTGATGTGCTCAATATTCATTCCGCGTTCTAACATCAAAACTTTTAATCCTTTTTCGGTAAGTTCTTTTGCAGCCCAACCACCACTAATTCCAGATCCTACAACAATAGCATCATACGTATTTTCCTCTTTCAAATTGGTATTTATATTCACGGGTAGTATTTTTTATTTAATAAAATAGTTTATAACAAAAGGTTCTAGTAACAATTAGTTGGTTGCCCAAGCTTTTTGTCCGGGTTTGTAGTCTGCACTACCATCGTAGCGTCCCGGAACTGGAAGGTATTCGCGTGCTTGTGTACAACCTATTTCTGAAGAATAATAGCCAAGAAGAGTCAAATCTCTAGCAATCAAAAAGAATGAAGGTGCTTTATCAGTTGCAATTGCTTCATCTCGTAATGAAGTCATTAATTGCTGACGCTCTTCAACTGACATTGATAAGAAATTCTTATTGAAATCTTTAACGCATTTTGCTTGCATTTCCTGCATCCCGGAAGCAAAAATTTCTTGCATTTTTGCAGGATAACATTCTCTAATAATCATTGGAATAAAAGCACCCAGTCCTGCAGCTTTTGCTCCTGCCGAAGAGGCTGTAGTAGGTATAATGATATCGGCAAATTCAGCCAAAATTTCTTCATCTGCAGCAGAAAAAGACACGCTATTTTTTTCTTTTTCAGGCAAAGTAAAACTTTCAAATAAAACGCCCATTGTTGTTGCTGAGATTGCGCTTCCCATCAAAAATGCAACGCTTTTAAGTGCTTCTCTTCTATTCATTTGCTAATTATTAAAATTATTGATTCTTCTTAATTTATTATAACATTACAATAATAAAGAAAAAAAAAACAGGTTAATTTTTTTTATGTTAAAATATTGAATAATTCCATATTTTTCAAATTATTAAGGGAATCACTTTCAAAAATTCATTAAACAGCAGTTGGAATCAATTAAATCAAGAAAAAAAAAATGTTTGAAGAAGCAAAAAAGAATAAAAAACGATTTTTAAATTATTTTTAATGTAAAATTAACAAGGTTTTAATTATAAAATATAACTGTATTTTCTTTTCACACCATTTCAATGTGTTAAAATGACGGTATTACTTAAATAACCATTCAAATAATCTACTATATATTTCCTGTTTTGTAGTAAAAAAGAAGTTTTTATATTTTAAAAATAGGAAGTAATTTAAATGTGCAACCCGCTAAAAAATGGAATTTTTTGAATGTTACAAAATGGAAGTATTATCTACCTTTCAAATAAACCTAAAGTGCCACCAACCCAATCTTTATCTTTATTGAATTTCACGCCAATCATCTCGCCACGGCTTAAGCGGACTAAGTTGCAGAGTAGAGTAGGTGCGGCATCACCTTTTTTCCAAACACACAAGATTCGGACTTCAGCTTTTACTTTCCCTTCAGGAGCGTGTACAATAGGAAGATAATTTACTTTTTTTTGAAGAATATATAATTCTTTATCTACAACGGCTTCAATATCTTTTTTTGTGACATGAAAAATAACGCCCGTTCCTGAAAAAGAAAAAAGCGGTTTCAAAACATAGTTTTCTAAATCCTGAGGAATTACTGCCAAGTCACTCAATAGTGTCGTTTCAATACAATATTTTCCTTTTAAGAAAGGTAAAATAAATTTACTGATTCTGAAAAACCAGTTAGGATGTCCCGCCCATTCCACATCCAAATCATCTGAAAAACTAAAATTAAGTCTTAAATCTGTTCTCAAATCCAATTCATCAAAAATAACCCGATTGTAAATTCTTTTTACCAATATTTCATTGCCTGTTGCATTTTTGTAAAACAGTTGTTTTCCTTTTTTTATGAGTTCAGTAACACAAACTATAGGGATGCCAATGTCTCTTTTGCAGTAATAAAAATCAATCTTGGTATTTTGTTTTTCGGGTTCTATTTCAAGAAGAATAACATTTTCTTTTGGATGATGGTTGCAAATCGCTTCTTCTAAAATAGTAAGATATTCCTGTGGTTCAATAGCATTAATAAATGGAGTTAATTCGTTAAGAAATGGATAATGATTTTTAAATTTTTCGTACAAATGCATTTGATAATTGTACAAAGAGGGGAATCCCTGTACTTCAATTAGTTTTGGAATAAGTACTCCGTCTTCTTCACAAATTCCAAAATCAATTGCTAAAAAGGTAGTATGTTCATCCTCATTAGGAACAGTATTATTTAGTTCTAAGGATTTATTTGTAAGTGATTTAAAGTCGTTTTTCTGAATGAAAGCTATAACATCATTACAGCCTTCAATCAATTGTGCTTTAAGCTCCTTCGAAATAAAAAAGGGGGTTTCGCCTAACCGGAAAGTAGGCAGGTAATTAAAATCGGAAGCAATATCATCTTTGAATTCCTGATATTTTTTTTCTGTAAATTGAGTATTAAATAACTTCCGATATTTTGAAATCATTTTGAAATCGTATTAATTAGAAAGTGTCTTCTTTGTTTTTAGCAAGTCATTAATTGCTATTCGAAGGAAATTAGGAATCAAAGTTTCATTAGTTCTGTATATTTTATCATCATCTAATAAATCCTCCAGCATGTTTCTGAACTTCTTTTTTCCTTTCATATTCTTAATCTTTTCCTTTGCTTCTTTATTTCTTAAATGAGAAACAAAACTAATGGGATCCGCTTCCGGGTGAAATTGAGTACCCACAAAATAATCGGTAAAACGCACGGCCATAATTGCGCGTTCGTATTGTACATGATCCCTAATTTTCTCTAATGAAATAATTTTGGCTCCTTTTTTCGCAAAAATACTTAACTTGGGTTGAACCACTTGATAGTCTCTGGAGTCTATCGCATAAAAAGGGTCTCCTAATCCCTCGAACAAGGGATCCACAAGTCCTTCTTTGGTTTTATGAATGGTCATCACCCCAAAAGAAGTGTCATTTCGTTTGGTAACCGTAGCCAATCCAAAATGCAAACACGCCATTTGAAAAGAATGACAAATGAACAAAACATGTTTTTTAATACTATTTTCAGTATTCCATTTATTCAAGGAATCGATAAATTCATAGTATTTTACATCCCAGTTTCCATCACCACTTAAGGGATTTCCAGGTCCTCCAGTTGAAATATAAATGTCAAATTTATTCTTGTCCGGCAATTCACATTTTACCCGAACATCAAATATTTCAAAACTAACAACGGGACTAAACCTATTGACTACATCAATAATACATCGCATTCCCTGGTTGGGTTCACCATTGTACATGTCCAGAAGGGCTATTTTTATAATTTTATTAGACATACTTTTTTTAAAAAAACAATGAACAAAGGTACTTTATATTTTATAATCCTTTCGTAAATTCTCCTGTTATGAAGTCAACCACACAGGAAAGATCGCCCGTTTCTTGAAAAATAGCCAGTTGCTTATCAGCACCGGTACCGTTTTTTAAAATTTCATGGACATAATTTATATCAGCACGACTTCCCAATTCATCCACCACATCATCAATGAAATCAAGCAGTTCCAGAATAAGCATTTTTGTTTCTACTTCTTTTTGCAAACCAAAATCGATCATACTATTCTCAATTCCGTAACGTGCCGCCCGAAATTTATTTTCTTTTATCAAAGCCAGTCGATACACATTAAAGCTAGTATTGTTCATGTTCAATTTGTAGAGTTTAGCTACAATTGCCTGAATAATAGCAACAATGCAAATGGTTTCATCCACTGTCAATGACATATCACAAATCCTGAATTCAATCGTATTGTAAAAAGGATGCAACCGTAAATCCCACCAGATTTTCTTTGGATTATCGATGCAATTAGTCTTTATTAATGTGTCCAAATAATTCTCATACGAACTCACCGAATCAAAATATTCCGGCAAACCTGTCCTTGGAAACTTGTCAAAAACTTTCGTTCTAAAGGACTTATAACCCGTTTTTCTGCCCTCCCAAAAAGGAGAGTTCGTTGAAAGCGCAAAAATATGTGGCAAAAAATATGTGGCCTGATTCATTAATTGCAAGCCAATCTCCCGATTTTCAATTCCTACATGACAATGCATTCCAAAAATTAAATTAGAACGCGCTGCATCTTGCAATTCATTGACAATATCGTGATAGCGAGGATCATCAGTTATCGGTTGATCCTGCCATTTCGAGAAAGGATGCGTCCCGGCACCCCCCACAATAAGATCTTGTTTGTCCGCTAATTCAACGATTTTAGAACGTAAAAACCGAATCTCATTTTTGGCATCATTCACATTATTGCAAATATTGGTACCCACTTCGACCACAGATTGATGCATTTCAGCCTTTACTTGCTCATTCAAAATGATCTTCGCACCATCTACAATTTTGGATAAATGCGACCGTAAATCTCTGGTTACAGGATCTATAATTTGATATTCTTCTTCTACACCGAGGGTGAAAACAGGTAATTTCTTTAACATAATTATTGTTTTAGTGTTCAGTCGCAGTCAAAGTTTACAGTCTGTTTACTGAATACTATGACTGAAAACTATTTTACTGCATCTTTCATAAATGTTCCCCAAGTCAAATTCATCTTTCCGGATTTCTGTTTTTTTGCAGCAGCAATTGCCATTTTTGCAGCTTCCTCTACAACCCACTCAAAGTTTTCTGCACCTACCGAAGTTAATTCAGCATCTGGTGCGGGATTTCCAAAATCTATCGCATAGGGAATACCATCACGGACTGCAAATTCAACCGTATTAAAATCATAACCCAATCCTTTGCAAAGACGTAAAGTATAATCCTTAATAGTAGCTAATAATTTTTTATCCACAGGCGGCCCATCAAGTACATAACGCAAATGATGCGGATTTCTGGGTTCGTATTGCATAATCCTAACGGCTTTGCAACCCAAACAATAGACTCTGAAATACTCTGTAAAAACAATTTCTTCCTGTAGCATCATCACCAGTTGCCCCGTTTCCTTATGTTTCTCCCAAAATTCTTCGACATTTTCTAATCGATACACATTTTTCCAGCCACCTCCGGCATAGGGTTTCATATAAGCTGGAAAACCAATATAATGAAAAATTTCTTCCCAATCCATTGGGTATTTTAGGTTTCGGAATGATTTTCCAGTCGTATCCGTAGGATGTTCTGCCGATGGGAGAAGTACCGTATTAGGTAACGGAACTCCCAGAGTATCGGCCAATGCGTTATTAAAAAATTTATCATCAGCACTCCACCAAAAAGGATTGTTGATCACATTCGTCCCTGTTAAAGCAGCATTTTTCAAATATGCACGATAGAAAGGGACATCTTGCGAAATGCGATCAATAATTACGGCATATTCTCCGTCTTGATTTTGAACTACTTTATCAATAATCACAGCTTCAGCTATGATTTCTTTTTCGTTTTTTGAATTGACACGATCTATGAAGGCTTGTGGAAATGTATCTTCCATTCCAAATAAAATTCCAATTTTTTTCATCTTGATATGTTTATAATTTTAAAATTTTTTTATTCTGGATAAATAATGTGGAAACATTTCGGTCCATACCGGCCAGTCGTGTTTTCGTTCCTGACGAATATCCAACCAATGATGGATGTTTCTATCGCTCAACACTTTACTTAATTTTAAATTTGCATCAAAACAAATATCCCAATTGTCCCAAGCACAATATCCATTTTCCATAATTCCGGATCATTAAGTCCATGTAAATAATCTTCCGGGCTGTTGTAAAACACATCATCGTCATGAAAACCATCCATAAAACTCTTGATATTAAAAGCGCCACTCATAGAAAACAAATGACTTACATAACCAGGATGTCTAAAAGCAAAATTTGCCGCATGATACCCGCCAAAACTGCAACCGGCAAGAGCCACTCTGCCTGAGGAGGTATTGTTCTTTACTTTTTCAACGATTTCGTGACAAATCATTTTATCGTACCTGACGTGGTTTTCTATACGATTTATAGGATATATATTTTTATTGTAAAAACTGTCTTTATCAATGCTATCAGGACAAAATATTTGGATCAAACCTTGTTCCAGATACCATTTTGCAGAATCAATCAATCCCATATCTTTATTTTCATGGTAACTCCCCATAGAAGTAGGAAATACAATTACAGGATATCCGGCATGTCCAAAAACCAACATTTCTATCTCTCTATTTAAATTAGGGGAATGCCATTTGAAATACTCTTCCTTCATGAAATTAGTTTTAACAATTATAATGAAAAAAATAACACAAAAAGCAGATAAAATTATACTTAACCCATATTTATTATAAAAAAGATTAGGATTAATAAATTGGATCTAAATGGTGAAATTTGGATGAATAAAGAGCCGTTTTTTAAATTATAAACAACAAGGCAACGTGTTTTAAAAGCTCTATATTTTTAATTATAAGGTTTTTAGACCTAAAATAAGCCTTAGGATCTTTCCTATAATTACTATTTGATTAGAGAACCCTAAATTTCTAAAATAAGGAAGAAATAGCGCTAGTTGCTTTTATTAATTTCATACAGTGATACATGACTTTTTAATCGTTCTACAAGCATGCTCATCATTCTTTTATTGATATTGGAGGAGTTTTGTACATAAGCAGCATATTCATCGGCTGTAAATAAACCAATGATCATTCCTTTTAGAGAATTTCTAAACTTGATGTCTTTCTGGATTGCATTTTCCATGACGGATACTTTTTTATCAAGTGTATAACTGTAGAAATCAATTTTATTTTTGTTGACATAATTGAGGAAGGATGCTGCAAATAAGTCATTTTGCAACTTTAGAATGGGGCGTAACACCTCATTTTGAAATGATTCTTCTGTTGTGGATTGTGTGGTTACGGAACCTATTGTTTGTCCTCGAAATTCTTTTAAAAAAGTATCGCGTGCATTCATATTTTTTCTTTAAAATTAAATAAAATTGCGTCAAGAATACGTATTTTTACATTTATAAAGAAAAAACATGAAATTTCACACTAGAAAATGGGTAAAACCCGAAGATCTAAATCCTAACGGAACTTTATTTGGTGGTAAATTATTAGCTTGGATTGATGAAGAATTGGCTTTGTATACCATAATTCAATTAGAAAATACCAGAATCGTAACCAAATACATGTCGGAAATCAATTTTCGAAGTTCAGCCAGACAAGGTGATATTGTCGAAATTGGAATTGATGTTTTAAAATTTGGCACAACCTCACTCACGCTGAAATGCGAGGCACGAAATATGATGACACGCGAAACTATCATTACAATTGATCACACCACAATGGTTAACTTAGATGCGGATGGAAAACCTAAGGCACATGGAAAAACAGCAATTGAATATGTGAAAAACAGATTATTAATTTGATACGAAGTGCATTTATACTTTTTAAGTAAAAAAATTAAACCTGAGATTCACTTTCTGCAGTTGTTTCAAAAATTTCTAAATCAAAATATTTTATGGAAGCAATGATGTGATCAAATATATCCGACATGATGTATTCATAGTTTTCAAATCGCTTGTCATGTGAAAATGCATAAACCTCAAGCGGTACACCATGGGAAGTTGATTGTAACTGACGGCAAAGCATCAACATGTCTTTGTTTAATCCTGGATAATTGAACAGGTATTCCGTGATGTATTTTCGAAATAAACCTAAGTTTGTCAAATTTCGCCCATTAATAGCAATGGATTTGTCAATTTTATGTTTACAATTATAGTCGTCTATTTCTAATTTGCGAGTGCCTATATAATCCGATATTAGATGAATTTTTTTTAAGTCATTTAATTCTGATTCCTCTAAAAACCGAATGCTGCTTGTTTTTATCAGAATGTGTCTTTTGATGCGTCGGCCATCTGAATTCAGCATTCCGCGCCAGTTTTGAAACGAATCTGAACTCAAACTATAGGTTGGAATTGTGGTTGTGGTATTATCGAAATTTCGAACTTTTACCGTTGCCAAATTGATCTCGATGACATCTCCATCGGCACCAAATTTATCCATCGTAATCCAGTCGCCAATTCGAACCATATCGTTTATGGATACTTGAACACTAGATACAAAACCTAAAATGGTATCTCGAAAAATTAATATGATTACCGCTGAAACAGCTCCTAAAATAGTTAAAAGCTCTTTTTTATCAATCTCAAATAATTTTGAAATGATTAATGTAATTCCAATTACCCACAACATAATCATGATTACCTGAATGAAACTGTCAATAGGTTTGTCGCTGTATCTTGGTTTTAGTTTTAAATAATCACGTAACGCATTGAAAATAGTTCGTATAATCCATAAAATCAGAATAATGATGTAGATTCCAACCAATTTCCCAAAAAAGCCTTCCCAATATTCAAATCGGTCTAAAATTATTGGAACAGATTTGTAAATAAACAATAGTGGAATTAAATGTGCAATGTATTTAGCCGTTTTGTTAGTTACCAGCAAATCATCAAATTTGGTTTTGGTTTTTTGGGCAATAACGGCCATAATAGTAACTAAAACAAGTCTAAAAATTGCGTAGATGACATACGCCAATACACACAAAACAATAATGTTCAGCACCAAGCTAAAATAAGAAGCCAGACTGTTCCCTAAGCCCCATTTCCTGAGTACTAGATATAGAAAAGTGAATATTTTTTCTATTAATTTATACATTTCGCAAGTATTTCTTTTCTATGTAAAAAGTCCCAAAAGGAGGAATTGACGCAATACAAATGATAAAATACTTTTTAAAATTCCACTTTTCACTAAACTTTAAAATTGTTGCCAAGATAATGTAAGCAGTAAATAATACGCCGTGAGCCATTCCAATGTGTTTGACATAAATAGGATCATTAAAAATGTATTTCATTGGCATAGCAAAGAAAAATAACAATAAGGCGGATATACCTTCTACTATTGCTGTAACCTTAAAAATCTTAAGCATTTATTTTTTTTTAAGTGATAATTGACAAAATTAAGGATTATCATTGATTTACCACGCATTGATTCCTAAAGTAAATTACTTTTGTAATCTTAAACTTTGATAATGAGCAAACGCGATTTAAAAAAATATGTAGCCGAATTGAATAAAGAACAACTCGAAGAGCAAATACTCGAATTGTACGAGAAATTCAGTTCTGTAAAAGTCTATTATGATTTTGTTTTTAATCCAAAAGAAGAAACGCTTTTGAAGGAATGCAAACTCAAAATTTCCAATGAATATTATCCTCTGAAAAAATCCGGAAGACGCAGTAAACCTAAAAGGAGGCGTTCCGTTGCCCAAAAATACATTAAGCACTTTACGCTTTTGGGAGTAGATCCTTTTGTAATTGCGGATGTAATGCTTTACAATATTGAAATAGCACAAACATTCTCATCAGAACAGGATATAAAGCAAGAATTATTTTTCAAAAGCATGTATAATTCCTTTCAGCAAGCCGTTGTTTTCTTGATTGCAAATGGAATACTTACTGATTTTAAACCCAGAATTAGTGCCATACACACTGAAACTATTTTGCAAAAATGGTACAATGAACCAGAATTTAATGCCATTTTAGAACGATTAGAATATTAAATCCTCACATAATTCAAATTTATTTAATCATTCCGTTTATTTTTAATAAAAATTGATACTTAAACTGTTTTTTAGGCGTATTTTTGCAAAAACCCAACAATAAGCAATGTCCCAAAACACTTTAGAAATAGAAATAGAAGACAAAAAAGAACTTTATGCGTACCAAAAAGGCGATATAGATGCCATCTTTGAGCGCATTGATAATGCACCGCCACAACACCATTTGTTATACCAATTGCCCACCGGTGGTGGAAAAACAGTGGTTTTTTCTGAAATTGTGCGCCGTTATTTATCGCAACATGATAAAAAAGTAGTTGTTTTGACCCACAGAATTGAGTTGTGCAAGCAAACCTCAAAAATGTTGAAGGGTTTTGATGTGAAAAACAAAATTATCAACAGTAAAGTAAAAGAACTTCCGGATCAAAACGATTATTCCTGTTTTGTAGCCATGGTGGAAACTTTAAAAAACCGAATCAACGATGAAAAACTGCATTTAGATAATGTAGGATTGGTAATCATTGATGAGGCACATTACAATTCCTTTCGCAAATTATTGAGCTCTTTCAAAAATGCTTTTATTTTAGGGGTAACCGCAACACCTTTAAGCTCAAATATCAAATTGCCAATGCATGAAAGCTACGATGAATTAATCGTAGGAGACACCATTAGTTCCTTGATTACAAATGGCTTTTTGGCCAAAGCAGTTACCTATAGCTATGATGTGGGTCTGACCTCCCTGAAAGTAGGGATCAATGGCGATTATACCGTAAAATCATCTGATGATTTGTACACCAATATGGCCATGCAGGAAAAGTTATTGCATGCCTACACGGAGAAATCATTAGGCAAGAAAACCTTGATTTTCAATAACGGGATCAACACCTCCTTATATGTATACGAAACGTTTAGAGAAGCCGGTTATGCCATTCGCCATTTAGATAACACCAGTAATAACGAGGAAAGAAAAGATATTTTACATTGGTTCAAGCATACACCTGATGCCATATTGACATCAGTGGGAATTCTTACTACCGGTTTTGATGAGCCTACCGTAGAGACCATAATCCTGAACAGAGCAACAAAATCGTTGACCTTATATTACCAAATGATCGGTCGTGGTTCCAGAAAATTACCCAACAAAGATATTTTCAATGTGATCGATTTAGGGAATAACGCCGCCCGATTTGGCCTGTGGAGTGAGCCGGTCAACTGGCAGCATATCTTTAAATCTCCGGAGTTTTACCTGGAAAACTTACGAGACGATACAGAAATAGAATTGTATTTTAAATACAGCATGCCACCGGAATTACGCGCTAAATTTACTAAAACAGAAGTAGTAACCTTTGATGTGGATGAAGAACACAAACTCATTATCAAACAAAATTTACGTTCCAAAGTAGTGCTAGAAAAATCCCTAGAGCAACATGCCGCCATGTGTGTGGATAATTCTGAAACCTTACAAGAAGCAAAAGCGCTGGGAAAAGAACTGGATGATGACATTGATTGTCGCATCAAGCGCTATTCAAAATGTTTGAGCCAGTGCAGTAAAAATTACCGCGAATGGCTAGTAGATGATTACAAATTGAAACTGGTATTATTGACCGGGAAAAAATACCGGGAAAAAATCATGAACGAACCGGATGAAGAGTAATATTTATTTTTCAAGGAGCTAATCCCGCTATTCGTTTCAATCTTTTATTTTTAAAGAAAAAATAAAAGGATTTTCACTGCTATCGGGGCTAAAATTACCGTTACAAAACAACTATTTTTTATAAAATATAAAATTCAAAAAAAATGCCAAAACAATTCTCTGATTTAGGAATTTCAGCACCAATAGTAAAAGCGATTACCGAATTGAAAATTGTTGTACCAACAGAAATTCAGCTAAAAACGATTCCGTTACTTTTGTCAAATACAACGGATATAGTTGGACTTGCTAAAACCGGTACCGGAAAAACAGCCGCATTTGGATTGCCAATTTTACAATTAATAGATGTAAAATCACCTTTGATTCAAGCAGTAATTCTTGCACCAACTCGGGAATTAGGCCAACAAATATTTAAAAATTTAGAGTCTTTTGCCACCTTTTTGCCTGAAGTTTCCATTGCAGCAACATGCGGAGGAATTCCAATCAAACCGCAAATAGAACGCCTTGCAACACCTACACATATTGTAGTGGCAACGCCCGGAAGATTAATTGATTTAATTCAGCGCAAAGCCATAAACTTAAAAGAAACCAGATTCCTCGTGCTCGATGAAGCCGATGAAATGGTGACTGTATTAAAAGAAGGCTTAGATGAAATTATTGCTGAATTGCCAGCAGCGCATAAGACTTTTTTATTCTCGGCCACCATGCCCGGAAGCATAAAACAATTGATTCAAAACTATTTGAATAAAAATGTGGTACATGTCAGTGCCAATATGGAAACAGTAGGTAATCAAGGAATTGATCATCAATACATTGTGGTAAATCCTATTGAAAAACTGGACGTTTTGATGCATTTTCTGAATTCTAAAGAGGGTGAACGCGGGATCATTTTTTGTAAAACAAAAGCAGCAGTCAACAAATTAGCTAAAAACTTGGCAATCAATAGGTTTTCTTCTGGTGCATTACACGGAAGTTTATCGCAGGGAATTAGAGACCGAATCATGGAGCAATTCCGCGAAGGACATATCAATATATTAGTCGCAACAGATTTAGCAGCAAGAGGAATTGATGTAAAAGAAATTTCTTATGTAGTCAATTATCATTTGCCTGATGTGTATGAAGCATACGTACATCGTAGCGGTAGAACTGCAAGAGCAGGAGCAAAGGGACTTTCATTGACGGTATTGCAGCCGGAAGAAGTAGTTGAAATTGCTGAATTCGAAAAAGAATTGGGAATACAATTCAAAGAATTCAAAAAACCAACTCTTGCCAGTATTGAAGAAAATAATACGTTGTTATGGGCGAAGCAAATCTTCAAGACAAAACCCAATCATGACATCGCTACAGAATTAAAAGATAAAATAAAAACAGTTTTTCATCATTTGACGAAAGACGAACTAATAGAAAAGGTCCTGGCCAATCACTTGCTTCAAGCAAAAAATGAAGTCCTTTCAAAAACGGAGAAACCAATAAAAAAACAAAAAAGAATGAATTAATTCATTCTTTTTCATAAACTGTTAATGAGCTATTACAATTTCATCACCTGAAGTTGTAATGGTTTTTTTTATGTTTCGTTTTCCGATAATTAAAATAATTAATGCCAGTATTGTTGATGTTGTCATAATCAAAACCATTGGTAACATAGAGCTTTTTACAAAAACACCAACCGCAAAAGAGGCCAAAGCACCTAATCCCAATTGAATCGCACCCATGAGGGCTGACGCGCTTCCTGCATTTCTTGAAAAAGGAGCAAGAGTCAGTCCTGCTGTATTAGGATTAGAGATTCCTAAACACGCCAAGAATAAAAACAGCATGGCGATTGTTTCATACAAACCTAAAAGATCATTGATTGCTAATGTCAGAAATAAAACACTGATTACCGACTGTGTAATTAAGGCCCCAAAAATCATTTGTTCACTGGTAAATTTCCGCAATAAAAAAGAATTAAGCTGACTGGCGCTTATAAAACTCAAAGACATAAAGGCAAAAATCCAGCCATACGTTGTACCATCTACTTTGAAAATATCCATAAATAAAATAGGAGAGGCTGCTACATACGTGAATAAACCAGAAAAAGCGATTGCTCCTGTAAACGCATAGGTGTAAAATTGAGGCACTTTAACAATGCGTATAAAATTAGAAATAATTGGTTTTGGCTTTAATGAAATAGAAGTGTCCGGTTTGAAAGTATTAGGCAAAACAATTTGAGCCGCTACAAGAATTACAATTCCCATGCACATCAGTATAAAAAATACAGTATGCCAACCGTAATAAGTAGTAACATAACCGCCTACAGTGGGTGCCAGCATTGGCGAAAGCCCTACAACCAACATCAATAAAGAAAAGACTTTAGGTATCTCTTTTACAGGAAATAAATCCCGAACCATTGACACTGAGGCTACCGTAGCAGCACAGCTCCCAACAGCCTGAATGAATCTCAGCCCTATAAAAGTATCAATATCAGTGACAAATGCGCAGCCCAAAGAGGCTAATATGTAAACCAATAATCCAATAAAGAGCGGTTTTTTTCGGCCAAAACGATCTAATAACGGACCATAAAGCAATTGTCCAGCAGAAATTCCAATAAAATAACTGGATAATGTCATGGACACATTGGCAACAGAAGTATTCAAATCTTTAGCAATTCCGGCAAAACCAGGTAAATACATATCAATTGAAAATGGGCCAAGTGCGGTAAGAGAACCTAAAATGAGGATTAATTTAATGTATTTTTTTTTGTTCATTTCGGTATTATTCATTGAAGTCGCAATTTTTAATTTTTTGCAAAGGTAAATAATTAAGATGCGAATCAAACCACTTTCCACACTAATGTGATTTATGATAATGGACAAAGAGCTGCTAAATAAAATAAATTTAGCACCGTCATTGACCAGTAATGTGATAAAAGCAGAGTCAATACAATTTCTATAATTATACTTTAAAAACCAGCAATACTCCTGATAGAAATAATAGTCCTAAAATGATTCTTTTTATAAGCGCTTCATTAAGTTTTAAATAGACTTTTTTGCCCAGAAATAAAGCAAGAATAAGAAAAGGCACAACATAGAGGGAATTGTAAATTTGGTTCATAGTAATCACGCCACCTAAAACCAAAACAGGCATTCGCATCAGCGTAACCAGGCCTAAAGTACCAAACATGGTAGCCCTAAATGTCTTTATATCGTTAGTTTCATTCTGAACAATTATTACATATAAAGGACCTCCGGTAGAAAATAAACCAGAGAAGAAACCTCCTAGAAAACCCAAAAAGTGTTTCGTTTTTTTTAAAATCACTACTTTTTTTTTGACACGAAGACTATTTAATACAAATAGGATAATAAAAACACCCAACGCCTGCTTTAAGATCAGAGGTTTTCCATAAACTAGAACCACTATTCCGGTAAGCACTCCAAAAAAGGAAGAAAAAGCAATTTTTTTTAATAAGCTTTTGTCTATATGTTCCCATTCTTTATACACATAAATAGGAGAGGAGACCAAATAAAAAATAGAAAGATACGAAACTGCTTCAGATAAAGGCATGACTAACAACAAGAAAGGTAAAGCTATTAAAGCACCGCCGAAACCGATCATAGTTTGAATAAAAAATCCTGTGAAAATTCCAATTATAAGTAGTAATAAAGTGTTTTCCATGGTTCAAAAGTACTATTAGCACTATAAATATCTAAATTTAATCCATCAATAAACAAGTAATTTTCCGTTAAAAAGTTGTAATTTTAAGCATTTAAAACTTTTTTAATGGTTGATACTCTAGATTTAAAAATAATAAAGCAATTAGAAATAAACTCAAGAGCTTCCTATGTGGAAATTGGGAAACAAATTGGACTTTCACCTTCTTCCGTAAGAGAACGCATTCAAAAACTGGAGGATGCTGCTATTATACAGGGATATAAACTTCAGCTGAACAACCAAAAACTGGGATTTGGATTAGAGGTTTTTATTCTGTTCAAGTTATTTAGTGGAAAACTACAGCTGTTTTGTGATCAGCTGAAAGATTTTCCAGAGATAAATGAGGTTTTTAGAATTACTGGACCCCAAAACATTATTATGAACGTCGTTCTAGTTGATCAAATGCACCTACAACAATTTATTGATCGGCTTTTAGTTTATGGAGAGCCTACAACTCACTTGATTTTATCTGATTTAAAAAAATAATATAGGATCGTCTGTTTCTTAAATCAAAAATTATTCCGTTACTATTAATAGTTTAGTTTTACGTTAGCCGCCAAAACCAAGGTAAAGCGTCGTAACACAAAGAAATACTTTAAAACCATTAAAATGGCCTATATTTAGATTAAAACAGCATAAATTATAACAAAATAATGTGATTTTAAGCTTTTGAGACGTATTTGTCTGAAATCGGAAATGGTGTCAGCCAATCGTAAAATTATTTATAGCAAAAGACTGTAAAAATGATATCCTTCATGTTAAATAATTTAAGGAAGGATTGTAATCGTTTAATGTAACTAAACAGTGTGAGTTTTTTGGTCTAAATGTACTGTGTCTTTTTTGCGCTATAATTTATATTATGTAAAATAGCTTTTTTAATTATAATATAAACATAGTGTGCTTTAGAGATAAAAAAACATCACCCAATCAAAGCCCTCTTTACCCTCTTTCTTTATTTTTATCTTTTTACAAAACAAAACGATATGTATAAAATCTTGGGCCAACTCAACAAAATCATTTTACAGAGTTTCACCAAACAGGGATTGGATTTGGCTAAAGCCAAGAAATTGCAAATCGCGATTATTGCTTTAAGTATTACGTAATCACACGAACCTTAAATTAGTATGTAATTGCTACAAAAATTTCATTTCCTTTGATTTTTGTCCTTCCATTCAAGAAAGCTAATTCCATCAGGAAATTGCATTGCACGATTTCACCACCTAATTGTTCCACCAATTCACAAACTGCTCTTGCGGTTCCTCCGGTTGCCAATACATCATCGTGAATCAGAATTCGGTCTCCTTTTTGAATTGCATCAATATGGATTTCTAAAGTATCCGTTCCATATTCTAAATCATACGTTGCCGAGATAGTTTCGTAAGGCAACTTGTTCGGCTTACGAACCGGAATAAAACCAACATTTAATTCTTGTGCAATCAACATTCCAAAGAAAAATCCACGACTTTCTACTCCTATTACCTTGTCAATTTTTTTATCTTTCAAGGATTCAACCAGTATTTCAAGACATTTATTCCTTGCTTCGGGATTAATTAGTAACGGAGTGATGTCTTTAAACAAAATTCCTTCTTTAGGAAATCCCTGAATATCACGTATATACTTTTTTAATGGCATATTTTTTTGTTTTTTTACAATTTTAGACTTGCAAATTACACATTTATACTTATATTTGCACCCGCTAAGACGCCTTAATTAAGACATCAATAGCAAAAAAAGGCCTTGTGGCGCAACTGAATAGCGCACTTGATTACGGCTCAAGAGGTTACTGGTTTGAATCCAGTCAAGGTCACTTCAAAAATCCTTAAACACACTGATAATCAGCGGTTTAAGGATTTTTTATTTATAAATTTGTAGGGTTTTTGTATTATGGCTTTTTGAAGTTGGTGCCTATAGATTTGTAACTTCTTGGGAAACACAAAAATTTATGGTAAATCGGCAACTATTTTGCCAAAAATTTAAATCTTATAAAATATCTAAACTTCCTTTGCCTTCTCTAACTACAACTGGCTCATCACCCGATAAATCAATAATGGTGGATCCTATATTGTCTCCATAACCTCCATCAATAACTAAATCAACCAGGTTTTGCCATTTCTCAAAAATTAGTTCCGGATCCGTGGTATATTCTATCACATCATCTTCATCATGAATTGAGGTAGAAACAATAGGATTCCCTAATACTTTAACTATTTCTAGAGCAATCGCATTGTCTGGAACCCGAATTCCAACGGTTGTTTTCTTTTTAAATTCTTTAGGCAAGCTATTATTTCCAGGTAAAATAAAAGTATACGGCCCTGGCAACGCTCTTTTTAATAATTTGAAAGTTGCTGTGTCTATCTGCCTCACATAATCCGATATGTTGCTTAGATCATGGCAAACAAAAGAAAAATTAGCTTTATCCAGCTTTACTCCTTTTATTCTCGCTATGCGTTCCAATGCTTTGGTATTGGTAATATCACAACCCAAACCATAAACAGTATCCGTGGGATAGATCACTAAACCACCTTCTTTTAAAACCTTAACTACTTTGGCAATTGCTGCTTCATTAGGTTTGTCTTCGTATATTTTTATAAATTGAGCCATTTTTTTTAGTTTTTCATCCAATAATATCCAGTTTAGCAAAACGCAACAGTAATTTCTTTATTCCGCCTACTTCAAATTTGATTTCGGCTTTTTTGTCGGCTCCCACTCCTTCAAGGTTTAACACTTCGCCTTTCCCAAAACGTTCGTGCATCACTATATTACCAGCAACCAGTTTATTATCGAATAAATTAGCACTTCCTGAAGCAGCATTATTACTAACAGGTTTCAATTTACGAATATTTATATCCGATTTAGGTTCATTATCTGTATTATATTTGGTCGGCGGGGTTCCGTTAGCTGGTTTTGCCAGACGCAATCTAGATTTATCTACATCACCAAAAATATCGCTATCAATCATTGGTTTATACCTGTAATTATTTTCAGGAGGTGTAATGTATTCCAGATATTGACTATCGATTTCCTCAATAAAACGCGACGGTTCACTATCAGTCAATTTTCCCCAACGGTATCGTGATTGTGCATAGGTCAAATACGCCTGTTGCTCTGCACGGGTCAAAGCCACATAAAACAAGCGGCGTTCTTCTTCTAGTTCGCTTCTCGTGCTCATACTCATGGCACTCGGGAACAAATCTTCTTCCATTCCCACTACAAAAACATGAGGAAATTCTAATCCTTTAGCTAAGTGAATGGTCATCAACGCCACGCGGTCTTCATCACTGGTGTCTTTGTCTAAATCAGTTGCCAGAGCCACATCTTCCATAAATTCAGACAAAGCGCCACGAGCTCCATCCACTTCTTTTTGGCCATCTGTAAAATCCTTAATACCGTTTAGTAATTCCTCAATATTCTGAATTTTAGCCATTCCTTCCGGTGTAGCATCTTTTTTTAATTCCTGAATTAATCCTGTTTTTTTGGCAACATGATCCGCTAAATAAAACGCATCCTGATTTTCATTTATAGCCTGAAAACTCTGAATCATCGTAACAAAATCTAATAGTTTTTGCTTGGTTCCGGAATTCAGTTTTAAATCAATTCGCTCTATGTTTTGCATCACTTCAAACATCGAACGTTTGTAGTGATTGGCTGCAATGGTTAGTTTTTCGATTGTTGTATTCCCAATCCCACGTGCCGGATAATTAATTACCCGAACTAAAGCTTCTTCATCTTTTGGATTAATAACCAATCGTAAATAACACAAAACATCCTTGACTTCTTTTCTTTGATAGAAAGAAAGTCCACCATAAATCCGGTACGGAATATCTCTTTTTCTAAGCGCATCTTCCATAGCCCGGGATTGTGCATTGGTCCGGTACAAAATGGCAAACGCACCGTTAGGCATTTGATTTTGCATTTTTTGCTCCCAAATCGTACTGGCTACAAAACGGCCTTCTTCGTTGTCTGTTAAACTGCGGTGAACCTTTATTTTGGGACCAGAATCATTGGCGGTCCAAACGATTTTGTCCAGTTTTACTTTATTTTTATCAATAATAGTGTTTGCTGCTTCAACAATATTCTTTGTCGAACGGTAATTTTGTTCTAGTCTGAAGGTTTTTACGCCTTCATAATCTTTCTGGAAATTCAGTATATTATTGATGTTTGCACCACGAAACGCATAAATACTTTGTGCATCATCGCCGACCACACAAATATTCTGAAATTTATCGGATAAAGCCCGAACAATAAGATATTGCGAGTGATTTGTATCTTGGTACTCATCTACCAAAATATAGCGAAAACGGTTTTGATATTTGGCCAGAACTTCCGGAAAACGAGTCAGTAATTCATTGGTTTTTAATAACAAATCATCAAAATCCATGGCGCCTGCTTTAAAACATCGGTCCACATAATTTTGATAAATTTCGCCCATTCGAGGTTTTTTAGACATTGCATCCGCTTCTTGCAAATCAGGATCATTAAAATATGCTTTTACCGTAATCAAACTGTTTTTGAAATTTGAAATTCGGCTTAAAACCTGTTTGGGTTTGTACACATCACGATCCAGTTGCATTTCCTTGATTATTCCGGAAATGGCACGCAATGAATCCTGAGAATCATATATGGTAAAGTTTGAAGGATAACCAAGATGTTCGGCTTCTGAGCGTAAAATTCGAGCAAAAACCGAGTGAAATGTTCCCATCCAAAGATTTTTTGCCTCACCGGCTCCCACGATATCCGAAATTCTTTTTTTCATTTCTCGGGCCGCTTTATTGGTAAAAGTAAGCGATAAGATACTAAACGCATCAACACCCTGACTCATCAAATAAGCAATTCTGATAGTCAACACCCTCGTTTTACCGGAACCTGCACCCGCAATAATTATCATGGGTCCGTCTTTTTGCAAAACGGGTTCACGTTGGGCTTCATTAAGTTGATCGATATATTTGTGCATGGAAATTTTTAAGTTTTATTATGCAAAAATAGCGATTTTGAATGAGGTTTTCAGTACCAAAAAACAACAATTGGCTAATTCATTTTGCGACTCTTCTTAATAAGATATTCTTGTATTTATTATCTCAAAAATACATCGTACGCAAAACGGATTAAAGTCCCAACAACTACAACTAGAAAAAAAATCCGAATAAAACTATTTCCCTTGTTAATGGCTATTTTTGCTCCAATCCATCCGCCTAACGCATTGCTGGCAGCCATGGGTAGTGCAATTGCCCAAATAATTTTTCCTTTTAAAATAAACAAACATATAGAACCAAAGTTTGTCGCCAGATTCACCATTTTCGCATTTGCGGAAGCGTGCAAAAAATCGAAACCCATAATGGCAATAAAAGCCACAACCAAAAAACTTCCGGTTCCCGGTCCGATAAATCCATCATATAAACCAACTACAAAACTGATTCCGATAGCATTACAAATTTGAGTTCTTGAGGAATGATTTTTTTCAATATGTTGTCCAAAATTTTTCTTGGCGTACGTGTAAACAACTAAAAAAGAAAGAACCACCAATAATAACGGTTTCATGAAATCATTGCTCACATACGTCAATAAAGTAGAACCCAAAAATGCCGATGGAAAGGCCAAAAGCATCATAATCGACAATAGTTTCCAGTTCATATCTACCTTTTTCAGATATTGATACGCTGCAAAGGAAGTACCACTAAAAGCAGGAACTTTCAAGGTTCCAATTACGGTTGCAACAGGAAGATTCGGTAATAAAATCAATCCCATAGGCGTTTGTATCAATCCGCCACCTCCAACAATTGCATCAATAAATCCAGCAGCAAAGGCCGCAATACAAAGTAAAGCCAAAACGTAAGTCTCCATCATAGTATTCAATTAAAATATTCTTATTACGAACAACAAAAATAGCATTCGGTTTCATTTATTGCTATTAAATAGAAATTGATTTATACTCAAAAAAGTATATTTTTGCTAAATAATTTTCACATCAAAATGGATTCTACAAAAATCATAGAAATTCTGGGCTACACAATACCTTCCCTAATTACTGGAGGTGTTGCTTATTATTTATTTAACGCTTATTTCAAAGACCAACAAAATACAAGACGCTGGTTATTACAAAAAGACGCTCAAAAAGACTTATTGCCTCTGCGCTTGCAGGCTTATGAGCGTATGGCTTTGTTTATGGAACGGATCAATCCTTCAAAACTTTTAGTTCGAATTACCCCTCTTTCAGAAGATAAAAACGAGTATCGCAATTTTGTAATTGCACAAATCGAACAAGAGTATGAACACAATTTAGCACAGCAAATCTACATTTCGGATGAGTGTTGGTCCATTATTGTTACAGCCAAAAATGCAACCATTCAAATGATTCGTTTGGCAACAACTAATGAAAGAGTAAAAGACGCAAATAGTTTGCGGGAAATTATCATTGAAGATTTATTAGAGAAACCTTCTCCAAGCACTGCAGCATTGGCTTATATTAAAAACGAAGTGGGACAATTGTGGTAAGAGTTATTTTATATCACTCATAATTTCACTTTTAGTCAATGCGTATTCGTAACCTTGTTTCCACCATTTTTTCATTTCTGTTTTATTAAAAAAAAGCGCATTATCAGTCAAATGCGTTGGAGTATAATAAAAATTTATGGTTACATTATTATTCTTTGCTGCCAAAAGACCAATGGCAATGTCCTTTTTCTTTACCTGTTCGAGAACAGTCCCAAATAAATTTACCAATAAAGAGAAAGGGTTTCTACTGATAATTTTTTTACTAATTTGGGTTTCTGTTTGCAAGATAATAACATCAATTTCTGTTGCTCCTCGATTTATGGCTTCTCGAATTGGTACTAAATTGGTAAATCCACCATCGCCATAATCACTTCCTTTTTTATTAACCAAACTCATGAAGGGAAGATAATTACATGAAATCCAGATCCAATCACAAAACTCAGAATATTCAAAATCTTTAATTGACTTGTACTCCACTTCATTAGTGCTCAAATTGGAAACGGTAATAATAACATCTTTGCTCCCGGCTTTTAACTCTTTAAACTCTTCACGAGTAATGGATTTTCGAATTAATTTTCTCAAACTATAACTTTCTCCAAAAGTCTTACTCCCTCTGATGAGATTGATTAGTACATTAAAATGGTTTATCGAAATAACAAATACCCCATTTTTATTTTTTACAAAAAAAGGACGTCTACTAAAAATACTGGACTGATTTACAGAGGTAAAAATTTCTTTTATTTTTTCAATTTTATTTAAAGCCAAATGAGGAATCAGCAAACTTCCAGTTGAAGTTCCGACGAAAAGATCATATTTATCGGCTTCTTTTTCTAAAAGAAATTCTGCTACCCCGCCTGCAAATGCTCCTTTACTACCACCCCCTGAAATGACTAATGCTTTCATCTATTTTATATTGAAATAATAAATCTTATATTATTATCTCGTTAAAGTAATTAAAAAATCAATCTTTTCAATTGAAATTGCTCCTTTTCAATCAAATTTGGTAAAATCCTTTCGAATGAAAGCTGCATTTCTTTGTTTTTTAGCAAGGTTCTAATGTTGTCTCTCGCAAATTTTGAAAACTGCCACATTTGATGTGTTGATGCATTGATCAAGTTTTTCAAAACCGTGTCGTTTATTATTCCAAAAGTAAGAAGATTTTCCAAAGCATTTTGGCGTGTTGTCGCTTCATAAATTGAAGAAGAATAATTCACCAATTCCGTGATTAAATCCGTTTTGTCTGATGCATAATCTGGACTTGACAAGGCTAAGCTAAGCCACAAGGTTTTAAGATTATAATCATTAAAACCAATCCAGTCTTTGGATTTATCCAAATAAAGAGAGCGATATTCGGGGAAATTATTCCATAAATGATACAACGCTATTTCTTGGGTTTGATAGGAATGATCATCGAGTAAAGTCTCATATTGCAAACGGAAATCTTCGGGTATTTTAGTCAAAGTACTAGCTACTGCCTGACGCACTTGGAGATTTTCAGTTGTTAAAGCCAATGCCAGAAGTTCTTTTTTATCTTCCCATTTTTCATTTTTTAATTGATTTAAAATAACTTCTTTTACCAAAAAATAGACGTCAGATTGCATTGTTTTTTCAAGAAAATCCTTTTTCTCTGACAACGGTTTGTTTTTTAATTTATCGACTTCAAACAACGCCTGAATTGATTTGTTTTTAAGCAATAAACTATTGGCTTGTTGTGTATTGAAAGCAGTAGTTTCAAGCCATACTTCACTAAAATTATCTAAATCATAACTAGATACTTTTTTGATTTCAGCAAAAAAATCTGTTGTATTCACATTTTGAAATGCATTTTTTTCTAAATAACTTTTTACCGCTTTTTTAAACGCCTTATCCCCTATTTCTTTGTGTAAAACAAAAAGTGCCCAAGCTCCTTTTTGATAAAAAGTCAATGAACTGGCTTTGGCATTCAAAACCGGAATGCTATCCGTTCTGGAAGCGTATTTTAATTGTGATGCCGACTCATATAATTTGGAATAAAAATAATCTTCTCCATAGATTTCCTTTTCGGCCAGCAACGCATAATAGGTCGCAAAACCTTCTTGTAACCAATGATGCTTGCTGCTTTCGGCAGTGACTAAATTCCCAAACCACTGATGCGCTAATTCATGCGCATTGACATTCGTGTAACTTCTGTCTTCAAAACCTGTAGAATCCACCACATAACGCGTGTTGAAAAGCGTTGCTGATGTATTTTCCATTCCGGCATACAAGAAATCTCGAACAGGTGCTTGTTTGTAAATTTCCCAAGGATACTTCACTCCTATTTCCTTTTCTAAGAAATCAAACATTTTTTTAGAGTTGCGATAGGTTGGTTCAAATTTGGAAACGTCTTTTAGTCCCAAATACATTTCTAAAGGAATTCCAGAATTTGATTTCTCGATTTTTTTTTCAAATTTACCGATGGTAAGCATCAATAAATACGAACTCATTGGTTTTTGCATTTGGTATTGCCAAACCGAAAGTCCATCAAATCCAGATTTAAATCTCAAAGTTCCATTTGAAATTACCTGATATTCTTTTTTGAATATAATATTCAAATTGAAAACCACTTTTTCATTCACATCATCAAAACTCGGAAACCAATGACTGGTATATTTTCCTTGTCCTTGCGTCCAAATTTGTAAATTATCATTTGCTTCTGAACCCACGAAATACATCGTTTGTTTTGGCTTTGCCAAATACTGAAAAGTCAGGTTGTTTTTTCCATTTGTGAACGGAAATATAATTTGTAATTGTGTCTCAGTATTGCGAAAATTAATCGGTTTTCCGTTCAGTTTTACATCTGAAAATTCTATGTTTTGGGCATCAATTTTAATGGTATCTATAGATTTCAAAACATTAAAATCATAATTAACATCACCAGAAACAGTTCTTTCAATTGGATTTATTACAATTTTCCCTAAAACTGATTTAAAATCAACAAATTGGGTTTGTTGGGCGAATGTGAACGTGGAAATAAAAAAGAATAGGTATTTCATTATGATACATTTAATACTGTAATTTTCAAAGTTACGAAGGTTTCGCAAACTAAACCGCCAAATTTTGTAAGTTTGACTCCAGAAAAAACATGAAAATACATTGAAAAAGATAGCACTATTTAACTGGAGCAGCGGTAAAGATTCGGCTCTCGCCTTGTACAAAACATTACAAAATCCCGAAATTGAAATTGCTTGTTTACTCACAAGTGTAAACCAACAATATCAGCGTATTTCAATGCACGGTGTAAGAGTTGGATTATTGCAGCAACAAGCCGAAAGTATTGGATTACCGCTTGAAATTATGCTAATTCCCGAAATGCCCACGATGGAAGTCTACGAAAAGGTAATGCGCGAAACATTGGCAAAACTTAAAAACCAAGGTGTAACCCATTCTATTTTCGGAGATATTTTCCTAGAAGATTTACGTAAATATCGCGAAGATAAATTAGCCGAAATAGATTTTGAGGGGATTTTTCCGCTGTGGAAAATTCCGACTCTCGAACTCATTCAAGAATTTATAGGCTTAGGCTTTAAAACGATTGTAGTTTGTGTAAACGAACGATTTTTAAATAAAAGCTTTGTTGGTCGTGTTATCGACCAAGATTTCATCAATGATTTACCTGAAAATGTAGACGTTTGTGGCGAAAACGGCGAATTTCATACTTTTACTTTTGATGGACCTATTTTTTCCAAACCAATTGATTTCGAAATAGGAGAAGTTGTATACCGAAAATACGAAAAACCAGAAAAAGAAGATTCCTCGGATACCGCTTGCGACACGAGTGCTTCAGATGCATTTGATTTTGGGTTTTGGTATTGTGATCTGGTTGAAAAATAATCTATTTAATGGCTAATAAATTCAGTACTTTAGGATAGGCTTCATTTTTATAATTAAGGTTTTTAAAAAAAAAGTACCAAAAATTTTTAACTCCTGAGATCTCTTTCGCAAAAATGCTTCATAATCCTAAATTTAACCGCATCAAAATGTTCAATAAGCACTTATTAATTTACTTTTTTAACTAAAAGCGTAAAATAATATTTGACATCGTTTACACAGATATTCTTGAGATGATTCTTTTTGTAAAAGGTTGCGTCAAATTATAAATATTTTATTTCTAAAGTTAAAAATAGATTCTGAAACATCCTTGTTTTGACTCTAAAAAAATACCGCTAATTCGCAAATTTCAAATGGATGATAACATTTGAAAATTAGCGAATTAGCGGTTATACTAGATTTTAAAGCTTATTATCTTTCCTCGTAAAGTTTCAGTAATTGCGTCACAGTATTCCAATTGCGGATTGTTGCAATAACATTTAGCCTCTTCTCGATGTATTTTTGGTCGAATCGGGTTTTTCCGGCGCCAACAGCATATTTTATAAAAATTCTGCTGCCGTCAATACTGGCTTCATCCGGTTTGAACTGACTTATTCTCAAATCATTCATACTGCTACTTTGTAACGTAGTCGAAATAAAAGCCACATATAACTTCTTAGTATCAATATCTTTTTCCTTCAAGAAAGGATTATTCTTGAAACATGCTTCTAAATCTGCAGAGCTAATGACTACAACCGGCACTTCATGACCAAAAGCCTTGAAAATTTCCTGTTTTATTTTGAATCCAACAGCAGCTGAACTTTCTTCTTCTGTATCTACAAAAACATTTCCCGATTGAATATACGTTTGTACATTTTGAAAACCAATGGCTTCCAAAGTTGTTTTTAGCGCCTCCATTTTTATCATACTGTGACCGGAAACATTGATGCCACGGAGTAATGCGAGATGAGTTGTCATTTATTACTTTTTTTTACGAAGGTATTGCGTTTGGTGTTAATTTCACAATTAAGTTAAGTTTTAACTTTACATTTTTAATAAAGCATTTTAGAATCAATTACACTTTCCAAATTTCCAAACAAAAAACTATCTTCGCACTATGCAACAAAACCTCCTACTCACTCCCATCGAATACTTGAAAGGCGTTGGTCCCAATCGGGGCGAATTGCTTCGTAAGGAATTGGGAATTTATAAGTACGTGGATTTGGTGAATTTTTTTCCAAACAGATACATTGACCGCACCCGATATTACAAAATCAACGAACTGCAAAATAACAGTGCCGAGGTTCAGATTATCGGTAAAATCATCAACATCAAAACTGTAGAATTTGGCAAAAACCAAAAACGATTGGTAGCGACTTTTGTAGATGATACAGGACAAATGGAACTCGTTTGGTTTCAAGGTCACAAATGGATTCGGGAGAGTTTAAAGCTCAATGAAATGTGTGTTATTTTTGGGAAATGCACCTCTTTTGGAAATGCGTTCAACATGGCGCATCCCGAAATTGAATTGATGACAGAGCATGAACAAAGTCTGCGTTCAGCGATGCAACCCGTGTATCCTTCGACAGAAACTTTGACTAATCGCGGAATTTCAAACCGGGTGATTAATAAACTGATGCAGCAATTGTTTCTGGAAACACAAGCGTTATTCACGGAAACTTTACCGGATTATTTGATTAACGAATTGAAGCTGATTCCTAAAAAAGCGGCTTTATTCAACATTCATTTTCCAAAAAGTTCTGATGTTTTAGCAAAAGCCAAATTCCGATTAATATTCGAAGAATTGTTCTTTATTCAGTTGCAATTAATCACGAAGAATCTCATCCGAAAACATAAAATAAAAGGACATCCGTTTACAACTGTAGGCGAAAACTTCAATGATTTTTATCAGCATCATTTGCCTTTTCAACTGACAAATGCTCAAAAAAGAGTGATAAAGGAAATCCGAACCGATATGGGAAGCAACGCCCAAATGAACCGATTGGTGCAAGGCGATGTAGGTTCCGGAAAAACAATTGTGGCTTTTATGAGCATGCTTTTGGCGCTTGATAATGGCTTCCAAGCCTGCTTGATGGCACCAACAGAAATCCTCGCCAATCAGCATTTTATCGGTTTATCCGAATTGGCCGAAACTTTAAATATAAATATCCGAATCCTAACAGGTTCCACCAAAATAGCTCAACGCCGAATTATCCATGAAGAACTGGAAAACGGAACGTTACATATCCTCATCGGAACGCATGCTTTACTAGAAGATAAAGTAAAATTCAAGAATTTAGGACTGGCTGTAATTGATGAGCAACATCGTTTTGGAGTAGAGCAACGCTCTAAATTATGGAAGAAAAATGTGATTCCGCCACACGTTCTGGTAATGACCGCCACGCCTATTCCCCGCACTTTGGCGATGAGTTTGTATGGCGATTTAGACATTTCAGTAATTGATGAACTGCCTCCGGGACGAAAACCGATTCAGACCGTACATCGTTTTGACAGCAACCGTTTGAAGGTTTGGAAATTCCTTCGGGACGAAATCGCTTTGGGTCGCCAAATCTATATTGTGTATCCGCTCATCCAGGAATCGGAGAAAATGGATTTCAAGGATTTAATGGACGGTTACGAAAGTGTTTCCAGAGATTTCCCATTGCCACAGTATTCGATTTCAATTTTGCACGGAAAGATGAAACCAGCGGAAAAGGATGCAGAAATGAAACGCTTTTCAGAAGGGAAAACTAATATTATGGTCGCAACAACCGTAATTGAAGTTGGCGTAAATGTTCCAAATGCCAGCGTGATGATTATTGAAAGTGCGGAACGTTTTGGATTGTCGCAACTCCATCAGCTTCGAGGTCGCGTGGGGCGTGGTGCGGAGCAAAGTTATTGCATCCTGATGACAAGTCACAAATTGAGTTCTGACAGTAAAACCCGAATGGAAACGATGGTGCAAACAAACGATGGTTTCGAAATTGCGGAAGTCGACTTGAAGCTTCGTGGTCCGGGTGATTTGATGGGAACACAACAAAGCGGCGTACTGAATCTTCAAATTGCCGATTTAGTTCGAGACAGAGATACTTTAGCTTTAGCCAGAAATTATGCTTTAAAACTTCTGAAAGAAGATGCAGGGATGCAAAAACCGGAGCATACCGCTTTGAGAGTTGTTTTCTTAGAAATGACAAAAAAGAAAAACATCTGGAATTATATTAGCTAACCTAAATTCTTATTTTGAGAATAATGTTCAACTTTTGTTTTTGATTAAAACTAAAACGGCGAGAAGTTGATATTTTATCTTGCTAACGTAATTTTTGATCGTATGTACTTTTTAATTTAGTTTCGTTAAATACTATTTTTTCTATTATCAATTAAACCATTTCCGTTTTTTGTAGTCCTACAATCTAATGAGTTTCCGAAAACATTTTTTTTAATGCTATATTTCTAAAATATTTAGAATTCAGAAACGTATTTTTTACGGACAAGACATTTGTATGTACAAACGTTAAATAAAAATTAACACCTCAATTAATTCATTTCTAAAACCTAAATTTGTCTTTAACTAAAAAAACTGAGACCTAATCTTACTTAATAACTATGAAAATTAAATACCTAGTTTATGCCTTGCTAACAATTGGAATCATTGGATTTATTGGTTACCGAATAAAAGAAAACAAAAGTAAAAGTGGCGATTCAAAAGATCAATCAGGAAACATCAAATCAATGAATGTCAGTGGAATTATTGTAGAGCCACAAACGTTTGATAATAATTTATCGTTATCTGGTTCTATTGAAGCCAATGAACAGGTTGAAATCCGGAGTGAAGTTTCAGGAATTGTTGAACGAATTTATTTTGAGGAAGGAAGTAGCGTTAGCAAAGGTCAAGTACTTTTTAAAGTGAATGATTTAGAGTTAAGAGCCCAATTGAGACAAGCATCTACTCGAGAAGGATTAGCTTCAGAAAATGCTAGAAGAGCACAATTATTACTTCAAAAAGAAGCCATTAGCCAGGAAGAATATGATTTAGCCCGAGCGGATCTAAAATCCGCAGAAGCCCAGACTCAGTTGATTCAAGTTCAAATTGCCAAAACATCTGTACGAGCGCCCTTCTCAGGAAAAATTGGTTTGCGTTCTATTTCTCCGGGAATTTATATTACACCTTCCATGTTAATTGCAAATCTTGTGAACACCAGCAAGCTAAAAATAACTTTTTCGATTCCTGAAAAATATGCTACACAAATTAAGAAAAACACCTCTTTACACTTTACAGTAGCCGGATCTAATAAAAAATATAGCGCTATGATTTATGCTATTGAGCCAAGAGTGTCTGTAGCTACCAGAACCATACAAGTACGAGCATTAGCAGAAAACAAAGACGGTAACTTATTACCGGGACTTTTTGCCGATGTAGAAATGCCTTTGGATATTATCAAAGATGCGATCTTAGTCCCAACAGAAGCGATCATTCCGGTTCAAAACGGTAAAAAAGTTTTTATTTCCAGTGGAGGAAAAGCAAAGCAAGTGATGGTCGAAACCGCCACCAGAACGGATGCTTCCATCTTAGTACTTTCAGGACTTAAGGCGGGTGATACTTTATTGACCAGTGGTATTATGTCCTTAAAAAATGATGTTCCTGTAAAAGTAACTGTCGCTAAAAATAATATTTAAGGTCAATACCCTTAAAATTAAATCCCTTTGTTTATTGGGATTAAAAACTAAATTAAAACAATGAGTTTATCAACTTTAAGTATCAAAAGACCTGTATTAACTATAGTAATGAACCTTTCCATTGTGTTATTTGGAATAATTGGATATAGTTTTTTGGGAGTCCGGGAATTTCCTTCTATTGATCCTGCGCAAATTTCGATTCGAACCAATTATGCCGGAGCAAATGCGGATATTATTGAGTCACAAATTACCGAGCCTATAGAAAAAGCAATCAATTCTATTGAAGGAATTCGAAATATTACTTCGTCGAGTACCCAAGGAAACAGCAGCATAACCATTGAATTTAATTTAGGTAAGGATCTTGAAGCTGCCGCAAATGATGTCCGGGATAAAGTATCTCAGGCAGTACGAAATTTGCCAGAAGACATTGATTCCCCTCCTGTTGTCTCTAAAGCAGATGCCGATAGTCGTGCTATTATTTCGATGACAGTTCAAAGTGATTCCAGAAATTCCCTAGAATTAAGTGATTATGCTGAAAATGTTATTGCCCAAAGATTAGAAACAATCCCAGGAGTCAGTGGAGTTCAAATTTGGGGACAACAGAGATTTGCCATGCGTTTATGGATTGATCCTGTCAAATTAGCCGCTTACGGATGTTCCGTAGCCGAAGTTAGAGATGCCTTAAATCAACAAAATGTAGAACTCCCTTCTGGAAAAATAACGGGCAATAATACGGAATTAACAGTAAAAACAGTTGGAAATTTATCTACAGCCGAAGAGTTCAATAATATTATCATTCGTTCCGAAGGAGCAAAAACGGTTCTTTTTAGTGATATAGGTACAGCGGTTTTAGGACCTGAAAATCTGGAAACAAAAATGACGCAATCCGGTTTACCGTTAGTAGGTGTAGCTATAGTTCCGCTTCCTGGTGCAAATTATTTAGATATTTCTAAAGAATTCTACAAAGAATATGATAAATTAAAAAAGGATTTACCCAAAGATATTAAATTAAACATTGTTATTGACAGCACTATTTTTGTAAAAAAATCCGTTATTGAAGTGGCTGAAACCTTATTGATTTCTATCATTCTGGTAATTCTGATCATTTATTTATTCTTTAGAGATTGGGCTATTGCCATTAGACCCTTAATTGACATACCGGTTTCGTTAATTGCAACGTTCTTCATCATGTATCTTTTTGGTTTCTCGATAAATGTACTGACTTTATTAGCTATTGTTCTTGCTACAGGGCTGGTCGTTGATGATGGAATTGTTGTCACGGAAAATATTTTTAAGAAGGTCGAAGAAGGGATGTCTCCAATTGAGGCAGCTATAAAAGGCTCTAATGAGATCTTTTTTGCTGTAATCTCGATTTCAATTACTTTAGCAGCCGTATTTTTACCGGTAATTTTTCTGGAAGGATTTGTTGGGCGGCTATTTCGGGAGTTTGGCGTCGTCATAGGAGCCGCAGTATTAATTTCGGCTTTTGTCTCATTAACATTAACACCTATGTTAAATGCCTATTTGATGAAAGGCGGGGAACAAAAAAAATCAAAATTCTATATTTATTCGGAACCATTTTACCAAAGATTGAATAGTGGTTATGCCAGTGCATTAAGTACTTTTATGAAACGAAAATGGATCAGTTTTCCCATTCTTATAGCTTGTTTTGGATTAATATATGTATTTTTTAATTTATTGCAAAAAGAAACTGCACCTTACGATGACCGTAGTGCTCTTGTTATGAGAATGACAACTCCTGAGGGTTCGTCCTACGAATACACGGACCGCTTTATGCAAGAATTATCACAATTAGTAGATGATTCTATTCCGGAAAAAAAGGTTGCTTTAGTAATTACATCACCGGGTTGGGGTTCCTCCTCTGTAAATAGTGGAATGATTCGAATGGCACTCTCAGAAACAGGGGAACGAGAAAAATCTCAAAAGGAAATTGCAGAAAAATTAAACCGATTAACAAAAAAATATCCCGAAATTAAGACTTCAGTTATTGAGGAACCTACTATTGCAGTAAACAGACGTGGAGGTCTACCGATTGAATACATTATTCAGGCACCTAATTTTAAACAATTAGAAAAAAAGATTCCTGAATTTATGGATGAGGCTGCCAAAAACCCTACGTTTTCGGTTACCGATGTAAACCTAAAATTTAACAAACCCGAAATCAATGTTACTATTGATCGGGAAAAAGCGAAAAGTTTAGGTATATCTGTTATGGATATTGCACAAACCTTACAACTTTCTTTGAGCGGACAGCGTTTTGGTTATTTTATGCGCAATGGAAAACAATATCAGGTCATTGGACAATTTGAACAAGAAGATCGATCCAAACCTTTGGATTTAACTTCTATGTATGTAAAAAATAGTAGTGGAGAATTAATCCAAATGGATAATGTTGTTAGTATTCAAGAACAGAGCAATCCGCCACAATTGTACCACAATAACCGATACATGTCAGCCACTGTAACTGCCGGATTAGCACCGGGAAAAAGTATCAGTGATGGAATTGATGCCATGAATGAAATTAAAGCGAAAGTACTTGACGACACTTTTACCACTGATTTAGGGGGCGAATCCAGGGATTATGTAGAGAGTAGTTCTAATACCTCTTTTGCTTTTGGATTGGCTTTACTGTTAATATTTTTGATTCTGGCAGCACAATTTGAGAGTTTTATCGATCCTTTAATTATTATTTTGACAGTTCCAATGGCTGTTGCAGGTGCTTTATTCTCCCTTTGGTTGTTTGATCAGACGTGGAATATTTTCAGCCAAATTGGAACGGTAATGCTTATTGGATTAGTCACGAAGAATGGGATTTTGATAGTTGAGTTTGCCAATAAACTGAGAGAAGAAGGAAAACCAAAACTGGAGGCTATTTTAGAAGCTTCTGAATCCAGACTTCGTCCTATTTTAATGACTAGTTTAGCTATTTCATTGGGAGCTTTGCCTATTGCGCTATCTTTAGGAGAAGCATCTACCAGTAGAATTGGAATGGGAGTTGTCATTGTTGGCGGAACAATTTTCTCTTTAATTCTAACTTTATTTGTAATCCCTGCCATGTACTTAATGTGGTCTAAAGCTCGAAAACATTATCCTGAATTTGATCATATTGAAGAATATGAAAAAGAAGTTCGATAATTTGAACGGAGCTACAAATGACAAGGATTTATCTGTGACAAAAAAAACAATTATGACAAACACTAAAATACTCTTTCGCAGTTTAATTTTAATTTTCTTTTGTATTTTAAATACCCAAGCACAAGAAGTGCTAACATTGGAAAGTGCCATAAAGATAGCATTGGAAAACAATTACGAAATAAAAATTGCAGCCAATAATTTAAAAATAGAAAAAACAAACGTAGCGGTTGGAAATGCAGGAATGCTACCCACCGTAACAGCTTCTGTAGTGGATAATAACAGCGTTCAAAATAGTTCCCAAACCAGGCAAGACGGAGCAGAAACGAAATTAGACAATGCTAAAAATAACAGTTTGAGTTATGGTGTAGGTCTGAACTGGACCATTTTTGACGGATTCCGAATGTTTGCCCGAATGAACCAGCTCAAAGAGTTACAAAAACTTGGGGAAGCCCAATTAAAGCTGACCTTAATTACTAAAATTAGTGACGTAAATGCTGCTTATTATGATTTAGTGCAGCAACAACAACAATTGGCCGCTCTGGATACGACAATTGTTATTTCAAATCAGCGATTAATTTTGGCACAAAACCGATTTACAATCGGAAAAGCATCTAAATTAGAGGTTTTGAATGCTCAGGTAGATTTAAATACTGACCAAGTCGCACTTTTAAGACAAAAAGAACTCTATGCTAACAGCAAAATCCTGCTGAATCAAATTATGGCCAGAGATCTTAAAATTAATTTTAAAGTAATCGATGTACTTGCAGTAGACCGACTGTTATTTCTTCCGGAACTTACTGTGCTGGCCGAAAAGCAAAATCCACAATTAGAAGCTCAGGTCATCAATAAAAGAGTAGCTGAATTGCAATTGAAGCAAATCAAAGCAGGACGTTATCCTACAATCAGAGTTAATACGGCCTATAACTTTTCAGAAAGTCAATCCAGTCTTGGTTTCGTCACACAATCGCAATCCAGAGGTTTTAATTATGGCTTTACAGCAACATTAAACCTGTTTGATGGCTTTTCTCAAAATAGAAATGAAAAAATAGCGAAAATTCAAATTGAAAATTCCAAAATATCAATTCAGCAACAAAATTTGATACTAAATGCTCAATTGGCAACCTCCTATCAAACCTATTTGACCAATTTAGAATTGATAACATTGGAAGAAAAAAATCAAGCAATAGCCCAACAAAATTTGACTATAACTTTAGATAAATTTCGCATTGGAACCATTACCACTCTAGAATTCAGAACCGCACAATTGAATTATGTTAATGCAAAGGTTCGCTATAGTAACGCCCAATTTCAAGGCAAATTATCTGAAATTGCACTTCGAGAATTGGCGGGAAATCTTATTTTTTAATTTGACAATAATTCACAATTTTGTTCTTTTTTCCATGGCTCAATTTTCAAATTTTAAGGGCAAAACGAATGGTAGTTTACAGTAAAAATTTTGATTCCTTATTTAGAACCAGAAAGTTCATTTTAGTTTATTTTTGCAAATAAAAAATCTGAATGACTTCGTATAACCCTAAAGATTGGATTAGTTTTATTTTCCATTTAAGCAAAGCCGATACTTTTCGGAAATTGATACCAATGATGCTACTTATTGGTATTTATTCCGGTGTAATAGGGTATTTGGAAATTGAATATTGGCATTTGCCGGATAACAGTCCCGTAAAAAACATTTCAATAATGCACGGAATGTTGGGTTTTGTAATTTCATTATTATTAGCCTACCGAACCAATACAGCTTATGATCGCTGGTGGGAAGGAAGAAAATTATGGGGATCATTGGTAAATAACAGTCGTAATTTATCTATTAAATTGTCTGCAATGTTGCAGGACGAAAAAGATCGTAATTTCTTTCGCAAAATAATTCCCGGGTATGCCTCAATTTTACATAAACATTTAAACGACCGTGACACCAGCCTGCAACTTTTTGACGATCTGGATTTAGACATTGATCATCACAAACACAAGCCCAATCAGGTCGCAAAAATGATGTTTCAAAAAATCAATGATTTGTATGTTTCTAAAAAAATAACAGGCGACCAACTCTTGATTTTAAATACTGAAGTTCATTCGTTTACAGATATTTGTGGTGCTTGTGAACGTATAAAAAACACTCCTATCCCCTATTCATACAGTGCTTTTATCAAAAAATTTATTTTTATTTATGTACTGACTTTGCCTTTTGGATACGTGTTCAGTTTGGGATATTATGTAATTCCGGTTGTGGTATTTATCTTTTATGTTTTAGCAAGTTTAGAGCTGATTGCCGAAGAAATTGAAGACCCTTTTGGCATGGATGCCAATGATCTGCCCACTAAAAAAATTGCAGAAAACATAAAAAAACACGTCGAAGAATTAATTTAAATATTCCATAAATAGCACTAAAATTTAAGTTATTTACTTTAAATTTAGACTTTTCCTTTTTTAAAGTTTAAATTTATGAATAGTAATCGTACCTTCATCAACCCACCGCATTTATCAAACGAGAAATCGTTAAAAACATTAGTGGAGAACCGAACGGTTTACTCTTTGAACCATTGCGAACTAAATCTTTTTGAAACTTATGAATCATCGGCATTAGTTCCTCTAAAATTTAGTGATTTTGTAGTGACTAGCATGCTCAGAGGTAAAAAAGTGATGCATCTTTTTGATGATCCGAGCTTTGTGTACTTACCAGGAGAAACAGTAGTGATTCCCTCAAATGTAGAAATGAAAATTGATTTCCCGGAGGCTACAAGAAAAAATCCAACACAGTGTTTGGCTTTGGCCATAGAGCAAACTAAGATTATAGATACCTTACAGTTTTTGAACGAACGGTATCCTAAAGACGGAAACGACCAATTTTGGCAATTAAACTACCAAAATTATTTTTTCTACAACAATGTAGAACTGGCAGCTACCATTAATAAATTAATCAAAGAATGCATGAGTATTTAATTGGTGCAACAAACTTTCCCCCAATATAATTATCATATTTTGCCTTAAATTCTGGTCTTTGTGCTACGTTATCCATATTGTTATCTGTTTATATTTTATCAAAAATAGTTACCTATTTCTCTTTAGAATAGCACAATTCATTCAAGTAATAGCATTAAATTTAAATATGTGTTTTTTTAACCTAATTTTATTGTTTAATTCACATATAATTATATTTAAGATTCCTTTATCTGTATTTTTGGTACGTAGTCAATCCATATAAATGAGTTGTAAAAAACCAAAAAAATTGTTTCTTACTCCAAACTGCAATCCTTATATTTGCAGTCTCATTAAAATTAAAAGATGAAAATATCTTACAACTGGTTAAAACAATTTATTAAAATAGACTGGAAATCCGAAGAAACTGCAGCATTACTAACTGATTTAGGGTTAGAAGTAGAAATTGTTGATAAATACCAATCCGTAAAAGGCGGATTAGAAGGCATTGTTGTGGGACACGTGCTTACATGCATCCAACATCCGGATGCTGACCGATTAAAAATTACCACAGTCGATTTAGGAAATGGCGTTCCTGTACAGATTGTATGTGGTGCCACTAATGTTGCTGCAGGACAAAAAGTGCCGGTTGCTACTATTGGAACCACATTATATGACGCCTCGGGAATTGCTTTTATAATAAAAAAAGGAAAAATTCGCGGACAGGAAAGTCACGGAATGATTTGTGCAGAAGATGAACTAGGACTAGGCGATAGCCATGACGGAATTATGATACTGGACGATGCTTTAGCAGCAGGAACTCCTGCATCCACCGTTTTTAAAATTGAAAATGACGAAGTTTTCGAAATTGGATTGACACCCAATCGTGCTGATGCCATGAGCCATTTGGGAACTGCTCGGGATTTGAGAGCAGGAATGCTGCAAAGCGGTGTCAATGTAGAACTGATCACCCCTTCGGTAAGTAATTTTAGAGTAGATAAAAGAACCTTAAAAATTGATATTGATGTCAAAGAGTCTAAACTGGCTCCTAGATATTGTGGTGTAACCATTTCTGGTATAGAGGTAAAACCATCACCAGCTTGGTTGCAAAACCGATTGAAAGCTATTGGAATCAATCCTAAAAATAATATTGTAGATGTAACCAATTATGTTTTACATGAGCTGGGTCAACCACTTCATGCCTTTGATGCTGCAAAAATTAATGGAAAGATACTCGTACAAACACTTCCTGCCGGAACTAAATTCATTACTCTTGATGATGTAGAACGAACCTTACACGAAGAAGATTTAATGATTTGTGATGAAAAAGGACCTTTATGTATTGCCGGTGTTTTTGGCGGAAAAAAATCAGGAGTAGGTGAACATACCAATTCTATTTTTCTGGAAAGTGCTTATTTTAATCCCGTAAGTATTCGTAAAACAGCGAAAAGACATCAATTGAATACGGATGCTTCCTTTCGATTTGAAAGAGGAATTGACCCAACCATTACCGCATACGCCCTAAAAAGAGCAGCTCTATTAATACAAGAAGTAGCAGGAGGCGAAATAACATCTGATGTTGTGGATATGTATCCAAAAAAATTGGAAGACTTTTCAGTGTTTTTAAATTTTAGTAAAGTCGCTAAAATAATTGGTCAGGAATTACCAAAAGATACGATCAAACAAATATTAGCGTCATTAGAAATTAAAATCAATAGTGTTTCTGACGCAGGTTTAGGTTTAACCATTCCGGCTTACCGGGTTGATGTACAAAGAGAAATTGATGTAATTGAAGAAATATTAAGGGTTTACGGTTACAATAACATTAAATTTTCAAAAAAATTGAATGCTACTGTTTCTAATTCTCCCAGAAACGAAGACTATAAGATACAAAATCTGATTGCCACACAATTAAATTCTCAAGGATTTAATGAGATGATGGCTAATTCGCTGACGACCGCTTCTTATGTAGCGCTGAGTGAAATACTTAAAGAAGAACATAACGTAACAATGCTGAATCCGTTAAGTGCTGATTTATCAACAATGCGACAATCCCTGTTATTCTCCGGATTAGAGGCTGTTTCCTATAATATTAATCGTAAAAATTCCGATTTAAAATTATTTGAATTTGGAAAATCATACCACAACTATCTTGCTGGTTATGAAGAGAAAAAACATTTGACTTTATTTCTTTCCGGAAACAGAAATCAAGAAAATTGGACTAACGCTCAAAAACCCTCTGATTTCTTTTTGTTCAAAGGCTATGTCCATGGGATCCTTTCAAGATTAGGGATTCAAAAAACACAAAATTTACCTGTTACATCTGATATTTTTTCTGAAGGAATTGCAATTGGATGTCACAAAGATACTTTGGTAGAATTTGGGGTGGTAAAAAAATCAATATTGAAGCATTTTGGAATCAAACAAGAAGTATTTTTTGTGGATTTTAATTGGGCTCTAATTTTAAAATTAATTTCTGCGAAGATAAAATATACCGAGATTCCAAAATATCCGGAAGTGCGCAGGGATTTGGCTTTGCTTATAGATCAAAACATAACTTATGAAAGTATTTATAACATTGCACGTCAGACAGAAAAAACACTTTTAAAAGACATTAATTTATTTGATGTATATCAAGGTCAAAATCTTCCTGAAGGGAAAAAATCATACGCTTTAAGTTTCGCTATTCAAGACTGTTCTAAAACACTGACGGATGCGCAAATTGACAAAATTATGAGCAAGTTGCAAAATAATTTTATAACTGAACTCGGAGCCACTTTGAGATAAGTTCAATTTTATCTAAGTAAAATATAATCCCGATGCTAAAAAACTTAGTATCGGGTTTTTTTTATAACAAAAAAGCCCTGCAAATTGCAGGGCTCTTAAGACTAACAAAATATCAACCTCTAATCAAAAATTATTGTTTAGGTAATACAACTGCATCAATAACGTGAATCACACCATTAGATTGGTTCACATCAGCAATTGTTACTTTAGATTTTCCTCCATTTTCATCCGAGATATATAAATCTTTACCTTTCATCCAAGCAGTTAAGTTTCCGCCACTAACTGTTTTTAAGGTTGCTTTTCCTTTTCCCATTTTAATTGCTTTAGCAATATCTGAAGCATTCATTTTTCCAGCTACAACATGGTACGTAAGTATTGTTTGTAACATCTTTAAGTTTTCTGGTTTTAACAATGTAGTTACAGTTCCTGCTGGTAAATTATCAAACGCAGCATTTGTTGGGGCAAAAACGGTGAATGGTCCTGTACTTTGTAATGTTTCAACTAAACCAGCTGCTGTTACAGCTGCAACTAAAGTAGTATGGTCTTTAGAGTTTACCGCATTTTCAACAATATTTTTAGTTGGATACATCGCTGCTCCTCCAACCATTACACTTTTTTGAGCGAAAGATGTAGCTCCAAATACTAATGTCATTAATGCAATTGATAAAAATTTTCTAGTTTTCATATTTTTTTTTTAAAAGTTATATAAAAGCATTTACGCACTATTATTACTTTTGGTTTTAAAAAAATAAAAATAATTTTCAAAATATTGATTTTCAAATAATTATATTTTTTTTAATAGTGTTATGAAAATGAAACGAAGTAAAATAGCCCAGATGGCAGCAAGTATCCTTTTTATGGTGCTACCCAAAGTTATTTTTTAAAAATTAGTACTGCACAATAAAAAGATACTGCGAACAGCGGGACGATTGTGGATGGTGAACTTATATGTTATGCTCCTTAAAAAGGAAGCAAAAAAAAGCCCCACATTACTGTGGAGCTTTCTATTTTCAAAAAATCAAGAAATTATTTTTTCTCTGACTTTTCCATTTTAGCTTTTAATGCTGCTAATACATCATTACTATCACCTAAAGTTGATGCCGAAGCATTGTTTGTAGATGCTGAAGATGATGTGTTTTCAGTAGCTGCTTTCACATTTTTCTCTTCTTCTTCACGGAAGATAGCAGTGTGAGAGGCAACTACTCTTTTGAATTCTTTGTTGAATTCGATAACTTTGAAATCAGCTGTTTCGCCTTTTTTCAATTTCTTTCCGTCTTCTTTTTCAAGGTGACGTGTAGGAATGAAAGCAACGATATCATCACCAAATTCTACAGTAGCTCCTTTGTCAACAATTTCAGAGATTTCACCGTTATGGATTGTTCCAACTGCAAATGAATCTTCATATTGATCCCAAGGATTAGCAGTAGTTTGTTTGTGACCTAAAGATAATTTACGTCCATCAACATCTAATTCTAATACTACTACATCAAGTTTTTCACCAACATTTACAAATTCAGATGGGTGTTTGATTTTCTTTGTCCAAGATAGGTCTGAGATGTAAATCAATCCATCAATTCCTTCTTCTAGTTCTACGAAAATACCAAAGTTTGTAAAGTTTCTAACGATACCTGAATGTTTAGAACCTACAGGATATTTAGAAGTGATATCAGTCCAAGGATCTTGAGACAATTGTTTGATACCTAATGACATTTTACGGTCATCTCTGTCTAATGTTAAGATAACTGCTTCAACAATATCTCCTACTTTTACGAAATCTTGAGCAGAACGTAAATGAGTAGACCAAGACATTTCAGAAACGTGGATTAAACCTTCAACACCTTCAGCCACTTCAATAAATGCACCGTAATCAGCGATTACAACTACTTTACCTTTTACTTTGTCTCCAATTGCTAATTTAGCATCTAGAGCATCCCAAGGGTGAGCGTTTAATTGTTTCAATCCTAATTGAATTCTTGTTTTTTCGTCATCGAAATCAAGGATTACAACATTTAATTTTTGGTCTAATTCCAATACTTCAGATGGGTGGTTGATTCTTGACCAAGAAAGGTCAGTAATGTGAATCAATCCATCAACTCCACCTAAGTCAATAAAGACACCATAAGAAGTAATGTTTTTAACAACACCTTCTAATACTTGTCCTTTTTGCAATTGACCGATGATTTCTTTTTTCTGGATTTCGATATCCGCTTCAATAAGCGCTTTATGAGAAACAACAACATTTTTGAATTCGTGGTTGATTTTTACCACTTTGAATTCCATCATTTTGTTTACATATACATCGTAGTCTCTAATTGGTTTAACATCAATTTGAGATCCTGGTAAAAACGCTTCAATTCCGAAAACGTCAACGATCATACCACCTTTAGTTCTGCATTTTACAAAACCATTAACGATTTCTCCTGTTTCGTTAGCCGAAATAACTCTATCCCATGATTTGATAGTACGTGCTTTTCTGTGAGACAATACTAATTGACCTGTTTTATCCTCACGGATGTCAATTAATACTTCAACAGTATCACCTACTTTTAAGCTTGGGTTGTAACGGAATTCGTTCAATGAAATAACACCTTCCGATTTTGCGTTGATATCAACAATAACGTCTCTATCTGTAATTCTAACAACTGTTCCATCTACTACTTCTTCTTGATCCGTAGCGATAAATGTTTTTGAAACTAGTTCTTCAAATTCTAATAAGTTTTTTTGATCCACTGCATCAATACCTTCTTCAAAGTTGTGCCAGTTAAAATTTGCTAAAAACTCTTCTTGTGATTTTACTTGTTCAGACATGCTGATTGAAAATTTGTATTCTGTATTCTCTCGAGTTTCTTAATGTGCTAGAAAACAACAGAAGTTGTTTGTATAATTAAGTAATACCTAAAGGAAACTCTTATTCACCAAAAGGACTGCAAAAGTAACACATTTATCTTAATTTGCAAAATAATTTAAATGCGATAATGTCTTGGTTTTTAGGAGCAGTACGTTTTGGGGTTTTTATGACGATTACTCCCGCTTTCCGCTATATCTTTTATACAGTATCTAGCCTTTTGAAGGCTGGATACTGTATAAAAGGATGCCGCTTCACTCGGGGCTAGTTATATAAATATTTGATTCCCAGCATAAAAAAACCGATAACTATTTTTAGTTATCGGTTTTTTTTATTTTTCTTTCCTTTCTAATGACTTACATTTTCAAAATCTACAGGATTGTGTTTGTGCTTGAATAAAACGGCAAAAGCCAAGGCAATTATCAGTGCATACATAGCAAAAGCCAACCAAATGGTATGCCAGTCTTTCATAAAAATGGCTTTACTAAACAATCCATCAGCCGTAATTGTATTCCCTTGAGCAGTCACAAATTCTAACATCTTTGAATTCGTCGTTTCTGTTTCCAGAAAACCAGCCAAATCTGTAGTATTATTAAATGATTTAGTAAAATATTTATCAATAGCCCATCCCGAAGTAAAACTTCCTAAAACCGCTCCAAAACCATTGGTCATCATCATAAACAATCCTTGTGCCGAAGAACGATTTTTTGGATCTGTGGTGGTTTCAACAAATAATGATCCTGATATATTAAAGAAATCAAATGCCATTCCGTATACCACACAGGACATAATAATCATCCATAACCCGTCTGTAGGATTGCCGTAAGCAAATAATCCAAAACGCAATACCCAAGCCAGCATACTGATCAACATCACTTGTTTGATACCAAAACGTCTTAGAAAAAAAGGAATCGCAAGAATAAATAAAGTCTCCGATATTTGAGAAATCGACATGATAATAGTTGAATATTCCACTACGAAAGAATCAGCATATTTTGGAAAATGTTTGAATTCATCCAAGAAAACATCTCCGTACGCATTTGTTAATTGTAAAGCGCCTCCTAAAAACATGGAGAAAACAAAGAACAAAGCCATTTTATAATCTGCGAATAACTTAAAGGATTCTAATCCTAGTGTTTCCATCACAGAAGCATTCTCTTTAGACAAGCGCTGCGGTTTACATTTGGGTAACGTAAAAGAGTAAATTCCCAAAAGTACCGCTGCTAAACCTGCAATATAAAATTGATATTCCGTTGCTTTATTTCCGGTCAAATTAGTGATCCACATAGCAACAATAAAACCGATTGTTCCCCAAACCCGTATTGGAGGGAAATTTTTGATTACATCTTTATTGTTTAATTTTAGAGCCGTGTAAGAAATTGAGTTACTCAAAGCAATCGTTGGCATATAAAAACACATTGCTAAAAGCATACTATAAATAAAGGTTTCCGGAGTAGTAACTTGTGGGATAAAAAATAATACTGCAGCATACAAAATATGAAGAATTCCATATAATTTCTCAGCATTTACCCATCGATCAGCAATAATTCCGGTTAGTGTCGGCATAAATAAAGAAGCAATTCCCATAGTTCCAAAAACCAATCCAAATTGAGTTCCTTCCCAATTCTTGGTGCCGAACCAATAATTTGCAATGGTAATCAACCAAGCTCCCCAAACAAAAAACTGAAGAAAACTCATTATTACCAATCTATTTTTAATTCCCATGCGATGAATTGTTTTTTTTATTTTAAAAAATTTACAAGGCGTAAATCTACTATTAAAAATTAAATCTGCAACTAATTATATCGTTTTAGTAATTTCATTTACTAATTCTAAAACAAGCTCAAATTGCTCTTTACGATTTAAATGTGAATTGTCAATTTCTATCGCATCATCGGCCATTATCAAGGGAGAATCTTCCCGGTGAGTATCAATATAATCCCGCTCTTCTACATTTTTGAGAACTTTTTCATACGTGATACTATCGCCCTTTTGAACTAACTCGTCATAGCGTCTTTTTGCTCTTGTGCTTGCACTGGCGGTCATGAATATTTTAAGCTCGGCATCCGGAAAAACAACGGTACCTATATCTCTGCCGTCCATCACAATTGCTTTGTCTTTTCCCATTTCTTTTTGCTGTTCGACTAATTTACTGCGAACCTCAGAAACTTCGGCTACTTTACTAACAAAACTAGACACTTCAATCGTTCTGATTTCAGTTTCGACATTCACATCATTCAAATACATTTCGGCAAAACCCAAATCAGTATTGAATTTAAACTGCAACTTAATATTTGACAAACTATTAATCAATGCTTGTTTATCAAAAAAAGTGGCGTTAACATATCCTTTTTGCATCGCAAAAAAAGTAACGGCACGATACATTGCTCCGGTATCTACAAATACATATCCAAAATGATTTGCGAGTTGTTTGGCTAAAGTACTTTTTCCGGTTGATGAAAAACCGTCAATCGCAATGGTGATTTTTTTGTTCAAAATGTAAAATTTAAAGTTCAATGTTATATCAAAATCATTCTTGAAAATTAATTGTCAATCCAAAAAGGCTTGTATTTCCTGCTAACGTATATCTTGAATATGAATAATTAAATTTAAGTTTATTTAATTTAAGTCCAAAACCCAATGAAATTCCTGAAAAATTACGTTGCTCAACAATGCGTAATTCTTCGGCTCGTCTAAAATTATATCCCAATCGCAAATTAAGGGCTCTTTTAGGAAAAAGCTCTACTCCCATAATTACATGACGCAAAGCATTATTTACAAATGACACCTTCTCTTCGGTTGATTCTCCATTAAATGAAGATGTAGCTCTAGCTGGATTTGAAAAAGCAATATTCCATTGCTGTAAATTCTCTAAAGTAAGATGCCAGCGAATAGGGACATTTTCTAATTCCTGTGACACTCCTGCGATTATTTCTAGCGGCAGTTTTTCATTTGTACCATTATACGTTGAAAACTGTGTGCCTATATTTCGAATGGCCAAAGCCCAATTGACATCATTTTTTTCATCAATAAAAAGAGCGCCTATATCTAACGCACCACCAAAAGAATTATAAATGTCTAAATTTGAAGAAATCAATTTAGCGCTCGCACCAATATGAATATTCGTATAGGGAATATTATAGGCATACCCGAAAGAAAGCGCTATTTCACTTCCAGTAAATGCTGCCGTAGGCTGGCCATTTTCATCAAATCCTTCAAAATTACCATAATTTACATAATTTATACCCGCCTGAAAGGTCTGTAAATGACGATCGTATGTATACGCGTACGAAGCAGTTCCATAAGTCACTTCATTAAAGTAGCTCCCGTAATTCAAAGCCAAATGGTTGTCCATTTCTGCATTTATAGTAGCCGGATTAAAATGGACCTGATTGACATCCTCATCATAAATTGTAATCACTTTCCCGCCTAAAGCTGCCTGTCTTGGTGAGGTCACTAAATTTAAAAACTGATAGGTGTACTTCCCTCCTATTTGACTGTAAGACACAGCACAAACAAAAAGAAAAGAGTACAGATATAGTTTTTTTAGCATGCTTTAAATTGGAGTTTGTATAAGTAAAACGCAACTGCGAAGATAAAATTATAAATACAATAAATGGCAACTTTAAAACTGGTAATTACAAATAAAAAAATCCAAATTCCTTTGCTTGAAAATCAAGTTTTAGAAGTTGGATTTTAAATTTAGAATTTGTTTTTATTACAAATCCTTAGCGTTTTTAACCTTTTGATCAGTTAGAGCATATTTCAATACTTCGCTCATTTCTTTTACATAATGAAAAGAAAGTCCTTCCAGATATTCAGGTTTTATTTCATCAATATCACTCTTATTTTCATGACACAGAATAATTTCTTTAATATTGGCTCTTTTTGCAGCCAAAATCTTTTCTTTGATTCCGCCTACTGGCAATACTTTCCCACGTAAAGTAATTTCTCCTGTCATGGCTAGGTTTTTCTTCACTCGTTTTTGTGTAAATAACGAAACTAAGGACGTCAGCATTGCAATTCCTGCACTTGGTCCGTCTTTTGGAGTGGCTCCTTCCGGAACGTGTAAGTGAATGTTATATTTAGAAAGCAGCTCTGAATCCAATCCTAAAAATGATGCATTGGCCTTAATATATTCTAAAGCAATGGTGGCAGATTCTTTCATTACTGTACCCAAGTTTCCGGTAATTGTCATGGTTCCTTTTCCTGGGGAAAGCAACGATTCTATAAACAAAATATCACCGCCAACAGAGGTCCAGGCCAAACCAGTTACTACTCCGGCAACATCATTATTCTCGTATTTATCTCTTTCTAGCCTTGGAACACCTAGCGTTTTTATGATATCGTCATCCGTTACTTTTTTATTATACGCTTCCTCCATTGCAACGGATTTTGCTGCGTTACGGATTACTTGAGCAATTTTAGCTTCTAGGCCACGAACTCCGGATTCACGTGTGTATCCTTCGACAATTTTTTCTAATTGTTTTTTACCAATAGTTAAATCTTTGGTTGTCAAACCATGTTCTTTCAATTGTCTTGGAAACAAATGCTGACGTGCAATTTCTACCTTTTCTTCAATCGTATAGCCTGACATTTTGATGATTTCCATTCTGTCTTTCAACGCAGGTTGAATCGCAGCCATATTATTCGATGTAGCAATAAACATCACTTTAGACAAATCATATCCCATTTCAAGGAAATTATCATAAAAAGAATTGTTTTGTTCCGGATCTAAAACTTCCAATAATGCTGATGACGGATCACCTTGGTTGCTGTTTGATAATTTATCGATTTCATCCAAAACAAAAACAGGATTTGAGGTTCCGGCTTTTTTCAAGCTTTGGATAATTCGTCCAGGCATGGCACCTATATACGTTTTTCTATGTCCGCGAATTTCCGCTTCATCACGCAACCCACCAAGAGAAATTCTAACATATTTTCGGCCTAAAGCTTCTGCAATAGAGCGTCCAATAGATGTTTTTCCAACTCCGGGAGGTCCTGTCAAGCAAATAATTGGGGATTTCATATCATTTCGCAATTTTAAAACTGCCAAATGTTCTATCATTCTTTTCTTAACATCTTCAAGACCAAAATGATCTCTATCTAATATTTTCTGTGCTCTTTTTAAATCGAATTTATCTTTAGAATATTCGTTCCAAGGCAATTCCAAAAACAACTCCAGATAGTTTCTTTGAATACCAAAATCAGGCGCTTGGGGATTCATGCGACGCATTTTAGACAATTCCTTATCAAAATGTTTTTTGGTTTTCTCGTCCCATTTTTTGGTCAAGGACTTCTGTAACATTTCGTCCATTTCCTCTTCCTGAGAAACGCCACCTAATTCTTCCTGAATGGTTTTCATTTGCTGGTGCAGGAAATATTCACGCTGTTGTTGGTCTAAATCAAACCGAACTTTAGACTGAATATCATTTTTTAATTCGAGTTTTTGCAACTCAATATTCATGTAGCGAAGTGTTTCTAAAGCCCTTTCTTTCAATTCATTAATCGCCAATAAATCTTGTTTTTCTTTAACTGTCAAATTCATATTCGAAGTCACAAAGTTGACTAAAAACGATTGGCTTTCAATATTCTTGATCGCAAAAGTAGCTTCACTGGGAATGTTTGGACTTTCTTTTATAATCTGAATCGCTAATTCTTTGATTGAATCCAGAATGGCAACAAATTCAGTATCGTTTTTCTTAGGTCTTTTCTCTGGAACTTCCTTGATTTTTGCAGTAATATAAGATGTTTCATCAATAACAGTCTCAATCTCAAAACGTTTTTTACCTTGAAGAATTACCGTTATATTCCCGTCAGGCATTTTCAGTACACGTAAAATACGGGCTACCGTACCTATTTTATGAATATCTGCTTTGGTTGGGTCTTCATCTTCCTCATTGATTTGAGCAACAACTCCAATAGTTTTCCCTGCAGCGTTAGCGTCATTGATCAACTTAATCGATTTATCGCGTCCCGCAGTAATTGGTATTACAACTCCTGGAAATAAAACCATATTCCGCAAGGGCAATATAGCCAATAATTCAGGTAAAGCCTCATTGTTCATTTCCTCCTCGTCTTCGGGAGTCAAAAGTGGAATTAAATCTGCTTCCGAATCAAATTCCTGAAGTGACAGATTGTCAATAGTAAGTATTTTATGATTTGACATATATTTATTTAAGTCTTTTTGTCATTAAAAATTTTCATTTGCCAAGTAAATATATGATATCATAGTATTAATTTAAATAAAATCGTTGTATGACACTAATAATTTGTACAACCCTAAAAGAGACAATCATTATGCCAAAGTAAAAGCAAATTAATTTTATCTTCCTACAAATAATTCGAAAGATATATCTTTCTTTTTTTTTAGCTTTTTTCAACACTTGATTCGCATGGGTAAATATTACCTATGAAATGTCTTTGATAAATAGGAGGAAGTGTTAGTTTTTGATTCAGTCAGACTGCTAAAAAATTTTTCAAATAAAAAAAGGACAAAGAAGAATTTTTCTTCCTTGTCCCTTATGGTGGGCAATGAGGGGTTCGAACCCCCGACCCCCTCGGTGTAAACGAGGTGCTCTGAACCAGCTGAGCTAATTGCCCTAAACAATGCAGATATTTTCATATCCTTATTGCGAGTGCAAATATACAGCTAGAAATCGTATCTGCAAGCAAAAAAGTAAAAAAAATCAATAAAATAGTGACTCAGTTTTCTTTCGTGCTCTATAATAGCACTTTATCTTTGTAATGAAAAACTAGTATTTTTTTGTATTCATTCGCTATAGTCTTACATTTGCGACATAAACAATAGATAATGGCCAGGTTCAAAGAAAACGATTTACCAAAATCAAAAATTACTGCAAGTTCACTCCAAAAAGCAACTGTAATATTTCAATATGCAGGAAATCACCGATGGAAATTTTATGTAGGATTAGTTTTTTTATTATTCACTGGAGCGACTGCTCTTGCTTTTCCTAAGTTGATGGGAATGCTAATTGATTGTGTGAAAAACAAAGACAATACTCAAGCTAACATGATTGCGGGTGGTTTAATTGTAATCTTATTTCTTCAGTCCATTTTTTCGTTTTTTAGATTGTATTTATTTGTCAATTTTACGGAGAATACTTTAGCTAATCTACGATTATCACTGTACAGCAATTTGGTAAAACTACCTATGTCTTTCTTCTCGCAAAAGCGTGTTGGCGAATTAAACAGTAGAATCAGTTCAGATATTACCCAGATACAAGATACTTTAACATCTACTATAGCCGAATTCTTAAGACAATTCATTTTAATTATTGGTGGCGTTCTTTTATTGGCCAATGAAAGCATCAAATTGACATTATTGATGTTGTCCGTAGTGCCACTAGTGGCCGTTGCTGCGGTTATTTTTGGGCGATTCATCAGGAAATATTCAAAAAATGTTCAAGATAAAGTGGCCGAAAGTCAAGTAATTGTTGAAGAAACCATGCAAGGCATCAGTATTGTTAAGGCTTTTGCCAATGAGTGGTACGAAATTGCCCGTTACAACGGAAAAATAAAAGAAGTGGTTGCAATTGCCATCAAAGGCGGGAAATACCGAGGGTATTTTGCTTCATTCATTATTTTCTGTCTTTTTGGAGCTATTGTTGCCGTAGTTTGGTTTGGTGTTCGATTGAGTATTAGCGGAGAAATGAGCGTTGGCCAATTGATTTCGTTTGTGTTGTATTCTACATTTGTAGGTGCTTCTTTTGGCGGAATTGCGGAACTATATGCCCAAATCCAAAAAGCGATTGGCGCAACCGAACGTGTTTTTGAATTATTAGATGAAACTCCTGAAAAAATTAATTCGGTGCGTGATCCGGCTGCAATTGAAAAAATAAAAGGCAATGTCACTTTCAAGAATGTAGCGTTCAGTTACCATTCCAGAAAAGAAATTAAAGTATTAAAAGACGTTAGTTTTACCGCTAATTTTGGTCAAAAAATTGCTATTGTCGGACCAAGCGGAACCGGAAAATCTACTATTGCTTCCCTATTATTGCGTTTTTATACTATTGACGAAGGAGAAATATTGGTTGACGGAAAAAATATTTATGATTTTGATTTAGAAAGTCTTCGTGGAAACATGAGTATTGTACCGCAAGACGTAATATTATTTGGAGGAACCATCAGAGAGAATATTGCTTATGGAAATCCCAATGCTACCGAAGAAGAAATTGTTACTGCTTCAAAACAAGCCAATGCCTATAATTTTATCGAAAGTTTCCCTGAAAAATTTGAAACGATTGTGGGAGAAAGAGGTATTAAACTTTCCGGCGGACAACGACAACGTATTGCCATAGCCCGAGCATTATTGAAAAATCCAAGTATTTTAATTCTGGATGAAGCCACATCATCATTAGACAGCGAAAGTGAAAAACTAGTTCAGGAAGCCCTAGAGATTTTAATGCAAGGAAGAACTAGTATTATAATAGCGCACCGCCTATCGACGATTCGCAGTGCGGATCAAATTTTGGTCTTGGATAAAGGAAAAATCACAGAACAAGGAACACATCAGGAATTAATCGCTCTAGAAAATGGGATTTATAAAAATTTAAGTAATCTGCAGTTTAGCAATTTTTAGATTTCATAAATTTGACATTAAAAAACTCCATTCAATAAGCTGAATGGAGTTTTTTATTAAAACTTTTTATAAATTCTAATATAACTGAATACTAAAATCTGATCACTGACCACTTTCCTACTTCCCTTTTCTTCGATTGCGTTCTGCTTTTATCATTTCTAATTCACGACTCGTTTGTCCCGCTACGGAAGTATTTTCTTCCGCACGACGAATTAAGTACGGCATCACATCTTTTACTGGACCAAAAGGCAAATATTTAGCAACATTATAGCCATTAGCGGCCATATTGTAGCTGATGTTATCGCTCATACCATACAATTGTCCAAACCAGATTCTGTCATCATTAATTTTTATTCCTTTCTCCGTCATTAATTCCATTAGCGTATAAGTGCTGGACTCATTATGGGTACCTGCAAAAACAGACATTACCTCTAAATGATCCGTCATATAGCGCACAGCACCATCATAATTTTCATCCGTAGCTTCTTTTGAAGCGCAAATTGGTGATGGATATCCTTTTTCAGCAGCCCGAACAATTTCCTTTTCCATGTACGCACCACGAACCAATTTCATTCCGATAAAAAAACCTTCTTTTATAGCCTGTTCATGTAATTTTTTCAAGTAATCCAAACGATCCCAACGGTACATTTGCAACGTATTGAAAACAATGGTTTTTTCTTTATTGTATTTGCGCATCATTTCGGTCACTAAATCATCAGCCGCATCTTGCATCCAACTTTCTTCACCGTCTATCAAAAGAGCAACATTTTTAGAATGAGCATCTTTACAAACTAAATCAAAACGAGCCATCACTCTATTCCATTCTGCCTGTTCTTCTGGAGTCAATGTTTGTTTTTCGCCCAATTTCTCATATAATTCAAAACGTCCAAAACCGGTTGGTTTAAAAACGGCAAAAGGAATGGCTTGGCGTTCTCTGGCAAATTCAATAGTTTTCAAGGTCATTTCAAGCGCGGCATCAAATTGATCTTCGGCTTCTTTTCCTTCTACAGAATAATCCAAAACAGAGGAAACTCCTTTGGTATACATTTTATCTACCACCGAAAGACAGTCCACTTCATTTATCCCACCACAAAAATGGTCAAAAACCGTAGCGCGAATCAAACCTTCAACAGGAAGATTGGCTTTAAGGGCAAAATTTGTAACTGCAGTTCCAATACGTACCAGAGGCTGATTAGCAATCATTTTGAAAAGAAAATAAGCTCTGTCAAGTTCCGTATCACTTTTTAATGAAAAGGCAACTTGAGTATTATTGAATATTTTTTCCATTATTTGTTAAATTTTTGTACAAATATAGACAGAGTTTTGAATATTATTTAGCAAAAAATGCCTTATTTTGCGGTTCCAATTAATCCATACAGATGCAATCAATTCAAGCCAACAGTTACCCGATACATTTTAACGAAAAAGGATATGAAGCAATAAATCTTCATTTAAAAGAAAATAAATACTCCAACCTATTTATTATTGTTGACAGCAATACTAATGAGTTTTGTCTGCCCCATTTTCTTCCTGTTCTGGAAACTGATCTTATAATTGAAATCATTGAATTTGATTGTGGCGAAGAAAATAAAAATATTGAGACTTGCGTCCAAATATGGAAAGTACTCACGGAACTTGGGGCTGACAGAAAAAGCCTTATCATTAACTTAGGCGGTGGCGTTGTCACTGATTTAGGTGGTTTTGTAGCATCAACCTTCAAACGCGGTGTTGATTTTATTCACGTTCCAACCACTTTACTCGCAATGGTCGATGCTTCTGTAGGTGGCAAAAACGGGGTGGATTTAGGAAATTTAAAAAACCAAATCGGTGTTATTAATGTGCCTAAAATGGTGCTTATTGATACTCAATATTTAGAAACAGTGCCACAAAACGAAATGCGTTCCGGTCTTGCCGAAATGCTGAAACACGGTTTGATTTATGATAAAGAATATTGGGAGCAATTTTTAGATTTAAAGACTATAGATTTTGCTGATTTTGATGTATTAATTTACCGTTCAGTCGAGATAAAAAATGAAATTGTGCTGCAAGATCCAACCGAAAAAAATATCCGAAAAGCGTTGAATTTTGGTCACACACTGGGTCATGCCATTGAAAGTTATTTTTTGGAAAATGATAACAAAACAACTTTATTGCACGGTGAAGCCATAGCCGTTGGGATGATATTAGAGAGTTACCTTTCACTACATAAAAAACTGATCAATATAGAAGAATATTCTCAGATAAAATCCAGTATAAAGGCTATCTATACCGACATCGTTTTTGAAGAAAATGATATCAAACCAATCTTAGAATTACTGATTCACGACAAAAAAAACGAATATGGAAACATCCAGTTCGCATTGATAGAAGGTATCGGAAAAATAAAAATCAATCAAATGGTTGAAAATGAATTAATTCTTAAAGCCTTTCAGGATTATAAATCTTAATTATTTTTTATAAAAAGGATTGCATTACGTATATAATATTTTTTACATTTGCAGTAATGAAAAAAAGTCAAAACAAACAAAATTATAGTTGTAATAAAACCCGAAACAATATCTCTTTTCTAAGAATATTGAAACGTTTTTATTCTATCAAAGGAAACTTTAGTTTTGATGTTTTTCAATACATGAAAGCAGATCACGAAAAACTTCAGATTATCTATGCAAATATTCGGGTTTGAATTATGGGTTTCTTTATTTTACAATATTTTAATCTATAAATTTATGACATCTAATGAATACAAAATATTCTGATTTAATCAATCAAACCTACTATTTTCCACAGGAAGAATTTACTTTAAACAAAGACAACCTTCAGTTTCATAATATCGATTTAATGAAATTGGTAGAACAATATGGCACTCCATTAAAATTCACCTACTTACCTCAAATTTCCAACAACATTAACAAAGCCAAAAGCTGGTTTCGTAAATCGATGGAGAAAAACAAATACGAGGCAAAATATTACTACTGCTATTGTACTAAAAGTTCTCATTTTGAATTTGTAATGAATGAAGCCTTTAAAAATAACATTCATATTGAAACGTCATCTGCTTTTGATATCAATATTGTTGAGAACTTACTGGCAAACGGAAAAATTAATAAAAGCACCTATGTGATATGCAATGGCTTTAAGAGAGATCAGTATATTGAAAATATAGCCCGAATAATAAATAATGGACATAAAAATGCAATTCCAATTATTGATAATTATGAAGAGCTTGATCTTTTACAAGAACAAATAAAAGGGAAATTCAAAATTGGAATTCGTATTGCTGCTGAGGAAGAACCTAAATTTGAGTTTTACACGTCAAGATTAGGAATAGGGTATAAAAACATTGTCAATTTTTACAAAAAACAAATTCAGGAAAATAAAAAATTGGAACTAAAAATGTTGCACTTTTTTATCAATACAGGAATAAATGATAATGCCTATTACTGGAATGAATTAGTAAAATGTATCAAAGTTTATATTGCATTAAAAAAAGAGTGCCCTACACTTGATGGACTGAATATTGGCGGTGGTTTTCCGATCAAAAATTCATTAGCATTCGAGTACGATTATCAATATATGATTGACGAAATTATCAATCAAATCAAAATTGCCTGCGATGAAGCCGAGGTTGAGGTTCCAAATATTTTCACTGAATTCGGGTCCTTCACAGTAGGAGAAAGTGGCGGTGCAATATACCAGATATTGTATCAAAAACAACAAAATGACAGAGAAAAGTGGAACATGATTGATTCCTCTTTCATCACAACGCTACCGGACACTTGGGCTATAAACAAACGTTTTATCATGCTGGCTGTGAATCGCTGGAATGAAACTTACGAAAGAGTTTTATTAGGAGGAATGACATGCGACAGCGATGATTATTACAACTCCGAGCAAAATATGAACGCAATCTATCTCCCCAAATACAACAAAGAAAAACCGTTATACATAGGATTTTTCAATACGGGGGCTTATCAGGAAACGATTGGCGGATACGGTGGCTTGCATCACTGTTTGATTCCGCAACCCAAACACATATTAATAGACAGAGACGAAAATGGTATTTTAGCTACTGAGGTTTTCTCCGAACAACAAACCTCCGACGATGTTTTGAAAATATTAGGGTACGACAAAAAATAAATAACAATTATTCAATATAAAAATTCGTTAAATTTGAAATACTAATTTTAACTAATTGATTTCTAAGTATTTAAATAAATAAAAATGAGCAAAGGACCAATCAGTCAGTTTATAGAAAAGCATTATTTGCATTTCAACTCTGCATCTTTAGTTGACGCCGCTAAGGCATATGAAGAACAATTAGCCAATGGTGCAAAAATGATGGTGAGCATGGCTGGAGCTATGAGTACTGCCGAGATTGGTAAGATTTTTTCTGAAATTATTCGTCAGGACAAAGTGCATATTATTTCGTGTACTGGTGCAAATCTCGAAGAAGACGTGATGAATCTAGTCGCTCATTCTCATTATGAAAGAGTTCCTAATTACCGTGATTTGACTCCACAGGACGAATGGGATTTATTAGAAAGAGGATTAAATCGTGTAACTGATACTTGTATCCCGGAGCATGAAGCTTTCCGTCGTTTGCAAAAACACATTTACAAAATATGGAAAGATGCAGATGATAAAGGCGAAAGATATTTTCCGCATGAGTTTATGTACAAAATGTTGCTTTCAGGTGTTCTTGAAGAATATTATGAAATTGACCTAAAAGACAGCTGGATGTATGCAGCCGCTGAGAAAAATTTGCCTATCATTGTACCGGGATGGGAAGATAGTACCATGGGAAATATATTTGCATCCTATGTAATAAAAGGAGATTTAAAAGCTTCAACAATGAAATCCGGTATCGAATATATGGTCTTCTTGTCTGATTGGTATCCTAAAAACAGTACAAATGGTGTAGGTTTCTTTCAAATTGGTGGTGGTATTGCTGGAGACTTTCCAATATGTGTAGTACCAATGTTATACCAAGATATGGAAATGCATGACATTCCTTTTTGGAGTTATTTCTGTCAGATTTCAGATTCAACAACCAGTTACGGTTCGTATTCTGGAGCGGTGCCAAATGAAAAAATTACGTGGGGTAAATTAGACATTAAAACCCCTAAGTTCATTATTGAGTCCGATGCTACCATTGTAGCTCCTTTAATTTTCGCTTATTTATTAGATTTATAGAATATTTTATGAAAAGAGTAATTGTAGATTACGCCAAACTTACCAATGAAATTTTAAACCTATTGGTTGATAAATTTCCAGATGGTTATGATGATTCAAATATTATTAGTTTTAGAAACGCTAAAAATGAATTAGTTGAAGCAGTTGAAGTACGAACTGAAGATACCATTTATTTAGTAAAAGTGAGCACAAAACTGGCTGATAGAATTGAAAATTATGATGAAGATGATGAAATAATCATCGATGAAGTTGTTGAACCAATTAAAGGGCTTGATTTAGAGGACGATATGGATGATGATGACGAGGATGATGCTAATGATAAACCAGATACTGATTCAGGAGATGATGATGAAGATGCAGACGAAAAAGATTTTTCAGATGATGACGATGACGATGAAGAGGATTAATTAATCCCTTCTCAAATATATTTATTAAAAGGAACTCATTCACGAGTTCCTTTTTTTATAACTTTAGACTTCTAAATATACGCCAAAATGACTAATCAAATTTTATATGCCAAACTCAAAGAAAACTTTGGTTTTGAAAAATTTCGCCCAAACCAGGAAGAGATAATAAATTGTGTACTTTCCGGACAGGATACATTGGCAATTATGCCTACAGGTGGAGGAAAATCAATTTGTTTTCAATTGCCCGCATTGGTTTTTCCGGGAATTACAATCGTAATTTCTCCACTGATTGCTTTGATGAAAGATCAGGTAGATAGTCTGAAAGCAAATGGTATTGAAGCCTGTTTCATCAACAGTAGCCAAACTGAAAATGAACGTCAGTTTTATATCGAAAGGTTAAAATCGAATGTGATTAAATTAGTGTATATCGCTCCGGAAAGCCTGTCGTTTCTGGATAATCTTTTCAATAGTTTGACCATAAGTTTAATTGCTATTGATGAAGCACATTGCATTTCAGCTTGGGGACATGATTTTCGTCCTGCATATACTAATTTAGGATACCTCAAAAAGCGCTTCCCTTCTACTCCAATATTAGCTTTAACTGCAACGGCTGATAAGGCTACACGTAAAGATATTAGCCAACAATTAAATTTGATAAATCCAAAAATATTTGTTGCTTCTTTTGATCGAAAAAATTTAAGTTTAGAAGTGCGTCCCGCTTTGGACAGAGTCAAACAAATTATAGATTTCATCCTAGAAAAGCCCAATGAATCGGGAATTATCTACTGTTTAAGCAGAAAAACAACAGAAGAATTGGCTGAAAAACTACAAAAAACAGGCGTGAATGCCAAAGCGTATCACGCAGGTTTAGACACGAAAATTCGTTCTAAAACACAAGATGAATTTATCAATGATGATTGCCAGGTGATTTGTGCTACCATTGCTTTTGGAATGGGAATTGACAAATCCAATGTACGCTGGGTCATTCATTATAACTTACCTAAAAATATTGAAGGCTATTATCAGGAAATTGGTCGTGCCGGTCGCGATGGATTACCATCAGAAACGGTATTATTCGAAAGTTATGGTGATCTGATTCAGTTGCAAAAATTTGCCTCTCAAGGTTTGAATGCTGAAGTGCAACTGGCCAAATTAGAACGAATGAAACAATATGCCGATGCGTTGAGTTGTCGCAGAAAAATATTGCTTTCCTATTTTGGCGAACTTGTCACAGAGAATTGTGGAAACTGTGATATTTGTAAAAATCCACCACTTTTTTTTGATGGAACGGTCATCGCTCAAAAAGCTTTATCGGCAATTATTCGGTTGAAGGAAATAGAACCATTACCAGTAATCATTGACTTTTTACGCGGTTCAAAAAATGCATATATTTATGAAAAAGAATACCAAAACCTGAAAACATACAGTGTTGGTGCTAATTTATCATGGTATGACTGGAATCAATATTTGATACAATTGATCAATTTGGGCTATTGTGAAATTGCTTTTCACCAGCAAAACAAAATCAAATTGACAGCCTTTGCAAAAAAAGTATTATTTGAAGGTGAGAAAGTACAACTGACCACAGTTCAAAAAATCAATATCGACAAGCAAGAAATTAAACAAACCAAATCCGTTGCAAATTCACTTTTTGAAACTTTACGTAAACTACGGTACGAAATTTCTAAGGAAGAATCTGTACCGGCTTATGTGATTTTCAGTGATGCGGCTTTACGCCAAATGGAAATTGAAAGACCGATGAGCGAAACAGAATTATTGGCAATTGACGGCGTTGGTAAAGCAAAACTAGAAAAATATGGCGATGCTTTTATAAAAGTTATCCAAGATTTCCAGAAAGCAAAAGGTGCTAAAAAGAAAAAAGAAGCCACAACCTACAAAGAAACATTAGAACTTTATACTACCGGATTCTCTGTAGAGGAAATTGCCCAAAAAAGAAAATTAGGTTTAAGTACAATTATGTCTCATTTAGCAAAACTGTATGTTGATGGAGCTAATATAGATTTGGATTCGCTTATCTCAAAAGAAGAAGTTTCTCAAATTGCTGAAGCGCAAATAAAACTGGAATCACCAAATGCCTTAAAACCTTATTTTGATTATTTTGAAGAAAAAATAGACTACGGAAAAATCCGGTTAGCATTAGCCATACTCGAAAAAGAAAAAGCAGTACTTTAAAACCTACTATGATACATTCCTTTCCGCCTTTTGTAAATTCTGAAACTGAAATATTCACATCAAAAACCAAGAAGAAAATGATTTTGAAACATTGTTTAAAGAATTTCCCGGCATCACAAAAATTATTTTTAACGGAAAAGAAAGTCATAAATACTTTCTAAAAAAATTTGGTCAAATAAAAGGCATCACATATTATATGATGCCTTCCACAAATCCTGCCAATACCATGTCTTTTGAAAACAAATTAAAAATTTGGTCAACTTGTTTTCAATAATTTATAAGTACCTTTCTTCAAAAACTTTTTGATGGTGTTTTTGATGTCCAATCATAATAAAACCTATGGCTCGAACTGAAACAGCAGTATTTGAGGCAGTTCCAATTCTCTTTAATTGCTCTTCAGATAAACTTTTGAAAAGAAATAAATTCGAATGTCGCACTGCTGAAAATTCAGTTAGTAAATCTTGAATACTTCTATTGGCAGCTTCAGTATTATTTACATAATCATTTTCATCAAAACCAGGCAAAGCTGTTTGGTCATTTCTTGAAATTCGCAACGCACGATAGGCAAATATGCGCTCCGTATCAATTACATGCTGAATAATTTCCTTGATATTCCACTTCCCTTGCGCATATCTATAATCAAATTTATCCATTGGAATGTTTTGAATAAAATGGATAAAATCATGTAATGAAATTTCTAATTCTTCCATCAAATTTACGTCTCCCAAAGCATTTATATACGGAGTATAAAAAGAGGCATATTCGTTTTCGGGTAATTGAGTTGACTTCATATTTTATCGTTTAAGCGGAGTTTCTACTGGCATTAGTATTTCCAAAAAGGGAACGGGTTACAATTTTTTCGTATACTTGTATCAAAGCTTCGTCAGGGGTATTTTCTTTATTTAATTCATTGATACGCAATAAAGCATATTGTTGTATTGTTAATAGTGGCAGTACTATACGTTCTCTTATTTGAATTGATGCTTTACCATCTGGATAATTTTCCATAAGCTCTTTATGACCTGCAATTTTCAAAAGTAATCTTTTTGTTTCTAAAAATTCATCATAAATAATTTGCCAAAATGTTCCAAATTCAGGATCTTTTCTCATGTAAGCAGTCAATGGGAAAAATGATTTGGCCAATGACATCATACTGTTTTCTAATAAGGTTTTGACAAACAACGAATTATCGTATAAATCCTGAACTTTATCCCACTGATTTGTATCTTCAAAATGTTTTAAAGCTGTACCTACACCAAAAAACCCGGGTACATTTTGCTTCAATTGGCTCCAAGAACCTACAAAAGGAATCGCTCGTAAATCAGCAAAATCTAAATGTTCTGATTTACTTCTTTTAGAAGGACGACTTCCTATGTTTGTTTTAGCATAATACTTCAACGTACTCATCTGCTCTAAATAAGGAATAAATTTTGGATGATTTTTAAAGCTTAAATATTTCTCATATCCTAAACCAGCTAATTGATCCATTATGTTTTTTTCGTCCAAAGTCAATTCATTTTGACCTTTGCTGAAAACCTGATTGGTTACTCCGGCACTCAATAAATTTTCTAAATTGTAGCGACAGGAATCCAAAGTCCCAAAATTAGAACTAATCGTTTGACCTTGTACAGTAACCTGAATTTCGTTATTTTCAATATTAGGCCCCAATGAAGCATAGAACTTATGTGTTTTCCCTCCGCCGCGCGCTGGTGGACCGCCTCGACCATCAAAGAAAATTACTTTTACACCATATTTTCTGGAAATTGCAGTAAGTTCTTCTTTGGCCTTGTAAATACTCCAATTCGCCATCAAATATCCTCCGTCTTTTGTACCGTCAGAAAAACCAAGCATGATTGTTTGCTTATTATCTCTGTTCGTTAAATGTTTTGCATAACCAGGATTAGTATATAATTTTTCCATGATAGCATGTGCATTTTGCAAATCATTAACCGATTCAAAAAGCGGAATAATATCAACGGGAGGATTTTCCCAATTGCTCAAACGAAATAACGCAAAGGTCTCCATCACATTAAGTGCACTTTCATTATTACTGATAATGTAACGGTTAGCGCCAAATTCTCCGTTTTTTTCCTGAATTGTTTTTATCGTTTGAATGGATTCGATTGTCAAACGCGACATTTCATTTGAAAACACAGTAGCATCAAGATTCTCACTTACATTTGATAAAATCGTAAACTTTTCTTTTTCTGTTAATTCAAAATAATTTTTCGGAAAAACAGAGGGATTTGTTTTTAAATAAAAATCCACTATATCTTTGAACACAGCATCATGAATTTTACTGTTCTGACGTATGTCTAATGACGCAAAATGAAATCCAAATAAATTTACTTTTATTAATAGCGCGTCCAATTCATCTAAATATAACGATTGATGCTGGTCGATAATTATTTGTTTAATTTTATTTAATTGTGATTTGAATTCATCCAAAGTAATGAAAATTTCTCCTGTAGAATAAAATACAGACCTATAAAGTTTTTGTTCTAATTCAGTCACTAAAGTATCTACACCAGAGAAGGTTAGTTTTCTTTTTAAATTTCTAATTTCGATATAATAACACTTCAATATAGAAGTTCGCAAACGTTCCGCTACTTTCAGCGTTATTTCAGTAGTCACAAATGGATTTCCATCACGGTCGCCGCCTGGCCAAAATCCAAGTTTAATCAAAGGATTCTTTATGGAGTTGCCGTTAAAAATGTTTTTTTGCAAATACTGCACGATCTCGCCTGAAGTTTGATAAAAAACATTTTCAAGATACCAGATCAAACTTACTGCTTCGTCAAAAGGATTTGGTTTTTCGTTTTGAATAAAAGGCGTTTTTCCTAATTGAGCCAGTAACTGTTTAATTTCAAGCAAGTTATTTTTCCGAATCGCTTCGGTCAAATCAGTAATTATCCCAAGAACTGCTCCCGGATAAAATTGCGTAGGATGCGCCGTCAAAACTGTCCTTACATTGAAATCTTCCAGAAAATCAATCAATTCCTCTTCCTTGTCTTTTGCATCTGATTTTTCTTTGATATCTCTTAAAGATCCTCGTCCTTCCATATTATTAACAACTGGAAAAGCAGCATCTTCAATAGCATCAAACAAAACAATTTGGCGTTCGATATATTGAATAAAACGAAACATAATATCAATTTTTTCTGTTTCTGAAGGATCATGTAAATACCTTTTGGCAAAAAAATCAAAAATTTCTTTTGGAGTTTCTTGCTTTTTAAATCCTGTATCACAAATATCTGCAAACAAAGGAAGTAAAGCTCCCGTATTATCTATGGAGTGAAATGGCAATGTTATAAAAACACTATTATAAATGTGATATTTAGAGAGGACATCTTGATTAAAACGTTCAAGTTTGGGTAGTGTGTACATAATTTTGTTGTAGTTGGTTGTTGGTTTAGTTAATTTTTCATAAAAAAACCTCAAGAACTAACTTGAGGTTATATTTATAATATAGTGCATTCAAGAGTAATTACATATTTTTGAAAATAGTATGCATCAAACGCTTCTTATCATTTATACTTTCCTCAAGGGAAATCATTGTTTCGGTTCTATAAACACCATCAATATCATCAATCATAAAGATCACATCTTTAGCATGCTTGGTATCTTTTGCTCTAATTTTACAAAAAATATTAAATTTCCCAGTGGTGACTGAAGCTACTGTTACAAAAGGAATTTCGTTGATACGCTCCAAAACAAACTTCGTTTGAGACGTATTATTTAGAAAAACACCAACATAAGCAATAAAAGAATAGCCTAATTTATCATAATCAAGCACTAATGAGGATCCCATGATAATACCGGCATCTTCCATTTTTTTCACTCTAACATGCACAGTTCCTGCTGAAATCAATAATTTTTTTGCAATATCCGTAAATGGAACTCTTGTGTTGTCTATCAACATATCTAAAATCTGGTGATCTACTTCATCTAAACGAAACTTACTCATAATTCTTTAATTAATATTATTAATTACTATAACAAAGTATAAAAATATACATAAAAACAACAAAAAGACGTAAATATTATATTTTTATCATTCCGTTAACAAATTTCACGTTATTATCTAAATAAAAATCAGCTTTTTGATTCAATTTAGGAATATCGTTATGATCATCTTTGTATAAAGCTCCTTTAGCATCATATTCGAAATGACCAAAATAATCCTCCAAATCGCCTATTTGTGAAACATAGGCATTAAAACAGACCTGATTTTCAATTAGCTCTTCTTTGTATTGTGCTGCAAAATTGGTGATAATTTCGATACCATCATAATTTATTTTGATGTTTTTATACATAAAATCATAAAAAACGACTTTATTCTGAGAAATACTCAAATATTTGTCAATTCCATTATCAACTATAACGTTTTCGGAGAGTATCCTAAAACTTGAAATTAAACTCATAAAAACGTATTTTCGTGTTTCTTCCCTTTGATAATCATTCTCAAAATGACCCGCTTCAAACAATAAAGTGGGCACTCCTAAAAACTGAAACGTGTCTCCAATGCAATTTATATTAAACGAATCATCAAAACGCCCAATCTGATTGGGAAGATAACGCTGTAAATCCTCATTTATTCCGGCAATCAAGTTGATCGCTTTCAACCTAGATTCATTTATATCTCGATTTTCATTATAGGAAGGTGCTAAAAAAGATACTGTTGCAGGTTTCCCGGTATCATCTACACCAAAAATAGTACGCTGATCATGCAAGTTAAAACAATAATCAGGCTCAAAGGAATCAAAAGCTGCCCTTAACAGCTTGCTTTCTGGTTGTGTCAGCGCTTGCGAATCGCGATTTAAATCAACTTTATTGGCGTTTTCTCTTGTGTATAATGTTGCACCGTCAGGATTCAACATCGGAATGGTGTAAAAAGTAAAGAAGTCTAATAATTGGTGTGCTAATGCAGAACCACTATGCAGTACATTAAAAAAATCGAATAGCGCTTTTGTAGTTGTACTTTCATTTCCGTGCATTTGGGACCACAGAAAAATTCTCGTTTTTCCTTTTCCAATTTCATACGAATAAATAGATTTTCCAAGAACTGATTTTCCTATAATTTGAAGTTGATTGTTCGTGTTTAATTTTTGCAACAAAGGCTCGATTGATGTTAAAGTGACGTACCGTCCACGAACGGATTCTTCCTTAAACTGATCGAATAATTCTTCTAAATTCATACCATTTTATTTGATTTACAAAAGTAAACATCTTTGCATTTACATTTGTAAACATTCAAAACAAAGAATATTTCAATACTGTAAACACTTTTCGCCAGTTAAACCAGGTAGAAAATCCGGCAAATGTTAACAATTGTTATAAATTTATTTTATAATAATTAGAATTTTGTTTATCAATTAATTATGTGTATTTATTAAAAGTATAACTTTAGTTTATTAGACTTTTAAAATACTATTTATACCTTTAATTTTGATACGTAAGTTTCTTTTGATTACATTTGTAACTAGTTAATTTTTACATTAATTTACAATGGTAAACATAGAAGATTTTATAAAAAGATTAGAGATTATACTGGACTACTACAATTTGAATGCCTCTTCTTTTGCAGATAAAATTGGTGTGCAACGCTCCAGCCTGTCTCACCTGCTTTCTGGGAGAAACAAACCAAGCTTGGATTTTATACTTAAAATTTTAGATGTTTTTCCTGATGTTGATTTGTATTGGATTCTGAATGGAAAAGGAACCTTTCCAAAAAATGCGGAAGAGTTTAACACTAGAGAAAGAATTATTAATCAGGTCTCTGAACAAAATATCCCTGCTCTGGCCAGTGATCAAATAATCTCTGAAAATTTATTTTCTGAACTAAAAAATACTGTTTTGATTCCTGCATTGGAAACTAAAAAAAGTGATCCAATAAATAGTCCTGGTGAAGCGGTTGCTTCTGAAATTGACACCATTGTTATCTTTTATAAAAATGGCTCTTTCAAGAGTTATGTTCCAAATTAAATAAATAACCCCAATTCTGATTTTAGAATTGGGGTTATCGATTAAAAAAGCATTTTTGAAAACAAAAATCTATTTTCTTAAGACAAAAATTGACGTTACACCCGCTTCCGCTCTCGCATTTACGGGAGCAAAATCACCCGAACCAACAGGAAAACTATACGTTAGTACTTGTCCTCCTGCATTTAATCTTTCAGCAACATATATGTTTTTTGTAACACTGTCATAAGCCACAGCCACAGGATTGCCTAAAAGTGAATTAGAACCATAAATCCGTACTTGATTCGTTACTGCAATTGTTCCCGCAGCAGCAGTTGAAGCGAAAACAGTTGAGAAATTTTTAATTATAATTAATCCACCATCAGTGGCTGAAGCAGCACTGGCAAATAATTTGACTATTGGTGTTGTAGTTAATAAATTGGTAAGCGTAATTTTCCCGGAGGTATTACTGGATGTCATCAAATTTAATTCTGCCGGGCTAGTATCAGAATCATTATTATTGTATCAAGCGAAAAATAAAACTAAAAATGCGGTACTAATAACCAAATGTTTCATGTTGTATATTTTAGAGTTTTAATACACTTATGAGAAATCAATTATATGGTTTTAACATTTTTTAAGTTTTTTTAAGAGTTATTCAAATGAGTATCCCTGTTCTGGAATTTTACCCTTGACTCCTATAAAATGTTTTTTCAAAACGGTTATATCGGCCTCAATATCTCCCGAAGGAAAAATAGGATTTCCTAAATTAATTTCTTTTTTTCCAAAATCAAATGCAATAGGAATTACAGGAACCTTTGCTTTTAAAGCAATGTAATAAAATCCTGTTTTAAGTTTGCTAATCTTTTTACGGGTTCCTTCCGGTGCTACTGCCAGACGAAAAACCTTTTTTCTTTGAAAAATAGCTGCAATAGAATCCACTTTATTCAACCCTCCTGTCCTATCAAGCGGTTCTCCACCCATGTATCTAAAATAAAATCCCAAAGGAAAACGGAATAATTCCTGTTTGCCTACCCAATTCATTTGTAAACCGGTTATTGCTCGGATAAAAACCCCTAAATAAAAATCATGAGCGCTGGTATGTGGCATTATCATCATGACACATTTCGTGATATTTGGATCAATACTACCCACTACTTTCCAACCCATTAGTCTGGAAAATATCCATCTGTATAATTGTTTCTTCATTCTTGCTTTCTTTCGTACAAAATAAATAATTAATATCTTATTTTTGGGTAAATCTATCATTAATGCTAAAAAAAATATTCAGCTACGTAATTCCTTTAACTATTTATCAAACTAAATCGGCTTTGAGCAAATCGATTGAGGTGACTTGGGCAAATGGGGAACTGGTCATGGATTCTCAAAACACAAATTATTCCTATGGCAGTTTGCAACGGATTCTGAGGTTAGGCTTAAAAAACATTGGATACAAAAAAATTGTGCCCATGGAGCATATTTTAGTTTTAGGTGTTGCTGGTGGAAGTGTCATCAAAACATTGGTAGAAGAAATAAAATACAAAGGAAAAATTACCGGTGTTGAAATTGATCCTGAAATAATTACAATAGCCAATGCCTATTTTGACTTGGATAAAACAAAAAATCTTACAATTGTAATTGAGGATGCTTTTGCATTTGTGTTAAAAACCCCTACTAAATACGATTTGATTATCATTGATATTTTCCAGGACACTACAATGCCTAATTTTTTATTTGAACCTTTTTTTACCAATAGGGTTTGCTCGCTTTTAAAAAGTCATGGTTTTATTCTTTTTAATACGATGTTATTAGATGAAAATCAAAATCAAAGAAATAAAAAATATGTAACCGAGTTTTACAAAAATCAATTTAAAATTAGAACTATTCCAAGAGTTGAAGTTCATAATGAACTTATTGTCATCGAGAAAATTGCCTAATCAAAACGGTTTTTCAGCTCTGAATTTTTAACATTTCCCTAGCTTTTTCTAGATCTTCTGGGGTATCAATACCAATACCAATGTGAGTAGTTTCGATCATTTTAATGCGTTTCCCAAATTCAAGATAACGCAATTGCTCTAGTTTTTCAGATGCTTCTAATGATTGCATGGGCAAACTATAAAAATCCAATAATGCTTGTTTTCTAAACGCATAAACACCAATATGTTGCAGGTACCGTACGCCTACATTTTTCGCTCTTGGATACGGAATAACCGATCGGGAGAAGTACAAGGCAAATCCGTTTTGATCCACCACAACTTTTACATTATTGGGATTATTAATCTCTGCTTCATTCGTGATTTCGCGCATCAACGACGCTAAATCTACTTTTTTATCCAAATCATTTCTAAAAATTTCAATCACTTTAGCTAAAGGTTCCGCATCAATAAAAGGCTCATCTCCTTGTACATTGACTACAATATCAACATCCAGATTTTCTATTGCTTCTGCAATTCGATCACTTCCGGATTCGTGTTCTTTGATGCTTCGAATAACGTTTCCTCCGTGAGTACGTATTTCGTCATAAATTAAATCGGAATCAGTTACTACAAAAACAGCATCAAATAATTTAGTGTTTACAGCTGCTTCATACGTTCTTAAAATTACCGTTTTACCGCCTAAATCCTGCATTAGTTTGGCAGGAAATCGTGTCGAAGCGTATCGTGCGGGAATGACTGCTATTATTTTCATTTTTATTTTTTTATTTGCGTTTAAGAGTTTTATAGCCGTTACAGCTAGACTCTTTAAAGTATAAAATTACTTCATTATCCTAATCCACTCTTGCTAGCAGGCTACTAAGTTAGTCTGTTTTTATGAATTAGAAAAACGGCACTACATTCTCAGTGCTTAATTGTAGTGTTTTACATTAGTATGAGTTTTATTTTAAGAGTTATTCTTTTTTTTTATCCCATCACACAAGCCTCCTTTACTTGGATTGATACGCTACACTTATTTATATTTGGATTTTTATCTGATTTTTGTTTTTGTTTTGGTCAGTGACTTTTTGTGGCTCTATCATATTTTCATCTCCAATACAAAATACCGAAACAAATCAGGTTCTGGTTATTTTCCTTTGTCATCTTTCTATATGTGGTTTAATTTTACAAAATAGAATCAGTGAATACCTTTTTCGGAATGAATTTGGGGTCAAATACAATTTTATCGCAGTAAATTATCTGGTGTATACTAATGAAGTGATAGGTAATATTATGCAATCCTATCCTGTTATTCCCTTATTTTCTGCACTATTTATTTGTACAGGATTGGTCACTTATTTTAAAAGTAAAGAAATCAAAAAACTATCTTGAAAGCATTCCCGCTTTTGTACAAAAAATCAAAATTCCAGGAATTTACCTGCTTCTCTTCACATTATCGTTATTGGCAATTCCTGCTTTATCCGTTAAATAAAATTCTCAAAATATGTTTGTCAATTAATTAAAAAACCAGCCTATTATATAAATTTTATATGGTATTTATGAAAAGTGAACTTGAAGCCATTACTTTATGTTTTCTTCCTACTCCCGGCGAAAGTGTTATAAAAAGGAAAGACAATAAAAATAAATTCCCTACCGGAATGCTCTTTAAACAAAAAGGCTATACTGTAAAATTCATGTATGGCGGCGATTCCTTTTTTGACAATATGGGCGATTTCTTTTCAGGAAATGGATATGAAATTGTAGACAGAAAAACATTTGAACCCAACGAAATCACTTTTGCTAATATTTGGGACGTTTGCGATGAAGATATGTACAACAAAGCAATCACGGAAATAAACAAAGAAGCAGCGGCAAATAAGCCGTTTTTTAATCACATTATGACCGTGAGCAATCACAGACCATTCACGTATCCAAATGGAAAAATTGATATTCCCGGAGATGCAAAATCTCTTGATGGCGGGGTAAAATGTATTGACTATTATTTCTCTCAAACAAACCGTCAAACAATTTCAATTGACTTTAAAACCCAATCAAAAAGCAGCTACTGATTTTTAAATATTTTATGATCAAATACCGCTCACAAAAGAAAGAACGGATTTAGTAAATGAAATGATTTCGTATCATCAAACAGCCTCAGATATGTTAAAGAAAAAGAAATATCAAAAATTTATTAGTATAAAAAAACGGGTCAAAATTGAAGTTTCACCCGTTTTTTAATTGGAAATATATCGTTATTCTTTTTCGTTTGTTAAACCAAAAAGTGTCCCTTTTTCAAAAGTTTTCAAATCCTTTTTTAAAGTTTTGCTATTGCGCTTTGTAAGTTCGGCAGTATCAAGAGTACTTAAATCTGGTTTTCCAGCATTAACCCAAGCCGTGTACCAAAAACTTGCTGTTGCGGTAATGGCTTTTTTCATTTGTTGTTCAACCATTCCGTTCAACTCCGTGTGCAATTTAGCAGCATACTCATCCGAATATAACATTCCTCCGTACTTGTTTTTGACAACATTTCCATCGGTATCCGTTACGTACATTTTGTTTTCAGCAGTTGCAGTTCTTAATTTTTTATCGGCCGCCAACAAAGGTTCCACTAAACTGTGCGTGTCAAAAACGATATCCCAAGTAGCTTTCTCCACATTGTCTAAATATATTCCTTCAGGTACATTTAATTTATACCCTTTGGCAAACAATTCCGGCAAACGGCTTTCCCATAAGGAATGAATTCCTTTTTGATTCGTGTTTTGTCCATCGTGATTGTCTGATGTATGCAACGGCATGTGTGCATCGGCAATATAATGGCCTAAATCCCCCGCAATAAATAAAATTTCATTTTTTCTTTTGTCCTTGAACGCTTTAGTCAATTTGACCATCATATCCTGAATATACCAAGGTAAAATTCCGTTTTTAGTCAAAAATTTCTCATCGTATTTCAGCTTCGCTTCTTCCATAGTTTTAGGAAACGTTTCCATAGCTCCAAAATTCTCCATGTCAAAATAATGACGGGGCGGCTCTGCTTTATCATTCAAAATATTTCTTCTCAAATCCGGAACAGTAGATTCTTGGGTAATGAAATCGATATGATTGTAAAAAAAGGTCTGCAATGGTTTTGGAAGTGCCATTACCGCCGCTCTATTGATTCGTTCATGACCAATAACGCCCCACGACAAAAGAAAAAGTGCAACTCCAAGAGCAGATAAAGTGATAAGTGTAGGTCTAATTTTAAAATTTTTCATTAAATTTATTTTTTTGAAGTACAAATGTATTTCTTTAAATCGTTATTAGAAAAAATTGAGTTTAAGATTCTGTTAATTAAAACAAGAAAACTACAACTATGTTTCGACATCAAGGAAAAAACAGAACTTTTATTCATAACCTACGTTTAGCCACTTTACTATCTTTTGTTGCCGGAATTGTAAATGTTACTGGAGTTTTATCCGTACACACGTTGACCACAAATGTTACGGGACATTTTGCCTATTTTGCCGAAGAAATAATGAAACAGAATTATATAGCTGCTATTACCTTTTTTGTATTTACTATTTTCTTCTTGTTGGGCGCTTTTACCTCTAATTTTTTAGCAGAATTAATTTCTAAAAAACATCCTGATTTATCTCATGTCATTCCTATTTCACTGGAAATGATTGTTTTGATTGGCATTGGTATTTTTGGACTAGCGTCTGAATTATCCAGCATTGAAGGAAAATGGATTGCTTTTTCGATGCTTTTTGCCATGGGAATACAAAACTCTTTGGTTACAAAAATCTCTCAGTCTACGGTTAGAACAACCCATTTAACGGGGCTTTTTACTGATTTGGGAATCGAACTGTCACAATTGTTTTTTTATAAAAAACCCGAAGAAAATAAAAAACTTAAAACAAGTATTTATCTCCGATTATCGATTATTATCTTCTTTTTCATGGGCTGTATTCTAGGTGGTTTTTTGTATAATTTACTAGAAATGAAAACACTTTTTGTTGCCGCAACCTTTTTATTGTTTGCGCTTTTGTATGATTATATCAGATTACAATTTCATGTGATCAAACGAAAAACCTTCCGTCATAAAACTATTTTAAATAAATAATTAAAATTAAAGTCGAAACTGCAATGAATGTCCAAAGCAAAACTCCCTGCACAAGCGGTTTTAATCCCACTGATTTCACTACATTCCTATTTAATCCGGCACCAATTAAAAACAAAGTTACCGTCAGGCCTATTTTGGCAACTGAAACTAAATGTGGTCCTGCACTCTTCATTTCTGGCAGATAGGTATTGGCAATCATTGCCAAAATAAACAATCCTATAAAATAAGGAATTTTTATTTTTCCAGATTTATTTTTGAAAATAAATGCGGTAATCAATGCTACAGGAATAATCCACAACGCACGGGCTAATTTTACTGTTGTGGCTATTTGCATGGCTTCAGGACCAAATTTACTCGCTGCTCCTACTACAGAACTCGTATCATGAATAGCAATAGCGCACCATAATCCAAACTCTTTTTGCGATAAATCCAGCCAATGACCTACTGCAGGAAATAAAAACAGCGCTACCGAATTCAGAATAAATATCACTCCCAAAGCAACTGAGGTTTGTTTTTCATTCGATTGGATTACGGGAGCAATAGCAGCGATTGCACTTCCTCCGCAAATTGCAGTGCCACAAGAAATTAAATGTGATGTTTTTGTATCCGTTTTAAACCATTTTCCTAAAAAAGTTCCTAAAATTAAAGTGCTCACAATAGAAGCAATTGTAAAATAAAAACCCTCTTTTCCTGCAGATACCGCACTGTGAACATTCATTCCAAATGCTAAACCAACTACCGAAAACTGCAACAGATAATTAGTGGCTTTATGATTCAATTCTAAAAAAGGATGTCCAAAAAGGTTGGCAACAATCAATCCTAGTACCAAAGCAATTGGTGGAGAAATAAAAATTGTGGTGCAAAACAAAAGCAATGCAACGAAAATGAGTTGCTGCAATGTGGCATTTACTTTAAAAAAAATAAAAGATTCCTTCTGAATTGCTTTTTGATTCGTTTCCAATGTAAAGTTGTTGAATTAGTACAGTACAAAGGTGGAACGATAAAACTATTTATGCCAATCGCAAATTATAATCTGCTATAACTTTAAATTATAATGATTGGAAATATTCTGAATAAACAAATCGGATAATGAATCTGTTTTTCCTTGAAGCGTAATAATATAAAAGTATCGTTCTATAATCAGGTCTTCAATATCTAATATAGCCAATTCATTGTTTTGAAGTTCTTTTTTTATGGCATGAATCGATATAAATGCCACACAATCCGAGTGCATTAAATAGGATTTTATACTTTCTGTACTTCCCAATTGCATTTCAATTTGTAGTTCGGATACTTTAATTTTAAATGGTTTCAACGCATGTTCAATAACTTCAAGTGTTCCTGAACCTTGTTCTCGCATTAAAAAACGCATCTTTTTAAGATCATCCTGAGTCACTTCATCACGACTTACTAACGGATTGGAACTCTTACAGACCAAAACCAATTCGTCTTTCAAAAACTCGGTATATTTAATAGATTTATTTTTGGATTGCCCTTCAACAATTCCTATTTCAATTTCTTTTCTTAATAAAGCGTTTTCTATTTGTTCCGTGTTTCCGTTGAGTAAACTTACTTTTACATCTTGCAATTTTTGATGGAAACGAGCTAAAAGGGGCGGAATTATATACTGAGAAATTGTAGTACTGGCTCCTAATTGCAACAATCCGGAACGTTGATTAATCAGTGTACTCATGTCAAAATTAATTTCGCGGTATACTTCAAAAATGTTTTTGGTGTGTTTCAATAATACCTCACCAGCAATTGTCAATGCTATTTTAGAACCATTTCTGTCAAACAGTTTGATTTTATAGTCCTCTTCTAATTCCTGAATGTGTTTGGAAATAGCAGGTTGTGTAATAAACAATTCGGTTGCCGCTTTTGTAAAACTCAAACGATTGGCAACGGTATAAAATACTTTCAGTCTAAAATCCATGTTGTTTAATTGTATTTTATTAAAGTAATCCGTTGTGTTTTCGAACAAACCATTCGGTTGTCAGTAAAATTGAAATTAAAACCAATAACCACATCCAATTTATCAAAGGAGTTTTGGTAACACTACTCTTTTGTATCGTCTTGTATTCCTCATTTTCTAAAAGCGTTTTAATCAATACGTCTACTTGATCTGAAAAATACGCTTTTCCTTGTGTTTGCCCAGCTAATTGCGTCAATTTCTCCACATCGGGATTAACAAATTGTTTTTCAATATCAAAATCAAGAATTTCAAAACTACTGGAATACGTCGTTTTAGAATTTAATTCTTTTACCGTAAAAGTATGAGAACCGGCTTTCAATCCGTCAAGATTGACTTTATAGGAATTATTCCCTTTTAATAAATCGTAATTTTTCGTTTGCTTGGTTTCGGTATTTTTTACCGTTATAGTCAAACGGGCTTTTTCATCAAACTCATAATTTTTATTGAAATACTGTGCCGTTATTTCAATGGCTTCACCGGAATTATAAAAACTTTCATGTTCAACAACCAATGATTTTTTAGAATTATTAGAAGCCAGAAATTGAATAATCTTATCCATGAAAACGTCATATTTTTCAAAAGATTGATTATTTACATGTGTTTGCAAGCGCCATTTCCAACTATTTTCACCCAAAAGATAAGTGGCTCGCCTGCCTTGATTTTCTGCAAAAACCAGTAAAGGCGCATTCGTATCTATTGTTCTGATTTTAGATGAAAGCAAAACTGACACAACTCCTTTTGTAGTTACGGTTCCAAAAGCGTTTTGCAAAGGCGGTAAATCTTCAAACCCAATATTGTCCGCAGCAAACAAATTAAACTGTTTATTAAAAACCGACAAATACTCTTCTTTTTGTCCACTCATTTTAAAGCTCAAATTATCCTGTTGCTGATTCAAAAAATTGAAATCGGTGTTGTTTCCAGTAATAATAAATGTATTAATTCCGGCAACTTTATTACTTTCAAAAATAGTTTTAAATTCAGTCGTTGGTTGGTATAAAATCAAAACATTATAATCTTGTAATGTTTTGATTTCATTTGGTTTAACAATTATTACTTTACGCTGTACATTCGATTCAATAGCTCTTTTCATAGCCCCTAAATCGGGATGATTTATAGCTGAAATTATGGCAATATTTGTTTTTTGATCAATAACTTCAACTGCAAAATTCTTGGTGTTGTTATATGTGTTTTTTTCTTTTTCTTTTGATGAAATCGTAACTTTAAAAACCTGTAATCCTATTTTATCAGCCGGCAAAAGTACGGGTACAGTTGCTGTCTTCTTGGATGGTGATAAGGTAATTGATTGTGTACTGAATACCGAATTCCCTTGTGAAATAACAAAATCAGCTGTTACACTTTTGGTTCCTGAATACTGCAAAAAAACTTCTACAGGAAATTTATTCTTATGAAAAGCATATTTATTAACGTTCAGTTGATTGATTTTTAAGTCAAATAATTTTGTTGTGTCGCCTAATATTACCGGATAAACTTTATTTAAGGGGTCAAAACTATAGACGTAATCATTCCCTGAAGTTTGGTTTCCATCTGTGATTAAAACTGTTGGATATACTGTGTTTTTATAAATGCTTTTTAGATTTTTGGCAACAACATCGATATTGGTTTGAGTTCCCTTAAAATCAAAAATTTCCGTAGGTTCAAAATCATCTGAAAACTGATACGTTTGCACATCGAATTTATCTTTCAAATCTGAGTTTAATTGTATTCTTTTATACAATTCTAATGCTTTTTCATTGGCATTCAAAAAAGAAATAGAACTGGAATTATCAACAACAATCGGTAAGGGTGTTTTTACCGTTTCGAAGGTATTTTTGGTTAGTATTGGATTAATCAACAACATTAAAATTCCAAAAATGGATAAAAAACGCAAAAAAGCCAAAAACCAACCGACTTTCGATTTGTTTTTGGCTTTGTAAATATATTGAAAAAATGACAAACCACCAGCTATTAGTAACGAAAGTAGTAATAATAGTAGCGTGTTTGTTGTCATTTATTCTTTATTAAAAGATTGAAGAATTTAATGATTAAAAATTAATTACGTAGTTCAAAAATCTTTAAATCTTTGAATTTTACAATCTTTTAATTAAATTTTAGGTAAGCATTCCTCCGCAAACATTCATAACCTGTCCCGTTACATACGCACTCATATCCGAAGCAAAGAAAAGACACGCATTAGCAACATCTTCAGTAGTTCCGCCACGTTTCAAAGGAATTCCATCTCTCCATCCTTTTACAACATCTTCATTTAACTTAGCGGTCATTTCCGTTTCTATAAATCCCGGAGCAATTACATTACAACGAATGTTACGAGATCCTAATTCCAATGCTACAGATTTAGAAAAACCAATAACTCCCGCTTTAGAAGCCGCATAATTCGTTTGTCCTGCATTTCCTTTCACTCCTACTACTGAACTCATATTGATAATTGAACCTGAACGTTGTTTCAAGAAAGTACGTTGAATGGCTTTAGTCATATTAAAAACCGATTTCAAGTTAACATCAATAACTTGATCAAAATCGCCTTCAGACATTCGCATCAATAAGTTGTCTTTAGTAATTCCGGCATTGTTTATCAGAATATCGACTGTTCCGAATTCAGCTAAAACCGCATCTACAAGAGTTTGTGCTTCATTAAAATCAGCTGCATTCGATTGATATCCTTTGGCTTTAATCCCTAAAGCGTTCAATTCATTTTCAAGAGCCAAAGCTGATTCAACAGATGAACTGTACGTAAAAGCAACATTTGCCCCATTTTTAGCAAAAACTTCTGCAATTCCTTTACCAATTCCACGGCTTGCGCCAGTAATTATAACAACCTTTCCTTCTAGTAATTTCATGTTCTAAAATTAATTTAATATTTATTTGAAGCTATTCCTGCTATCCGTTTCAATCTTTTTCTCTTGTTCTCCTCCTCGCTTTTCAAGCGAAATCGAACTGACAAGAAAAAGGATTTCCACTTCTATCAGGGCTAATTTACACTTGTCAAATATAGCAATAATTGTGGGTTGAAAAAAAAATACATCTTCAATTAAACCTTTTATAAAAAAAATTGTCCTAAAACTAAGTAAAACTGTTTGACATGATTAAAGCTTCAAAATGTTTAGATGTAATCATAATAAAATTACTAGATTTGAAATTGACTCTAATTATAAAAAAAAGTAAAAAAACAATCTAAAATACAAGAAACCCAAATAGAATCAACGACTTCATTTTTTAACTTAACCAATTGATATGAACAAGATCTCTTCCTTATTATTTTTTGTAGGATTACTCGTTTTTACAGCTTGTAGCAAAAATGAAAGCAATGAAACAACTGTGATTGCCGATTCCTATCCCAATGTGACTGCTACTTTTCCTGGTAAAATTGATTTAAATAATTTGAGTAATTATGCTAACCAAATTATCCCTTCTTACATAACTAAAGATAACACTGCAGGAAATCCAGTAACTGACAAAGGAGCTACATTAGGTCGGGTTCTATTTTATGATAAAAACTTATCCTCAAATAACACAATTTCCTGTTCTTCCTGCCACATTCAAGCAAATGCTTTTGGAGATGTGGCTATTGCCAGCGACGGAATAAACGGAAAGACCACCAGACATTCTATGAGATTGGTGAATTCTAGATTTTCAAGAGAAAACAAGTTTTTTTGGGACGAACGGGCAGCCACATTAGAGTTACAAACGACACAACCTATTCAAAATCACATTGAAATGGGTTTTAGCGGAACCTTAGGTGATGCAAACTTGACAGTACTAATTTCAAAATTGCAAAACATTGGGTATTACAAAGAATTGTTTAAATATACGTATGGCTCTGAAATCATTACTGAAAGCAAGATTCAGCTGGCTTTGGCGCAATTTATTAGAAGTATCCAATCCTTTGATTCTAAATATGATGCTGGAAGGGTATTAGTTGCAAACGACGGCCAACCCTTCACCAACTTTACGACACAAGAAAATCAAGGTAAAAATTTGTTCCTGGCGCCTCCGGTTTTTGACGCAACCGGAAACAGAACTTCTGGAGGAGTAGGATGTGCAGTTTGCCATGCCGCACCTGAATTTGACATTGATCCCAATACAAAAAACAATGGTATTATAGGTATTTTAAACGCCACGGGAATTGACATCACAAACACAAGAGCACCTTCATTGAGAGATCTGGTAAAACCAAACGGAAGTTCTAATGGTTTATTTATGCATACGGGAAATTTAACAACACTACAAAATGTTATTGGGCATTATGGAAGTATCAATTTAGCTCCCGGAAATACAAATTTGGATCCAAGATTAGCGCCAAATGGTTTTGGGCAAAAATTAAATCTTACTGCTCCCGAAGTTAATGCTCTTGTCGCTTTTATTCAAACATTATCAGGAACTAATGTATATGTAGATACAAAATGGTCGACACCATTTAAATAAAAAAAGCCCCAAATAGGAGCTTTTAAATTATTTAAAAAAACGGATTGTATTAAAAAGCTACATTCCATTTTGGTAATCTTCCATTTTCGTCTAGAAAGTTTTGTAAAACTTGTCCTTCTACGAATGTTGGAATCACTTTAGTTTTATCGTTGAATGTCTCATACCAAACCACTTCTAGCGTGCTGATCTCTTCAATTTTCATTTGCGCTGGCCAAGAATATTTTCTTCCTGTTTTAGCAAATTGGTGTCCTTCAACAATTTTTTCTTTTAGACCACCGTTTTTAATTTTCAAAGTTCCGTTATTTTGGACAGTTCCGGTAGAACCCACCATAATCAACTCTTTCTCTTCTGCTACGGCATATACTAAAAATATTCCAGATCCTTCTGAAGCATTACAAACTTCGGCTAAACTATCTTCTGTAGTGAATGAAAACTGATTGGTAACTTTGAATTTTTTTAACTCTTTATACATTTTTTTTATTTTAATTTGAATTGGCTTTAGCAAAAAAATACCCCACAAAATCGTGAAGTCCATTAGAAACCATTCGTTTATGTTTACTTTTATTAGGATTACATCTGAAAAACAGATTTATTTAATAAAGTGCAAAGATATTTCTTTAATTGAATTTATAATAAAAAAGCCCCACAAAATGTGAGGCTTTTAAAATATTTAATTAGAGTTTAGATTAACCTAAAACTTCTTTTACTTTTTTACCAATTTCCGCTGGAGAATCTACTACGTGAATACCACATTCTCGCATGATTTGCTTTTTTGCTTCAGCAGTATCGTCAGATCCACCTACGATTGCACCTGCATGTCCCATTGTGCGTCCTACTGGAGCGGTAACTCCTGCAATGAATCCTACAACTGGTTTACGGTTACCATCAGCTTTGATCCAGTGAGCTGCATCCGCTTCTAATTGCCCGCCAATTTCACCTATCATTACAATACATTCTGTTTCTGGATCGTTCATTAATAATTCAACAGCTTCTTTTGTTGTAGTTCCAATGATTGGGTCTCCACCAATACCAATAGCGGTAGTGATTCCTAATCCTTGTTTAACTACTTGATCCGCTGCCTCATAGGTTAATGTTCCCGATTTAGAAACAATACCAACAGTTCCTTTTTTGAAAACGAAACCTGGCATAATACCAACTTTAGCTTCACCCGGAGTAATTATTCCTGGGCAGTTAGGTCCTATTAGACGAGCATTTCTTTCTTTTACGTAACTATTTGCTTTTATCATGTCAGCCACAGGTATTCCTTCAGTAATTGCAATAATTACTTTTATACCTGCATCTGCAGCTTCCATTATTGCATCAGCAGCAAAAGCCGGTGGAACAAAAATGATAGTTGTATCAGCTCCTGCTTGTTCTACAGCATCTTTTACAGTATTGAAAACGGGTCTGTCTAAGTGAGTTGTTCCTCCTTTTCCTGGAGTTACGCCACCAACAACGTTAGTACCGTACTCAATCATTTGAGAAGCATGGAAAGTTCCTTCACTTCCTGTAAAACCTTGAACAATTATTTTGGAATCTTTATTAACTAAAACACTCATGATATATTTTTTATGTAGTTTTTAAAATTGTTATGCAAAAGTATAAAATAGTAAGCAGTAATCAGTGTTCAGTGTTCAGTTTTTTGACACTAAATTAGGATAATTGACTCATTTGATACCCTCTGTATAATTTATTGTCTTTTATTTCCCAAATAGCTATAAAATGTGCTAATAACATCTCTTCTCTAGGATTTTCAATTGTTTTGACAAAATGAGAATAGCGCACGGAAATTAAATTATTTTCACCAATAATATGGCTTATTCGAACTTTAGAACGAACATACGCTTTGCTTAAATCATTAGATAAATTTAATAAAGAATTATAATCCAACTGAATGAATCCTTTGCTGCTATTCCATTCTACTATTACTTCCGGGTGCAAATAATCTTTGATGACTTCGCTGTCGATTAAAGCATCTGATTTATAAAATTGTTGAACGATTTCTTTTGCAGACATATTATTTTAGTTTAGTAAGAATTTCTGGTATCTTTTTAATATTGGCCAGTTGCTTCAATTTTTCTCTTGATTCCTCAATTGGCGTTCCAAAATAGGATTTACCTCCTTCTACTGATTTTGTAACTCCGGTTTGTCCTAGAATAACAGCCTTTGCTCCTATTGTGATTCCGCTGGTAGTTCCTACTTGTCCCCATATTGTAACTTCATCTTCTATAATAACGCATCCGGCAATTCCGGTTTGTGAAGCAATTAAACATTTTTTCCCAATCACGGTGTCATGACCTACATGCACCTGATTGTCAATTTTTGTGCCTTCACCAATAATAGTATCGCCAGTAACACCTTTGTCAATTGTACAAAGCGCTCCAATTCCCACATTGTCTTTGATAACCACTCTTCCACCGGAAAGTAATTGATCGTATCCTTCGGGACGTTTTTTATAATAAAAAGCATCGGCACCCAAAATTGTTCCTGCGTGAATGATTACATTATCACCAATTACGGTATAATCATAAATAGAAACATTAGAATGTATCACACAATTTTCTCCAATGACAACATGATTTCCAATAAATGTATTGGGCTGTATTACAGTTCCTTCACCTATTGAAGCTGAAGCAGCTATTGAAACATTTGAATACTGAAAAGGTTTAAAGTGTTTTGTTAATGTGTTGAAATCCCTAAACGGATCATTAGAAATAAGTAATGCTTTTCCATCAGGACAAGCTACATTTTTATTGATTAAAACTATAGTTGCCGCTGAGTTTAACGCTTTATCATAATACTTAGGATGATCTACAAAAACAATATCACCAGATTCGACAACATGAATTTCATTCATTCCCAAAATAGGAAAATTAGCATCACCAACATATTCACAGTCGATGATAGTTGCAATTTCTTCTAAAGTATATACTTTTTGGAATTTCATTTTTTCATTTCTTTAGTCTCAGTTTTCAGTACCAGTTTTAATTCTTTACAACTCGAATTATCTACTGATACTGAAAACCTATAAAAACTACTCCTTTACACGTTCCATATAAGAACCTGATGCAGTATCTATTTTAATTTTATCTCCTTCATTGATAAACAAAGGTACATTTACAGTGGCTCCTGTTTCAACAGTTGCTGATTTTGTTGCATTTGTAGCAGTATTTCCTTTGATACCTGGTTCCGCATAAGTCACTTCAAGAATTACAGATGCCGGCATATCTACAGAAAGAGGTAAATCAGTCTCTGTATTGATACTTACCATTACATTTTCGCCTTCTTTTAATAATCCTGGGGAATCCAAAATATTTTTATTCAAGGAAATTTGCTCAAAGGTTTCTGTATTCATAAAATGGAATTCATCACCTTCCGGATACAAATATTGAAATTTATGATTTTCAACTCGAACTTCCTCAATTTTATGACCCGCAGAAAAAGTGTTATCCAATACTTTTCCGTTTGTTAAACTTCTTAATTTAGTTCTAACGAAAGCTGGTCCTTTTCCTGGTTTTACATGAAGAAATTCAATTATTTTGTAGATATCGTTGTTGTATTTAATACACAATCCGTTTTTAATGTCTGATGTAGATGCCATTTTTATTTTTATTTGTTGATTTGTTGATTCTTAATAATTTCCTGAATAGCCTTTCATTACACCTCTTGAGGAGTTTCGAATAAAATCAATGATTTCATCTCTTTCTGGCGTGGCCTCCATTTCAGCTTCAATAATACCCAAAGCTTGCGTGGTATTATAATTTTTTTGGTACAGAATTCTGTAAATATCTTGAATTTCTCTGATTTTTTCTGTTGTAAAACCACGTCTTCTTAATCCCACAGAATTAATACCTACATACGACAAAGGTTCTTTTGCGGCTTTGGTAAACGGGGGAACATCTTTTCTTACTAAGGATCCACCAGAAATCATGGCATGATCTCCAATATGGATAAATTGATGAATGGCAGCCAATCCTCCAATAACGGCATATTTACCAACGGTTACATGACCAGCCAGAGCGACTCCGTTTACAATAATAGCATTATCACCTATGTGACAATCGTGGGCAATATGCGCCGTTGCCATTACCAAACAATTATTACCTAAGGTAGTCTGTCCGGAGGCTATTGTTCCCCTATTGATGGTCACACATTCTCTTATGGTACAATTATCTCCAATAATTGCTAAAGAATCTTCTCCGCCAAATTTTAAATCCTGTGGAACTGCTGAAATTACTGCACCAGGGAATATATTACAATTTTTTCCTATTCTTGCGCCTTCCATTATGGTAACGTTAGATCCTATCCAAGTGCCATCCCCAATAACTACATTATTATGGATGGTTGTAAACGGTTCAATGACAACATTCTTGGCGATTTTAGCGCCGGGATGAACATATGCTAGTGGTTGATTCATATTCTTTGTTTAATCGTTTAACTGTTTAATCGATTAACCGAATACACGATTAACCAAATCAACAAAAAAATTACTGTTTCTTAGCAATTTGGGCCATCAATTCTGCTTCAGCAACCAGTTTTCCATTTGCATACGCATTTGCTTGCATATGACAAATACCTCGTCGGATTGGCGTAATTAAATCGCATTTAAAAATCAAAGTATCGCCTGGTAATACTTTGTGTTTAAATTTAACATTATCTATTTTCATAAAATAAGTCAAATAGTTCTCCGGATCCGGAACCGTGCTTAAAACAAGAATCCCTCCTGTTTGCGCCATGGCCTCCACAATTAAAACACCTGGCATAACCGGAGCTTCAGGAAAATGACCTACAAAAAAGTTTTCGTTCATGGTTACATTTTTCATTCCCACCACATGAGTTTCTGACATTTCGATAATTCTGTCAATCAATAAAAATGGGGGTCTATGAGGCAGAACTGCCATGATTTTATGAATGTCCATCAGTGGTTCCTGATGTAAATCAAAAACAGGAACATAATTTCGTTGTTCAATTTTTATGATTTTAGCCATTTTCTTCGCAAATTGTGTATTGACAAAATGTCCTGGTTTGTTAGCTATTACCTTACCTTGTATTTTAGTTCCAATTAAAGCTAAATCACCTATTACATCAAGTAGTTTGTGTCTTGCCGCTTCATTCGGATAATGTAAAGTCAGATTGTCTAAAATACCATTTGGTTTAACCGTTATTTGCTCTTTTCCAAAAGCGAGTTTTAAACTTTCCATTGTAGTGGCTGATATTTCTTTATCAACATACACAATAGCATTATTTAAATCACCTCCTTTTATTAAACCGTTCTCTAAAAGAGATTCTAATTCATGCAAGAAACTGAAGGTTCTTGACTCAGATATCTCCGTTTTGAAATCAGAAATATTTTTCATAGTCGCATTTTGAGTCCCTAAAATTTTAGTTCCAAAATCAACCATTGCCGTAACACAGTAATAATCACTTGGCATCACTAAAATTTCGCTGCCTGTGGCTTCATCAGTAAATGAAATAACTTCTTTTACTATATATACATTCCTTTTTGCACTTTGTTCTTCGATACCCGCTTTTTCAAGAGCTTCAACAAAGAATTTAGAGGAGCCATCCATTATTGGTAGTTCAGAAGCATTCAATTCTATGATGACATTATCTAAGTCACAACCCGTCAATGCCGCTAAAACATGTTCTGGTGTTTGAATTTTTACCCCTAACTTTTCTAAATTGGTTCCTCTTTGTGTATTTACTACATAATTTGCATCAGCTTCCACAATAGGTTGTCCCTCTAGATCTACTCGAACAAAAGTAAAACCATTATTGACTGGAGCAGGTTTAAAAGTCATTTTTACTTCTTTACCTGTGTGTAATCCAACTCCAGTTAGAGAGATTTCTGTTTTGATGGTCTTCTGTTTAACCATTTTTTCCATTTTTTTGGTTTAAAATTTGTTTTTTTAATTCTTCGATTTCTGCAACAATTTTGGGTAAATTCTTGAAATGAACGTACGATTTACTAAAATCATTGTACCCAAATGCGGGACTTCCTTGTAAGATTTCATTATCTTTAATATTCCCTCCTACACCACATTGCGCTTGAATTCGTACATTATTGCCAATGGTTAGGTGTCCAGAAATTCCAACTTGGCCACCAATCATTCCGTTTTTGCCAATTTTAGTTGAACCCGCAACACCGGTTTGCGCCGCTATTACCGTATTCTCCCCAATTTCAACATTGTGCGCAATTTGAATTTGATTGTCCAGCTTCACGCCTTTTCGTATAATAGTTGAACCCATTGTGGCTCTATCTATTGTAGTACAAGACCCAATATCAACATTGTCTTCAATAATAACATTTCCTATTTGTGGGATTTTAGTGTAAGTTCCGTCTGGATTAGGTGCAAAACCAAAACCATCTGAACCTATTATAGCTCCGGAATGTATCGTACAGTTATTCCCTATTATGGTCTCTGAATAAATTTTTGCACCAGCAAATAGAATAACATTATCCCCTACTACTACATTATCACCCAGAAAACAATTGGGATAAATTTTTACGTTTTCTCCTAAAACGACATTTTGACCTACATAACTAAAACTCCCTAAATATAAACTTTCTCCATATTTAACGCTGTCCGAAAGGAAAGAGGGTTGTTCTATCCCACTTTTATTTAATTTTACCTGATTGTAAAATTCTAATAATTTAGAAAATGCGGAATACGCATCAATCACTTTAATCAAAGTTGTAGTAATTGGTGCCTCTGCTATAAAAGTATCATTAACAATTGTTACAGATGCTTTAGTAGAATAAATATAATTCTGATACTTGGGGTTTGACAAAAAAGTTAGTGATCCTTCAGTGCCTTCTTCGATTTTTGATAATCTAGAAACTTCTGCCATGGGATTTCCTACAACTTTACCTTCTAAAATCCCTGCTATTTGTTCTGCTGTAAATTTCATCCCGACAAAAATATAAAAAATAGGTTTTAAATACTGAATTTATAACAGTTGTTTTGGAAAACATATGTAATATTTAGTAACGGATTTAGATAATGATTTCAAATTCAATTGATCAGAGGCATCCACAACGTCTTCAATTGTTTTGTCTTTATTCAAAATCCGTATGGGTTCTGCCTGTTTGCTGTAAGCCTGATTTTTTATTTTTCCTCTAAAAATAAAATAGTTTGTTTCTTGTAAAGAAATATGATGCTCTGCTGCAAAACGTTCTTTCAACGGCTGTAATTCTTCCAAAGTGACTTTTTCACTCGTTAATTTTATCTTTAATAAATCACGGTTTACAATCATTTTACTTAAGGAGGATAGCGTAAAGTCATCCTGTTGCTGCCATGATTTCAAAGCACTAATGATATCAAAATCATCTAATTGTGCAAATAAATCTAACCTCCCGGCATCAAATGTGTCCATCGTAACTTTATTTTCCATAAAAAAGAACAACGGCTTGCTGCAAGGCAACTGTACTCCTTTTAATGTCAATTCTTTAGCTCTTTTTAGGACTTTCGTCAAAATTAACTCGGCCACTAAACTGGTTTTGTGTAAATAAACCTGCCAGTACATTAATCGTCTGGACATCAAGAATTTTTCAACAGAATAAATTCCTTTTTCTTCAATAACCAAAACATCATCCGCAACATTCATCATTTGGATCAATCGTTCTGAATTGACATTGCCTTCTGAAACACCCGAATAAAAACTATCGCGTTTCAAATAATCCATACGATCCATATCCAATTGGCTCGAAATAAGTTGCAGCATAAATTTCCGGTCATATTCCCCCTTGAAAACCTGAATGGCTAGACTCAACTGGCCCTTGAATTCCACATTTAACTGATTCATGAACAATAAGGAAATTTCCTCATGATGTACATCCTCAACGATACTTCTTTCCATAGCATGCGAAAAAGGGCCATGTCCTACATCGTGTAACAAAATGGCAATATAGAGTGCATTTTCTTCTTCTGGAGATATTGAAACTCCCTTAAAACGCAATACATCAACCGCTTTTTGCATTAAATGCATACAACCTAAAGCATGATGAAAACGGGTATGATTGGCACCAGGATATACTAAATACGACAAGCCCATCTGGGAAATACGGCGCAAACGCTGAAAATAAGGATGCTGTATTAAATCGTAAATTAAGGCATTGGGTATGGTAATAAACCCATAAATGGGATCATTGAATATTTTTAGCTTATTGATTTGACTCACTATAAGTTTTTTTTAGGTCAACAAATATAAGTAATTTAGATTTCAAAAACAGAACAGTACTAATTGTGTTGTAGCGCTAAAAAAAACGGAGCGTTTTAGCACTCCGTTGGTATTTAATTTTATAGTTTTCTGATCCAAATATTTCGGAATTGATTTTTAGAATCATGATCCTGAAGCGAAATAACATCCTCTCCATGAGCCGAGGGATAATTATGCAAACCGATGTAAAGTGTCAACCCGTTTATTGTAGTATTATTTTGGACTAAAACACCATTTAAAAACACGGTAATTCTTGCCGGAGCATCAATTTTACCATCTGCTTTGAAGCGAGGTGCCGTATATATTACATCATAAGCATTCCATTCTAATGGTGTTTTCACGGCGTTTACTAAAGGTGGATGATCTTTATAAATACTTCCGGCCTGGCCATTACTATAGGTTCTATTATTATAGGAATCTAATATTTGTAATTCATATCTGTTTTGGAAAAATACGCCACTGTTTCCTCTTGCCTGTCCCCCATCTAAAACAACATCCGGCGCGCTCCATTCCAGGTGCAGTTGACAATCCCCAAAAACCATTTTAGTTTGAATGGCTCCGGTACCCGGAACAACTTCCATGTAATCTTGATCAACAATTTTCCATCCTGCCGGTTTATTTATATCTTTCTGGCTCACCCATTGTGCTAAATTTTTACCGTCAAATAAAATAATCGCATCCGAAGGCGCATTTCCAAGGGTTTTAGCCGGGGTAATACCTTTTACTTCTGGTTCCCAAATTTCAGTCATTTCTGGTTTCATTGACATTGGGGAAACCTCTGGCGGAGTGTTCACATAGTTGTGTTGCGCCATAACTGCTGTTGCAGAGAATAAAGAAATCATTAATAAAGAGTTCTTGAAGTTTTTAGATTTCATAGTAAAATTCATTTGGTTTAATAAAATATGGATAAATGTTCACTTTTCAATATTAAGCATTTTTTTTTCACCAACTAACTTTTAATCTAATTATAACTAAATGAGGAATAAACTTTAGATTTTTATTGTAGAAGCAGTAACTTCATTAACTACAATTTGTTAAATAAATTAACATAGATTTAAGTTCGCTTAGTTCGGTAAATGCCGAACTAAATAGTACTTTTGCAAAAAAATTATGAACAATATTCCTAAAGAAAGAGAAGAACTTATAGAAATGTTCGGAATTCATTTTGAGTTACTGTATAATTTATCTCCGCTTGGCTCCAGAATTCTGGGACTATTAATAATTGATGGCTGCAAAAAAGGATTAACCTTTGAAGAAATAGTTGAAAAACTGGGCGCCAGTAAAAGTTCGATTTCTACAAACTTGAATCTGCTGCTAAAAATGGACAAAATAAATTATTATACGTTAACTGGTGATCGAAAAAAATATTTCAAATCCAGTCCATTTAGCGAAAGACTGACTAATTATCTAAAAATACTTGATTTTGAAAAACAAATAATCGAAAAATTGCAAGCGTACCGTGAAAAAAACATTTCATGTCCTGAAGAGCAGTGCAATCTGGAAAATACAAAAGCATACAAAAAACATGTAATAGAAGTCGAAGAATTATTGATTAAAACCATCCATAAATTCAAAGAAATAGAAAATAACAATAGTAAAATAATAATTAATCAATTTTAGTAAATAGTCCCAGATGAAAAAAAAATATTTTATAAGTGTAATTTTATTATCAATAAGCTTGCTCTCCTGCAAAAAAGAAACGGCTCAAACGGCTCCTTCTGTTATGTCCTACAAAGTGGTTGAGATAGCAACCTCTAATACAACTTTATTAGCTGAATATCCTGCGAGTTTAGAAGGCGTTACCGATATAGATATTCGTCCAAAAGTAGATGGATATATTCAAAAAATATATGTACAAGAAGGACAAGAAGTTAAAAAAGGGCAATTGCTTTTTAAATTAGAGACTCAAACAGCAACCCAGGAAGCTGGCGCTGCAAAAGCAAAAGTTGCGGCTGCTCAAGTGGAGGTAAATCGTTTAATCCCTTTGGTAGAGCGTGACATCATCAGTGATGTGCAATTAGAAACGGCTAAAGCAAATTTAGCTAGTGCTAAAAGCACGTATCAAAGTATCGTTGCCAGAATTAATTATGCTACTATAAAAAGTCCTGTTAACGGAATTGTAGGAACTTTACCTTTAAGACTTGGAAGTTATGTAAGCAGCCAAACTGTTGAACCTTTAACCCGAATTTCGGATGTGAGCACGATTTATGCCTATTTTTCAGTAAATGAAAAAGAACAATTGGATATCATGATGAATACTCCAGGAAAGTCATTTCAAGAAAAAATAAACAAAATGGAAGCGGTAAATTTAATTTTAAGCAATGGGATGCAATATGAACAAAAGGGTAAAATTGAAACCTTTAGCGGACAAGCCAACACACAAACAGGATCGTTTAATGTACGAGCACGTTTTACAAACGGAAACAAATTGTTGCGTTCTGGAGAAAGTGGAACGATACAAATCCCTACACATTTAGAGGATGTTATTGTCATTCCTCAAAATGCAACATTAGAATTACAAGACAAACGCATTGCACTTGTTGTGGATAAAAACAACAAAGTGCAAGCAATCCCAATTGAAGTTCGCGCAATTCCTGGAGGTCAATTTTTTGTAGTGGATAGCGGATTAAATGTAAACGATAAAATACTTGTTGAAGGAGTGGGGATAGTAACTGAAGGAACCCTCATTAAGGCTGAAATTATTGATTTTAAAACTATCATCAATCCAACAAAAAAGTAATTCAGAAACTAATTATTGAATAAATAACAAAATATGTTTTCAAAATTCATTGACAGACCGGTATTGTCAACGGTGATCTCTATTATCATCGTAATTTTAGGAGTTTTAGGGTTAATCTCACTCCCTGTCTCACAATATCCAGAAATAGCGCCACCTACGGTAACCGTAGCAGCAAACTATCAAGGCGCCAGTGCCGAAGTTGTAATGAGCTCGGTAGTAATTCCATTAGAAGAACAAATCAACGGTGTTGAAGACATGACTTACATGACTTCTACATCAAATAATGACGGTTCAGCAGCTATTAATATTTACTTTAAATTAGGTACAAATCCAGATTTAGCAGCTGTGAATGTGCAAAATCGTGTTTCACGTGCTACACCTTTGTTGCCTCAGGAAGTTACAAGAGCCGGTGTAACAACTTCAAAGAGACAAAGCGACAATATTTTGATTTTATCTTTATACAGCGACAACCCGGATTATGATGATACTTTCCTTCAAAATTATGCTAACATCAATATTTTACCAAAAATAAAACGTGTAGCAGGAGTTGGAGAAGCAATGATTTTTGGACAAAAAGACTACTCGATGCGTATTTGGCTTAAGCCAGATGTAATGGGAGCTTATGGACTTGTTCCTTCGGATATTACAGCTTTATTGGCTGAGCAGAATATTGAAGCCGCTCCCGGTCAGTTAGGTGAAAGTAGTGACCAATCTTTTCAATATACATTAAAATACAAAGGGCGTCTGCAAGATGTAAAAGAGTTCGAAGAAATTATTATCCGTTCAACCCAAAACGGAGAAATCCTTAAATTAGGGGATGTTGCAAAAATTGAATTGGGGGCTGTAAATTACGCCAGTAATGCGTACACAAATGGAAACAAATCTATTGCAATTGCTATTGCACAAACTGCAGGATCTAATGCACAAGAAGTAATTGAAGGTTCTTTAAAAGTGTTAAATGAAGCGGAAGTAAATTTCCCGAAAGGGGTAAAATATGCCACCTTAATTAATGCAAATGACTTCTTAGAAGAATCTATCACTAAAGTGATCTACACTTTGATTGAAGCCTTTTTATTGGTTTTTATTGTGGTTTTTATCTTCTTACAAGACTGGAGATCTACCCTTATACCAGCAATATCTGTGCCTGTTGCAATTGTGGGTACTTTCTTTTTCCTAAGTTTATTTGGCTTTACCATTAATTTATTAACTCTTTTTGCCTTGGTATTGGCTGTGGGAATTGTGGTCGATGATGCCATTGTAGTAGTTGAAGCCGTCCATGCCAAAATGGAAGCTGGGGAACATGATCCCAAAAAAGCAGCTCATAGTGCCATGCAAGATATTAGTAGTGCAATTATTTCTATTACCCTTGTCATGTCGGCGGTATTTATTCCTGTTTCTTTTATTAGTGGTTCAGCGGGCGTTTTCTACAAGCAGTTTGGAATAACTTTGGCTGTTGCAATTGTATTATCAGCTATTAACGCCCTAACACTTTCTCCTGCTTTGTGTGCCATTTTCTTGAAAGAACACGATAAAAACTCAAAGAAAAAAGGTTTTGCAGAACGCTTTTATACGGCATTCAATGTTGGGTTTGAAACAACAACCGCTAAGTATAAAAGATCTGTTGAGTTTTTTATAAAACGTAAATGGTTGGCTTTTTTAGGAATTGCCATTTTTGCAGGGATTTTTATCTTATTATTAAATATTACGCCAAAGGCTTTTGTTCCGGGTGAGGATACAGGAGCAATTCTTTCTGACGTTTCTCTTCCGCCCGGCACTTCATTAGAAAGAACCGAGGAAGTATTATTGCAAATTGAAAATAAAGTAAAAGATATTCCTGAAATAAAAGAAGTACTTCGTATTTCAGGTCGTAGTTTAATAAGTGGTACAGGTAGTAATTACGGAATGGTAATTGTAAAATTAAAAACTTGGGCTGAACGTAAAGATGCGAATCAGGAAATAAATGCAGTAATAGCTGAATTGTTTAAGCGTACGGCTTCTGTTAAAGATGCAAAAGTCCTCTATTTTGCTCGTCCTACACTTGTTGGTTTTGGTTTTACCAATGGTTTTGAATTTCAATTACAAGATCAAAAAGGAGGAACAATTGAGGAGTTGGATGAAGTAAAAAGTAAATTTTTAGGAGCTTTAAATAGCCGTCCCGAAATCAAATATGCAACTACCTCTTTTTCTCCAAATTATCCGCAATACCGAATTGATTTGAATGTTGCTACCATAAAGAAATCAGGGTTAACTGTCACGGATGTTTTAGGCACTATGCAAGGATATTATGGTGGCGTTTATGCTTCTAATTTTAACAAATTTGGAAAACAATTTCGTGTAATTTACCAATCTGAACCCGAATTTAGAAGTAATCCCGAATCGTTAAATCAAGTATTGGTCAGAAATAATACTGGTCAGATGGCTCCTATTTCACAATTTGTGACTTTAGTAAAAGTATTTGGCCCTCAGGCAATAGAACGTTTCAATTTATTCACTTCTATAAAAGTCACAGGGGCTCCAAATGAAGGTTTCAGCTCAGGTGATGCCATTAAAGCAGTTGAAGAAGTAGCAAGTCAAACCTTACCTATTGGTTATGGTTATGAGTTTTCAGGAATGACTCGAGAGGAAATAAGTGCTGGCGGTCAAACATTGTATATTTTCCTATTGTGTTTGGTTTTTGTATATTTCTTGTTAGCCGCTCAATATGAGAGTTATATGTTGCCTTTTGCAGTACTAATTTCATTACCAATTGGTTTAGCAGGAGCATACTTATTTGCTTATTTTTTCAATGTGAGTGATAATATTTACCTACAAATAACACTTATTATGCTTATTGGATTACTCGCTAAGAACGCCATTTTAATCGTCGAGTTTTCTGTAGATTCCAGAAAAAAAGGAATGAGTATCACCCAAGCGGCTATTCATGGTGCAGTTGCTCGTTTACGTCCTATATTGATGACATCATTTGCATTTATTTTCGGATTATTGCCTTTGATGTTAGCTAAAGGAGCTGGAGCTGTTGGGAATAATGCTATTGGAACTGGAGCAATTGGCGGTATGTTAATAGGAACCATTTTTGGTATTTTTGTAATACCGGTATTGTTTATCGTTTTCCAAACCTTACAAGAAAAAATTTCTACAAAACCACTTCCGATAACAAATCAGGAAACTGATGTCGCACTTTTAAATAAAGAAAATGAAGAATAAGTTAATTAAAATAGCAGTAGTTGTTATAACCGCTACTGTAATGCAGTCGTGCTTTGTTGCTAAAAAATATAACAGACCAGAATTAAAAACCGAAAATCTTTACAGAACTGAAGTTGTTTCAAATGATACCACTTCACTTGCTAATGTTGCTTGGGATCTCGTTTTTACCGATCCTCTTTTGCAAGGGTATATCAAAAAAGGGTTAAACAATAACCTGGATATCAGAATTGCAATGCAAAATATCCAAGCTGCCGAGGCTACCATGCGACAGGGAAAAGCAGGGTATTTTCCAACACTTTCTGTAGGTGCCGACTGGACGCATCAAGAGCTTTCTAAAAACAGTCAATTAGGTAACTTAATAAGCCGTGGTGGTGGTGCAACTAATGTGGATCAATACCAGTTTACAGGGAATCTTTCTTGGGAAGCAGACATTTGGGGAAAAATACGAAGCAACAAGCGCGCAGCAAATGCGGCCTATCTTCAAACTACAGCAGCGAATCAAGTGGTCAAAACACAATTAATTGCTACCCTTGCCGCAACCTATTATCAATTGCTTTCTGTTGACGCACAAATAAAATTAACAGAACGAACCTTGATTAACAGAAATCAAAGTATTGAAACAATTGTAGCATTAAAGGCGGCAGGAAATGTTACCGAAGTTGGTGTGAAGCAAACCGAAGCGCAAAAATATGCTACCGAAATTATCCTTGCTGATTTAAAGAATAATAGTATCATTCTTGAAAACACGATGAGCATTCTTATGGGTGAAGCTTCTGCCAAAATTGAAAGAAGCACTTTTGAAACACAATCCTTACAACCAACCATTACACTTGGTGTACCTGCTACGTTACTAAGAAACAGACCTGACGTGATTGCAGCAGAATACAACTTTATTTCGAGTTTTGAGCAAACCAATGTAGCTAAAAGTAATTTTTATCCAACGTTAAAACTTACTGCAACAGGAGGACTTCAGAGTATTGATTTGAAAGAATGGTTTAGCGCTAATTCCCTTTTTGCTAATGTAATTACGGGGTTGACACAACCTATTTTTAATCAAAGACAGATTAAAACCAGATTTGAAATTGCAAAAGCAAATCAGGAAAAAGCCTATCTTCAGTTTGAGCAGTCTTTGTTGACCGCCGGAAAAGAAGTTTCGGATGCATTGGCACAATACAACAATGAAACCTACAAACTCACCGTGAGGGGAAAACAAGTAGCTGCATTGAATAAAGCCACTGATTATTCAGATGAATTATTGACGTACGGACTAGCGAATTATTTAGAAGTTTTAACTGTAAAAGACAATGCTTTGAATGCAGAATTAAGCTTGATAGACAATAAATTCCAACAATACAAAGCCATAATTCAATTGTACAGAGCCCTTGGTGGGGGCTGGCAATAAGACTTACTTGATTAATTAGAATTGATTTCTGTTAGTTCCAGAACCACTGTTTATTGTATAAGCAGTGGTTTTGTCTTTTAATTCGGATTCCAATATTTAAGTAGTGGACTTTCTCAGTGAAAGAGTAAAGTATAAAAAAATACAAACCCAAACGTAAGAAGCGTAATTAATACGAATCCAAAGAACATATTTCTTTGGGACTCAATTACTGGTTTGTTGTCTTTATATAAACTCATTACCACTCCGTTAGCACCATATCCCAAAATAAATTTGCACGCTACTTCTTGATCGTTTTCAATTATTTTAAAATGATGTGTTCCTCCTGCTATAGAACGTTTCTCCGAAACTATTTTTCCGTTTAATAGTATAGTTTCTTTTGCCATAAAAGAATTAAAAACTTCTATCTTATTGTCTCCAAGAGTGATTGTTGTAAACTTCATTATTCAATTTGCTTTAGTATTTAATTACGTCCTTTCAAAGTATTATAAATCTCTGTTGTTGGGTAAAAGTATATAATTATCGAAGTAATAACTAGGACTGCACATTTAAATCAGAATTTTAAGGAATAAAACCATAATATAGACCTCAAAAATGTACTTATTATCTCATTGTCAGATGCAACCCCTATTTTTACAATAGTAAAAGTGAGTTGAGAATCATAATACAGTATTTACTTTTCGTTAAATTTAGTGTTAATATTAGAAAACCTTTATTTTTTTTAGTAAGTTTAAACATTAGATATTTTTTTACCTATTTTCAGGAAACTGTCTATTGATCTTTAATCTAATTTCAAGTACTTATGATAACATTAAACGTAAATAATAAAACCTATCAAGTTGATGTAAGTCCGGACATGCCTCTACTATGGGTAGTAAGGGACACACTGGGCCTGACTGGAACAAAATTTGGTTGTGGTGTTGCACAGTGCGGAGCATGCGTGTTGCATCTTGATGGAGAAGCAGTTCGATCCTGCGTAACTAAAGTCAGCAGGGCCGAAGGAAAAAAAATAACCACAATTGAAGGCTTGTCTTTACATAATGACCATCCAGCGCAACTGGCATGGAATGAAATGGATGTACCCCAATGCGGATACTGCCATTCCGGCCAAATCATGTCAGCTGCAGTGTTATTGAGAGAAAATCCAAAACCGACTGATAAGGATATTGATGACGCGATGTCAGGAAATATTTGTCGATGCGGAACCTATCCTCGTGTAAGAAAAGCCATTCATTTAGCCGCACAATTACAAGAAAAAGATAAAAGATAAAAGATACTTCAATATACTAAATCAACTTTTTATAGGATATTCCTCTCTTAAAATAATCAATTTACTATGGCTTCATTCCAAAAAAATAAAACGGCTGTTATTCTCTTTTTTTTGCTCGTTAGTGTAGTTGCATTGGGCTGGACACTAAAACCGGAGAATGAAAGTGAATATATAAATATTAATCCTACTGTAATCATCAAGGACAGCATTGCCTCTGTAAAAGCATTCCAAAAGGTTTATAAAGTTTTAATGAGTCCCCGTTGCGTGAACTGCCACCCTATTGGTGACGTTCCTTTACAAGGAGAAGACAGTCATTTACATGTCATGGCTCCTAAACGCGGTATTGACGGAAGAGGATTATATGCCATGAAATGTACAAATTGCCACCAAACTAAAAATACACCTGGATTACATACGCCACCAGGAAATTCAGACTGGCACTTGCCACCTGCTGATATGAAAATGGTTTTTGAAGGCAGAACAGCTCACCAGCTGGCAAAACAATTAATGGATCCATCTAAAAACGGACATATGGATATTAATAAACTCAAAAAACATGCTGATGATGCTTTTGTTCTTGCAGGATGGAATCCGGGCGAAGGGCGCAGCCTACCGCCACTGACCCATGCAGAGTTTAAAAAAGAATGGCTGACATGGCTAAATAACGGTGCATATGCTCCCGCCAAATAATTTCTAAACCAGAGTATTGTAAAATAAATAATTTCTAAAGTATGATGGATTCAAAAAACAATTTAGTAAATACAAGACGAAGCTTTCTCAAACTTACTGGTTTGGGTGGGGCTGCTCTTTGTATGGGGTTTTATTTACCCGGCGATACAGTTCCAACTTTAATAAAACCATCCGATTTAACAGCAGCTGATATTGAAATGTGCGCCTGGATACTCATCAATACCTCCGGAAAAGTAACCATAGTTAGTCACCGTGCCGAAATGGGTCAGGGTGCCTATCATTCCATTCCGCAAATTATAGCCGAAGAACTAGAAGTGAATTTAAAAGATATAGACGTAGTATTTGCCCAAGGAAATGAAAAAAAATACGGAAACCAGATTACTGGTGGTAGCTCAACCATAAGATCCGCGTACAAAAAATTACTAAAATTGAGCGCCACGGCACGTGAAATGCTGATTGCCGCAGCTGCGCTCCAATGGAATGTATCCGTTGACGATTGCTATGCCGAAGCAGGACATGTTATTCACAGGCCTTCTGGCAAAAAGAAACACTATGGTGAACTGGCAACCCAAGCTTCAAAATTAGAAGCTCCTAAAAATCCTAAACTCAAAAAAATATCCGAATATAAGCTTATCCGCCAGCCATTACACCGTTTGGATACGCCCATGAAAACAAATGGGACTGCTATTTTTGGCCTCGATAAAAAGATTCCAGGCATGCTCTATGCAGCCGTAGAACGAAATCCAAGACTTCGTGGAACAGTAAAAAGTTTTGATGATTCCGTGGCAAAAAAAATACCAGGGGTAAAACAGATTTTTGTGGTAAAAATGATGGTCCACAATACCATTCGGGAAGGAGTCGCCGTTGTGGCTGATTCGACTTGGGCAGCGATGCAGGGGAAAAAGGCTTTAATAGTTGAATGGGATGATACTGGATTTGAACATGTAAACAGTCCCGAAATATTCAAACGCCAGGAAGAATTTATAAAAACGAAGGAAGGATTGCCTCTTAAATCTCAAGGTGATCCTACTGCAATCATAGAAAAATCAAATAAGAAACTGGATGTAATCTACCAGACCCCATACCAATCCCATAGCTGTATGGAACCGCTGAATTGTATTGCCAATTTCCAAGGAGATACTGTAGAAATTTGGGGTCCGATTCAAGCACCTGGATGGGTTCAGGATTTTATAAGCACCCAAATGGGAATTGCAAAAGAAAAGGTAATTGTAAATATGACTTTCCTCGGTGGTGGTTTTGGAAGAAAAGCCTTTACCGATTATCCTCATGAAGCGGTATTGATTTCAAAAGAAATTGGAGCTCCGGTTCAGGTAGTTTGGACACGAGAGGATGACCTTAAGCAGGGCCCTTACCGACCAGGAATCTCTTATCGTTGTGAAGGTGTAGTAAAAGGCGGGAAAATTGAAGCGCTTAAATTTAGAATGGCAGGCCAAAATAACGACCACTGGAGTGGAGGAAAGAAAGACGTTCCTAATGATAGTACCAGCGAAGGATTCCTTGAACCCTATTATGCGAGTATCAAAAATTTAAGCATTTCAGATGTTCCCTTTGAAACACCACTACCAACAATGTGGTGGCGTTCAGTGTATGCTTCTACAAACGGATTTGCGTTTGAAAGTTTTATGGATGAAATGGCTGTAGAAGCTGGCGCGGATCCGCTGGATTTTAGAAGAGCTCATCTACAGGATGAGAGATGCCAAAAACTAATTGACAAAATGGAAGAAGTCTCCGGCTGGAAAAAAAGAAGTAAAAATGAAGGCTATGGTGTAGCCATCACTGAATGTTTCAAATCAACGGTAGGACACATTGTAAAAGTTTCAAAAAACGCCTCTGGAGGTGTAAAAATAGATAATGTTTGGGCCGTCATAGATTGTGGCTGGTATGTAAATCCGGATATTATTCGCGCGCAGGTTGAAGGTTCCATCGTCATGGGTCTGGGTGCGGCAACAATACATGAAATAACATTTAAGGATGGTATAGTAGAACAAAATAATTTTTATGATTACCCAATGCCTCGTATTACGGATATTCCACAAATAGAAGTGTATATTATAGACAATGAAGAAGATGCAGGCGGAGTTGGAGAACCCGGTCTTCCTCCTTTTGCACCAGCGTTGACAAATGCCATTTTTGACCTGACAGGCAAAAGAATACGAAAATTACCATTTAGTCTGGCAACGGTATAATGCCCTATTTTTTTAGCCAGAATCGTTAAAACTTCAAAATGATTCTGGCTAAATTTTTTACCTTTAAGGGTGATAGCAATTACAAGCTCTTTTTTAATTCCTATGCTCCGCAAAAGCAGATTCTTAAAAACTCACAAAAGAACTAAATAAGCATAAAACCTACTTTACAATACTAGTTTAAATGACACTTATCCAAGAAAAAATCTATTTAGATAATAATGCAACAACGCGTATTGACGATCGGGTGCTTGATGCCATGCTTCCCTATTTCACTAATTTTTATGCCAATGCAAACAGTAGCCACCTGGCTGGATTAACGGTGAAAGAAGCAGTCGAACAGGCCAGATGGCAAACAGCGGAACTAATTCAAGCAAAACCAAACGACATTATTTTTACCTCAGGTGCAACAGAAGCAATAAATCTTGCAATCAAAGGACTTGCAAACGAAAAACGCAAACATATTGTTACTGTAATTACAGAGCACGAAGCCGTTTTGGATACTTGCCTTCACCTAGAAACCATCGGATACAAAATCAGCTATTTAGGCGTCAATAAGGATGGTATTTTAGACCTAGACCTTCTTACAGCATCCGTGACCGAAGAAACTGCACTAGTAATTGTCATGATGGCAAATAACGAAACGGGGACACTCCAGGATATTAAAAAAATCGGGGAAATTGCTAAATCTAAAGAAGCCTATTTCCTGTGCGATGCCACTCAGGCTATAGGAAAAATTCCAATTAATGTCGTTGATTTAGGCATTGACCTTCTGTCTCTTTCTGCACATAAATTTTATGGACCAAAAGGCATCGGTGCATTATTTGTTTCCAAAAAAATAAAAGCAAAATTAACGGGTCAAATCACTGGAGGTGGTCAGCAAAACAGCAAACGAAGCGGTACTTTAAATGTTCCGGGAATCATCGGACTTGGCAAAGCCTGCGAAATTGCAAGCTTAGAAATGGAAAAGGACAGAGATAGGATAACAATAATGCGAGACTTACTTGAAAGGGAACTATTGAAAATACCCGCATCTTTTGTCAATGGTTCGCAAACAAATCGTCTTTACAATACGACCAATATTTGCTTTCGAGGCGTGAATTCTGAAAATCTTATTCTTGCTTTGCAAAATATTTCCGTTTCTAATGGTTCGGCCTGTTCGGCTGTTACATCAGAACCTTCACATGTCTTGAAAGCATTGGGTCTTACAAATGAAAATGCCTTATCTTCGATCCGATTTAGCTTAGGAAAATTCACCACTTTAGCAGAAATTGAATTGACAATTGCTACCGTTTCCGAATTAACACGGCTATTAAAGTCATAAAATAGTATGTTCTAAATCGGATTTAATCCAAGTACGAAAATTAAATTCAGCTATTTATTTTCCACTGATGGGATTGGTCATTAAAAATTTCTTTTCCCCAAATCTGAAGTTCTGCTTTTACGTGTTCTACAATTTCATTACAGGCTTCCATGGCAATGTTTCTGTGCTTAGAAGAAGTGAAAACAAACAGGCATATTTCACCCGCATTGACCACTCCAATACTGTGATGCACATGCATACAGCTCAACTCATATTTAGAAAATAGCTCTTCCCTGATTTCCTGCATTTTTTCTAACGCCATCGCTTCATAAGCACTATATTCAATAGCTTTCACTGTTTTGCCATCAACAACATCTTCCCGAATCTGACCCAGGAAAATACTGTGCGCTCCAATATTTTTTTTAGTCGCATGTTTTGCAATGCTATCTGCTATAAATAATGGAGGAATAGCTCCTTCAATGAAAATATTTTTGATTTTTTTGATCATTATTTAAGTTCTTTTAATGCATTGATGCCGTCTTTTAAGTGGCTTATTTTTTTGGTAGTTCCAAATTTTTCTAATAAAAGTGCCCCTGCTATCAAGCTACGTTTTCCACTTTGGCAGAATAATAGAATCGTACGTTCACTAATTTCTGGAATTTTTTCACTCAGCCCGGATAAGGGAAGAGCACAATATTTGAAATCAGCTTTTGGAAGCTCGTCCTTTTCCCGGACATCAATTACAATAGTATCGTTATTGGAAACTTGGTCTAAAAAATCAATAACAGAAAGGGTTTCAATTTCGGTACTTGCGAGTCCGCAGAGCAAGTTATATTCTGTGGCTTCGAATGTTATTTCATCTTTTGGTATCAAATCAGAAACGGAAACTTCCATATTAATTTCAATGACATACAGTTCATAATTAAGCAAACTGAATGTAAGGAGTCTATTAACCAATACCTCCCCTATTCCTGTAAGTAATTTAATCACCTCCCCAGCCTGCATCAACCCGATGATCCCGGGTAAAACGCCTAAAACACCCGCTTCATTGCAATTTTGAACTTCATCCGGTTTTGGAGGTTTAGGAAACAAATGGCGGTAGTTCGTCTTGTTCTTATTTTCATCTTCAATATTAAAAACAGCCACTTGCCCTTCATATTGATAAATAGCACCAAAAACCAAAGGCTTCTCTAACAAGACACAGGCATCGTTTATCAAATAGCGGGATGCAAAATTATCAGTGCAATCCACTATAATATCATAGGCACGGATGAGTTTTATTGCATTTTTAGAACTAAGTGCAATGGCATAGCCCGTAATACTAATTTCAGGATTGAGGCTTAGTAGTCTTTTGCATGCAACTGTGGCTTTGTCTTTACCAATGTCATCCGTCGTGTATAAAACCTGTCGTTGCAGGTTGCTTAAGGATATGATATCATGATCTACAATGCCAATGGTACCAATCCCAGAGGCAACAAGATACTGCAAGACGGGACATCCTAAACCACCTGCTCCTATCACAAGCACCTTGGCTTTCTCCAGTTTTTGCTGTCCTTTAGTTCCAAAATCTTGAAGTGAATAATGGCGGGAATATCGGGCGTTATAATTTTCCATATTATCCTCCTGAATAAGGTGGCATAAGTGCTACCGTATCATTTTGACCAAATAAAACATTTGTTCCTGCTAATTTCATGTTGACTGCTACCGCATATTTACGATCCGACAATTCTGGAAAAAGTTGCTCTAAAGCTTCTTTCATAGACACGATGTCAGTAGCGTGCAGGCAAATTTCTTTTCCCATAATCGCTGCAATCGAACCAAATGCTATAATTTTAATTTTCATATGTAGATAATATTTGCAAAGCCTTATTTTTCATGATTTTTTCAAATACGGGCGTTTGGGGAAATTACAATAAATCTATCTTTATCCAAAACATCTTAATGCAAAATTCCGCTAAACGTTCTGAATATTTTTTTAATTACGCGTTGTGATTCTGAATTATCAAACATTTATGAGCCATAAATCATCATTAATACTAGTGTCTGAATTTAAGCAAAATTAATTTTAAAAATCCTATATCTATACTTAAACCTATTAAGAATATAATTACTCCTAATTTACATATAACTAAGCTTTTGAAAACACTAATTTATAGGAAGCCAACAGCAAAACTACAGCCAGTACATATTTCAGAATAGTAGCATTAAATTTCTTAGAACCTAAATAAGCACCCAAAAATCCTCCGACCAAAGCTACACCAACAAACAGAGCCATATCTCCCGTGAATGTAATACCTCGTGTGAGCATACCACCTAGCCCCGCTAGAGAATTCACAAATATGAATGCCGCACTTATGGCCGCAGTCTGTTTTTGATTGGTCCATTGCAACAGTAATAAAAGGGGTGAAAGCAAAATACCTCCTCCAATACCAATCATTCCCGACAGCAAGCCCACGATTCCTCCACTAATAATTGCTACGGAAACAGTATGGGGCCTCAATTGACAATCTTCTACATTTTTGAAAAAGAAAAAACGAAGAATAGGAAAAAGCAATAACACTCCCAAAATTCGCTTGTAAACCGTTTCTTCAACGGTAATCATTCCGCCAATAAAGGCCATGGGAATCGACATTGCTGCAATTGGAATAAATATTTTCTTTGAGAAAAACCCACCGCGATAATAGTGTGAAAAAGAAGTTATAGAAACGAAAAGATTGAGCACTAAAGCAGTCGGTTTCATTTCTTCAGGAGCAATACCATAAAGTGCCATTAGCGCCAGATAGCCACTGGCACCACCATGACCGACCGAAGCATATAAGAAAGCAACAAAAAAAAGAATTATGTAAAATACTTCTATAGACATTCATTTAATGAGTTAGGGATATATAGTAAAAATATTGTTTTTTTTGAAACAAGTATTATCCAGGCAGGAGATGAACGGCAACTTCTTCTCCGGCTAGGCAACCTTTTGATTCTTCCGGCAAAACAATAAAGCAATTCGCCTGAGCAAAAGAGTGCAAACGGAAAGATTCTTGTGCATGCAAGGGAGTTACTGTTCCATTGCTATACGAGGCCTTTAGAAAATGTGTTAATCCCGAAGCTTTAGGATAATCATGTGTAACCCTAGCGGTAATTTCCGTCAAGCTATTAGTCAAGCCCATACGATTTTCAAGTACTGGTAACACATACTCGTAAAAACAAGTCAGCGAAGACGAAGGATTTCCAGGAAGTCCAAAAATCAATTTGTCTTTTTTTGTTCCAAAAAACAAAGGCTTCCCGGGCTTCTGCTTGATTTTGTGAAATTGTTGCTCGACACCACACCGCTGCGCCACAAGAGGCACAAAATCATAATCGCCCACACTAACGCCACCGTTCAAAAGAACAATATCATGAGTGTCAAGCGCTTTTTGCAAAACGTCCTGTAATACTTCAATCTGATCTTCAGCAGTTTGTACTGTAATATCTCTGACGCCAATTTTATTTAAAACTGCTTTTAACTGAACGGAATTGGCTTCATAAACCTGACCAAAATCTAAAGGCCTACCTGGTTCTTGCAATTCATTTCCGGTAAGGATAATAGCCACTTTTGGAGGTGAATATACCCAAACTTCCGCACAGCCTATTCCGGCTAGAAAGCCTACTGCTGCCGGGGAAAGATAAGTTTCAGCCGCCATGGCAATGACTCCGCTTTCAACCTCTGCTCCTTTTAGTCTTACATTTGCTCCTTTCAAAAGTGTCTGGTCTTCAACTAGTAGTTTTCCGTTTTCAAGGCATATCCGTTCTTGCATTACTACGGTATCAGCTCCCTCCGGCAAAGGAGCGCCGGTAAATATTCTCGTAGCCTCACCTTTATTAAGTACCAGTTGTCTACTCGTACCAGCCGCCATTTCTCCTATAATGGTAAGAAGACTGTCCTTATCTTCATATTTGATAGCATAACCATCCATGGAAGATTGATGAAAATTTGGAATGTCTATCATGGCTCGAATGTCTCTTGCGGTCACTTGTCCATGAGCATATTGGAGTGCGACGAGCTCACTTTTTTTTGTCAAAGCTGCGCCCATAATTAGTTGTTTTGCTTCTTTTACAGAAATCATTTGGGATGGATCAGTTGTTCGTAATCTTCTATAGTGTCGATATCAACAGCCCCTTTTTCAAAGGGAATGCTGGCCACATCTTTTTTGTATTTTTCAATCATTTTTCGGGCTCCGGCATTACCAGAAAGCTGCATTAGCTCAGTAAAGTATTTTCTGCTGAACAAAACGGGAGTTCCCATCGTATTGGCATAACTAGAGGCAATAATACCTTTTCCGGTTTTTTTATGCTTTTCAATTAAACTGCGGAAAACAGCAGCATCAATATGAGGCTGGTCACAAACGGCCAAAATGCAGTGCTCAATGTCTAAATTAACAAGCAGCAACTCCTCCAAGCCTTTGCTTATCGAAGACCCCATGCCTTTTTGCCAATCAGGATTTCGGCAAATTAAAACCGAATTAACTTCTTTTTCAATAGCGGTGTTCTTTGAACCCATTACAACAATCGCTTTAGTGCTTACTTCGAGTATTTGTTCTACAGTATGAAAAAGTAAGGTTTTACCATTAAATTCAAGTAACTGTTTGGGCCGACCCAAGCGCGAGGAACTCCCCGCTGCCAATAGTACTATTCCTGTTTTATTTTCCATCAGCCGCCTATTGTAATCATACTTCTATTTTTAAGTTTACTGGCATCTATATCTTCAAAAACGCCACTAAATTGACCTCCTAAAGCTTTGGCCTTAGCCATAATAGTGTCTTCTATCAAAGGCAAAATTTCTTGACCGGCACGTAAAGCGCCAAGCAAATCGGTTTCCTCTTTAGAGAATAAGCAATTTTTTAATTTTCCATCAGCCGTCAGTCGCATGCGGTTGCAAGTTTCACAAAAAGGAGAACTCATTGTACTAATTACAGCAAAGGAACCCACATGACCCGGAATCATATATTTTTTTGAGGTATCGTTGGGTTCGGGCTGCACCGGAAGGACATCATATTTTGAAGCGACTTTCAACAAAATCTCTTGCAGGGTAAAAACCTGGTTACTCGTCCAGTTATTACCACTGAAAGGCATGAATTCGATAAACCGTACTTCGATTGTATTGTGTTGGGTCAGTGCTATAAAATCCAGAATTTCGTTCTCGTTGAGGCCTTTCATCACAACCACATTTATTTTCACACGAATCCCGTGCTGCAACAGCAATTCGATATTACTTCTGACACGATGATACAAATCTCTTCGGGTAATTTTCAAAAATTTATCGGCTTGCAAAGTATCTAAGCTGATATTTATCGCCTTAATATTTGCCGCTAAAAGCTCGTCTAGCATTTCATTTATCCGCACGCCATTGGTAGTAATAGCGAGTTCAACTCCTAATTTTCCCAAAGATTCTATAATCCGTGGAGCGTCTTTTCGTACCAAAGGTTCGCCTCCGGTCAGGCGAATTTTTTTTACGCCATTGGCCACGAATAATTTGGCGATGGTTTCGATCTCTTCAACCTGCATTAATTTAGAGGCTGGTGCAAAGGCATAATTTTCTTCTGGCATGCAATAAAAACAGCGTAGATTGCAATTATCAGTCAGTGAAATCCTGAGATAGTCGTGAACGCGTCCGAATGTGTCTTTTATCATAATCAAGTATTTTTAATCCCATTCGTAGCAGGATGTATTTTATTTTTTTTGTGTTTGAGCGAGTTCGCCGTTTTTCCTTCCATCACTGCTTTTATTTCTGCTACAACAGAAAGCGCTATTTCTTCTGATGTTTCCGCACCAATATCAAGGCCTATCGGACCATAGATTCGATCCAGCTGTGCTTTAGTTACCACAATTCCTTCGGCGCTCAAATCATCAAACATGCGGTTCAGTTTTGTCTTTGGACCTAATATTCCGATGTAAATACAATCAGTTTCCAAAAGCAATTTTAAAACTTCCAGATCATATTTGTAGTTATGCGTCATCAGGACAAAGAAAGTCCGGGAGTCAATGCTGCTGTTTTCTACTAATTGCAGTGGCTTGGTTACAAGTATTTGCTTGGCTTCTGGAAAACGTTTTGCGGTTGAATGTGTTGCTCTTCCGTCACCTACAAGTACTTCCCAACCTAATAAATTAGCCATTTTTACTAATGGTTGCGCATCATTTCCTGCACCGGCAAGTACTAGCGAAACTGGGAGTGGGATGTATTCGATTAAAGCTTCATGTTCATGATCTTCTAGCTGTATTTTTTTTATAATCGATGATTTGCTATAAAGTACTTCCTTGAAAGCTACATGCAATGCCTTTAAATCAGTTCTTTGACTAATCACCAGATCTTCTCGGTACACTAATACAGTCCCTATTTGTACAGTATTCCGCTCCAAGGAAAACAAGGTCAAAACCACGGCTTCTTTGCGTTCTGCTACCGATTGTTCCAACAAGTAAATCGGATTACATACTGCACATTCATCGATGTATTCAAAAAGAATATGGACAATTCCGTTGCATCCTAATTGCACTCCAAAATCAGAATCGCTTTCATCACTGGTATCGTAGGTAATTAGCTTATTTTGTTTTTGGTGTATGGCCAGCAGTGCTTTTCGCAAGGCATCGCCTTCAAGGCATCCGCCGCTAATAGCACCGGTCAAAATACCGTCTTCTGTTACAAGCATGCGTGCGCCCGGCTGACGGTAAGAAGAGCCTTCTACTTTGACCACTGTTGCCAATGCTGTTTTTTTTCCACTCGCTTTGGCTGTTGAATAGGCTTTTAAAATATCTGTAACTTCTTTCATTAGTCTTTTTTTTAACGGCTTAGATTCTGTTTTTAAAATATTTTCTCTTAAAAATAAAAGAAATAACAGAGTAAGCGATACACAACATGAATGGAGTATCGTACAACAGAATATCACATTCAATTGTATAACCATCAGTTTCAATTTTTTAGCAATACGAGCCTAATGTACCGCTCCGATTGACTAATCAATTCCGAAATTTAATCAATTTATTATGGATATCAAACCTATTCACAACGAATCTAGGTTAAAAAAGCCTGTCACGAAGGAGTTTTTAGATAACACGGTAAGTGGTGTGCTGGTTTTAAATGATAAATTTGCCATTAGATTAGGCGAAAACAATACCAAACACATGTATTATATAGCTCAAATTTCATCTAAAATATAGCGTACAGTCAGACCCGGACGGAGTTTACGAACGATTAGGTACACCAAAAAATTAACTTAAAACAGAATTAAAGTGAATTGTAATTTTAAAAATTATAACGTAAATATGTTAAAAAATTATAATAACATTAGCAGATAGCAATTCCAAAAAAATGTAATTTGCCACTTTAATTTAGTTCTTTCGAACACCTGTTACTACAACTTATGGATAAAATAAAAATACTTTGGGTAGATGATGAAATCGACCTTTTGAAACCACATATATTATTTCTGGAAAAGAAAAATTACGAGGTTACGACCTGTAACAACGGACTTGACGCCATTGGAATTTTTGAAGAAAACAATTTTGATATTATTTTTCTGGATGAAAATATGCCTGGAATGAGTGGTTTGGAAACGCTGTCAGAAATGAAGGAGAAAAAATCTTCGGTTCCCATGATTATGATTACGAAAAGCGAGGAAGAATACATTATGGAGGAAGCCATAGGGTCAAAAATTGCCGATTATTTGATCAAACCCGTGAATCCAAATCAGATTTTGTTGAGTTTGAAGAAAAATCTGGATCATTCCCGATTGATTTCTCAAAAAACAACGCTGGATTATCAGAAAGAATTTAGAAAAATCACCATGGAAATGGCGATGGTGAATTCCTATGAAGACTGGGTTGAGTTATACAAAAAATTGATTTTTTGGGAACTGGAATTGGAAAATATCGATGATCAGAGTATGATTGAAATTTTGGAATCCCAGAAAACAGAAGCCAATTCCCAGTTTGGAAAATTCATAGAGCGCAATTATGAGGATTGGTTTGCTCCAAAGGCCGATAAACCGGTTCAATCGCACACATTATTCAAAGAATTAGTGCTTCCTGAACTCCAGAAAAAAGACAAGCCTATTTTGTTTGTCGTAATTGATAACCTGCGCTATGACCAGTGGAAAACCTTTGAAAGTGTAGTAGGAAATTACTATAAACTGGAAAAAGAAGTGCCTTACTATTCTATTCTTCCTACGGCCACACAATATGCGCGAAACGCTATTTTCTCAGGTTTAACCCCGCTGGAAATGGAAAAACAGTTTCCGAAATACTGGAAAAACGACCCGGAAGAAGGCGGAAAGAACCTTTTTGAAGCCGAATTTTTGACGGCGCAACTAAAAAAATTGGGTTTGAATATCAAGGAAGATTATTTTAAAATAACAAGTCTTGCCAGCGGAAAAAAATTATCAGAGGGATTTAAAGCACTAAAAGATAATGATTTAGTAACTGTTGTATATAACTTTGTAGACATGCTTTCCCATGCCAAAACAGAGATGGATGTCGTAAAAGAACTGGCCTCTGATGATAAAGCGTATCGTTCGCTGACCTTGAGCTGGTTTAAGAATTCTCCACTTTTAGAAATCATTCAACAAGCTCAAAAAATGGGTTTCAAATTGATTTTGACCACGGATCACGGAACGATAAACGTAAAAAACCCATCGAAAGTGGTAGGTGACAAAAACACTAGTTTGAACTTGCGGTATAAAACCGGACGCAGTTTGACATACGAACACAAAGATGTTTATGCTGTGAAAGAACCAAAAAATATTGGTTTGCCTACCATAAATATGAGCAGTTCGTATATTTTTGCAAAAAATGATTTATTTTTGGCCTATGTCAACAACTACAATCATTATGTGAGTTATTACAAAAATACGTATCAGCACGGGGGTATTTCATTAGAAGAAATGATTATTCCATTTTTGGTTTTTAACCCAAAATAAGTAGTCAGTATCCGTTTTTAATGTATAGCATGAACCTTAAACTTTAAACAATTTCACAAGAATGAATATCATTTTTTCTATTGACGAACTCGAGGAAGTGGCGCAAAAAATCATTACAAAGAATCCTAAAAAAGTGATTCTTTTTCATGGGGAAATGGGCGTTGGAAAAACAACTTTGATCAAGCGATTGTGTAAAACGCTTGGCGTAACCGGAGCAACGAGTAGCCCAACTTTTTCTTTAGTTAATGAATATGAAGCATTTGACAATCAGTTAGTTTATCATTTTGATTTTTACAGATTAAATACTGAAGTCGAAGCGCTGGATATGGGGATTGATGATTATTTGTATTCTGGTAATTGGTGCTTTATAGAATGGGCTGAGAAGATCCCAAATTTGATTCCGGAAACACATTCCGTTATAACTATTTCACTGCTTCCTGACGGAAAACGTTCTTTAACCTTAAGTTAAAAGTAAATATGAGTGTAGATAATACCGTTGAAATAATACCATTTGCCCCTGCTTTCAAAGAAGCGATAAAAACATTAAATCTGGAATGGTTACAAAAACATTTTTGGGTTGAACCCAAAGATGAAAAAATACTTTCGGATCCGCAAGGTCAGATAATTGACAAAGGCGGAATGATTTTTTATGCAAAATACAAGAATACCATAGTAGGAACAGTTTCCTTAATAAAAATCGATAATGCCACTTTTGAACTGAGTAAAATGGCTGTTACTGTTAGCGCACAAGGACTGGGAGTTGGCAAAAAATTAATGCTGCATTGCCTTGCTGTTGCCGAAACAAAAGGAATGGAGAAACTGATTTTATATTCGAACCGGAAATTACTATCGGCTATTCATTTGTATAAAAAATTTGATTTCGTAGAAGTACTGTTAGAAGATGGCGTTTATGAGCGAGCCGATATAAAAATGGAAAGAATCATTCACTGAGATTTAGTTGTCTTATAAACGAATTTATCAAGATTGAATTCGTATCGTTTATAAAACTTTTTACGTAAATTGTACCCTTAATTTAACAACATCAATGTCAATAACTATAACACCATTCACAAAACAACAGCTTTTACCTCAGGAGGAAAAACTGGAAATTGCAAGACAAAAAAGTGAACTTTTTATTGGTATTCCCAAGGAAACGAGTTATCAAGAACGTCGGATTTGTCTTACACCAGATGCTGTTACTTCAATTACGTATCACGGACATCGCGTAATGATTGAAGCTGGTGCGGGATTGAGTTCGAGTTATACCGACAAAGAATATAGTGATGCAGGTGCCGAAATCACAAATGACACCAAAAAAGTATTCAGTTGTCCTATGATTTTGAAGGTGGAACCTGCCACACTTACCGAAATTGAAATGATGAATCCGCAAACCATTCTGTTGTCAGCCATCCAATTAAAAACGCGTAAAAAAAACTATTTTGAGGCTTTAACCAAAAAGAAAATTACCGCATTGGCTTTTGAATACATCAAAGACGAAGACGGAACCTATCCTGCAGTAAAATCCCTGAGCGAGATAGCAGGAACTGCTTCTATCCTAATTGCTGCCGAATTGATGATTACTAATGAATTTGGAAAAGGACTATTATTCGGTAACATTACCGGAGTCCCTCCTACTGATGTGGTCATTCTAGGTGCAGGAACGGTGGGGGAATTTGCTGCCAAAACCGCTATAGGATTAGGAGCCAATGTCAAAGTTTTTGATAATTCTATCACCAAACTACGTCGTTTGCAGAATAATCTGAACCAACGAATCTTTACTTCTACCATACAACCAAAAGCTTTGCTAAAAGCATTGAGAAGGTGTGATGTCGCCATTGGCGCCATGCGAGGTAAAGATCGTTGTCCCGTGATAGTGACAGAAACCATGGTAGAACACATGAAAATTGGCGCCGTAATCGTAGATGTAAGCATTGATACCGGAGGATGTTTTGAAACTTCAGAAGTGACATCCCATGAAAAACCAACGTTTATCAAGAACAATGTCTTGCATTATTGTGTGCCTAATATTCCGTCCCGCTATTCTAAAACCGCTTCGCTTTCCATAAGTAATATAATATCGCCTTACCTAATGAAAATTGCTGAGGATGGTGGTATTGAGAGTGCTATCCGTTGCGATAAAGGGCTGAAAAATGGCGTCTATATGTACCACGGAATCCTCACAAACAATGCTATTAGTGACTGGTTTGACTTACCCAATAACGACATTAATTTAATTGTTTTTTAAGAAAACTTTCTGCTACCTTTGCCAAAAATATAATTCATGAAGTTTATACATCGTTTTGCCTATTATTTAGTAGGTTTAGTAATAGGGCTGTTTTTTGTTGCGTTAGTTTTCAGCGGCAAAGACACCCGCTGCAACTATTTTCCAAACGCAAGAGTACTAAATGATTTAAGAAACAAACCCTTTTATTATTCGGATAAAGCTTCACTTATTTTAGCTGAAAAATGGATTGATACTGCCGATATAAAAAATACATTGCAATTTGGAGATGTTGATTTTGACCAAAGTAATATTGATCTTAAGAAAGGAAAACTCTACCTTATAGAAGGTAAAACAATCAAAAACCAAGAAGTTACTTTGAAAGTAATTAATTATGCTGACAGAGCCGTTCTGGAAGATATAATAAAAAAATAATTACTCTTTTATACAAACAAAAACAAATTCTAAAACCAGTACTATTAAAATCTTTTAAACCATTAAAAAATTTAGAAAATTAAGTTTTAAATCCTTAATTTCTTACTGGTTCAGAAAAATATAATTTAAGAATAGTTTAAAAGACTACTACCATTCTATTGGCTCTAAACCATTTCTTTTCAAATAAGAATTTGTTTTACTAAAATGTTTATTCCCGAACCATTTTCCCTGATTTGCACTCATAGGCGAAGGATGTCCGGATTCAAAAACCAAATGTTTATTTCGGTCGATTTTAAGTCCTTTTTTATGGGCGAAATTTCCCCAAAGTAAGAAAACAACATGCTCTTTTTCTCCCGAAATTTTTTGGATAACTGCATCCGTAAAAACATTCCATTTCAAGTGTTTATGGCTATTTGGGCTGTCTTCTCTCACGGTCAGCGAGGCATTCAACAATAAAACACCTTGCTTTGCCCAAGCTTCTAAATTACCGGCAGCAGGCATAAAAATAGTCCCTAAATCATCACTCATTTCGCGAAAAATATTGCGTAACGACGGCGGAATTCGGATGCCGTCATTCACAGAGAAACACAAACCATTCGCTTCGCCTTTACCATGATACGGATCTTGACCAATGATAACAATCTTTACATCTTTGAAACTGCAATAATTAAACGCTGCAAAAATCAATTCTTTGGGAGGATAACAAGTATGATTTTTATATTCCTCATCAACAGTTCCCATTAATTCCTGAAAATAGGATTTCTTGATTTCGTCTGATAAAATGGTTTTCCAAGAGGGATTGAGGTTAATTTGCATGTAATTTATTTTGCCGTAAAGTTCGCAAAGTTTTTCGCAAAGTACGCTAAAAAAATTAATGCATTTCACTTTGAATCTTTGTAACTTTGAACCTTTACAACTTAGATTATAAAATGATATCCATCACCGAAAAAACATTACAAGATTTACAATTTCCAACTGTTCTCGAAACCATTTCGACCATTTGTAATACTGACATTGGAAAACAAAAAGCATTAGAAATCACTCCATTTAAAGACAAGGAAACGTTGGTACAGGCATTAATGCAAACATCGGAATATGTTTCGTCTTTCCAAAATAACAATGCCATTCCAAATCATGGTTTTGATGCCATCACGTATGAGATAAAATTTCTGGCCATTGAAGACAGTTTCTTGGAAGTGGGCAGTTTTAGAAAAATCGCTACCATTTCATCAACGGTAAATTTCCTATTGAGTTTTTTGAGAAAATTCGAAGATTATTATCCAAATTTAAACGCAAGAGCAAACCAAGTTGAACTGACTAAAGAAATTATCACGATGGTCGATGAAGTAGTTGACAAATATGGTGAAATAAAAGACAATGCATCCCCGGATTTATTGAATATCCGTAGGAACATGAATGCGGTTCGCGGGAAAGTGAATCAAAGTTTTGGCACAGCACTGACACAATACAACTCATTAGGATATTTAGACGATATAAAAGAAAGTTTTGTACAAAACAGACGTGTTTTGGCCGTTTTAGCCATGTACCGTCGCAAAGTAAAAGGATCCATTCTGGGCAGTTCCAAGACTGGAAGTATTGCTTATATTGAACCGGAAGCTACCTTACAATATTCTCGTGAATTGAGTAATTTAGAATATGAAGAAAAAGAAGAAATCACCCGAATTTTAAAACAGTTATCTAATTATATTCGTCCTTTTTTACAGTTATTGATTGAATATCAGGATTTCTTGAGTGATATTGATGTAATTGCCGCAAAGGCAAATTATGCTAATAAAATCAACGGAATTTTGCCAACAATTACTGAGGAACGTCGTGTTTATTTTAGAGATGCGTACCATCCTATTTTATATTTGAATAATAAACAGAAAAACGAAATTACACACCCGCAAACTATTGAACTCAGTCAGGAAAGTAGAATTATTGTAATTTCCGGACCCAACGCAGGAGGAAAAACTATCTCCTTGAAAACCGTTGGATTATTGCAACTGATGCTACAATCCGGTATGTTAATTCCCGTTCATGAACGCAGTGAAACATTTTTATTTGATAGAATTTTAACAGATATCGGAGACAATCAATCTATTGAAAATCAATTAAGTACATACAGTTACCGATTAAAGAACATGAACTATTTCCTGAAGAAGTGTAATAGAAAAACTATGTTTCTTATTGATGAATTTGGTACGGGTTCAGATCCTGAATTGGGAGGTGCTTTAGCCGAAATTTTCTTAGAAGAGTTCTACCATCGGGAAGCTTTTGGGATTATTACCACTCATTATTCAAATCTAAAAATTCTGGCTAACGAATTGCCTTTTGCTACCAATGCCAACATGCTTTTTGATGAAAAATCATTAGAGCCTATGTATAAATTGGCATTAGGTCAAGCCGGAAGTTCATTTACCTTTGAAGTCGCTCTGAAAAACGGAATTCCTTTCAGCTTAATCAATCGGGCCAAAAAGAAAATTGAAGTTGGAAAAGTACGCTTTGATAAAACGATTGCCACACTTCAAAAAGAGCGTTCAAAGATGGAAAAAACATCGCAAACCCTCAAAGAAGAAGAAACAAAAGCGCGTGAAGAAGGCAAGAAAATGGAGACTATCAATGTGAAAATCAAACAAAAACTAGAAAGCTATCAGGAATTATACGACAGCAATCAGAAAACGATTTACATTGGACAAAAAATTGAAGACATTTCAGAGAAATATTTCAATAATAAAAATAAGAAAGAATTGCTTGGTGAATTTCTTAAAATTATTGAAATAGAAAATTCAAAACGCAAAAAAGTAACTGTTAAAGAAACTAAAGCACTGATAGAAAAGAAAAAAGAAGTCATTCAAGAAGTTACGGTTCAAGTGGAGGAAATAAGAAAAGAAAAGAAAGAAAAGAAATTAAAAATCGTGGTTGAAAAACCAAAACCAACCTTAAAAGTAGGCGATCGCGTGCGAATGCTTGATGGAAAAGCAGTAGGAACCATCGATTCTATTGAAAAAAACAAAGTAACAGTGAACTACGGCGTATTTACTTCAAAAGTCAGTTTGGAAGCGCTGGAGTTTGTTGAAGCGGGGAAGAAGTAACCAGTATTCAGTTTGCAGTCTCATCACGTATTTCATCATTTTGATGAAGCAGAAATTTCAATCTAGTTGAATTATAAAATTTAAATTATGCTCAATATTCCTAAAGACAAAAAAATAATTCTCTTTGACGGCGTTTGTAATCTGTGTGATTCGGCGGTGCAAGTGATTATTAAGCATGATACTAAAGATATTTTCCGATTTGTCGCCTTACAATCTGATTTGGGTCAAAAAATCATCAAACATTTGGGAGTTAATACACAAAAAACAGATAGTATTATTCTGTATCAGCCTGGTTTTGCTTATTATTATAAATCAGAAGCTGCTTTAGCAATAGCTAAAAACTTAGGTGGGCTATTTTATTTAACCACTATATTTTCGATATTCCCCACATCGTTCAACAATTTCTTTTATGATTATATCGCTGTAAATCGATACAAATGGTTTGGAAAAAAGGAAAGTTGTATGATTCCCACAAAAGAGTTAGAGGCTAAGTTTTTAGACTAAAAGACCAATTATAATAATTATCATGCCTTTTATTTTATGAGAAGCCTGAATTTGAACCAACTTAAAATAAATGGATCAAGAAAGACACTACACTTTTTTCTTGGGATAACGGAACTTTTATAATGGTTGTCAAATTTGGTTTAGTCAACGTAGAAATTTTTTAGCAGTTTTCATTATGATGAATTCCGACAGAACAAAAATTACAGAACAAAAAAAGAGGATGTCTATTAGTCATCCTCTTGCTGTTATTAACAAATTTCAGAAAGACTAACTTCTAATTAACTTTCTGTATTTCAATCGTTTTGGTGTTAAATCACCACCCAAACGTTTCTTTTTATTTTCTTCATATTCAGAGAAGCCACCTTCAAAACAATACACTTCAGAGTTTCCTTCAAAAGCTAGAATGTGTGTACAAATCCTATCTAAGAACCATCTGTCGTGAGAAATAACAACCGCACAACCGGCAAAACTCTCCAAACCTTCTTCTAATGCACGAAGTGTATTGATGTCCAAATCATTCGTAGGCTCATCCAGCAAAAGTACGTTTCCTTCTTCTTTCAAAGTCATTGCTAGATGCAAACGGTTACGTTCTCCACCGGAAAGCATAGAAACTTTCTTATTTTGTTCTCCACCACCAAAATTAAATCGTGACAAATATGCTCTTGAATTTACTTGTTTTCCGCCCATCATTATCAATTCCTGACCGTCAGCAAAGTTTTCCCAAATCGATTTATTAGGATCTATATTGGAGTGCGCTTGATCTACGTAAGCAATTTTTACGGTATCCCCAATTAAAAATTCCCCTGCATCTGGCTTCTCTTCGCCCATTATCATTTTGAAGATAGTTGATTTACCAGCCCCATTGGGTCCGATAATCCCAACAATTCCTGCTTGTGGCAACGTAAAATTTAAATTATCATACAATAATTTATCTCCATAAGCTTTAGCAACATTTTTGGCTTCAATTACATTCGTCCCTAAACGTGGTCCATTTGGAATATAAATTTCCAGATTTTCATCTAATTGTTTTTGATCTTCATTCAGTAATTTATCGTAGTTCTGCAAACGCGCTTTTTGTTTTGTTTGACGCCCTTTGGCACCTTGACGAACCCAATCCAACTCGCGTTCTAAGTTTTTTCTGCGTTTTGAAGCTACTTTTTCTTCTAATGCCATACGGCTTGATTTTTGGTCTAACCAAGAAGAATAGTTCCCTTTCCAAGGAATTCCTTCCCCTCTGTCCAATTCCAGAATCCAACCGGCCACATTATCCAAGAAGTATCTATCGTGCGTTACTGCAATTACAGTTCCGGCATATTGTGCTAAATGTTGTTCTAACCAAAGTACACTTTCGGCATCCAAGTGATTCGTAGGCTCATCCAAAAGCAATACATCAGGTTGTTGCAACAACAAGCGACATAAAGCGACACGACGACGCTCACCACCAGATAAATTCTTAATTGGCGTATCGCCTTCCGGAGTACGCAAAGCATCCATGGCAATTTCCAGTTTAGTATCGATTTCCCACGCTCCCAATGCATCAATTTTGTCTTGTAAAAGTGCTTGACGATCCATCAATTGCTCCATTTTATCGGCATTTTCATAGACTTCCGGCAAACCAAAACTATCATTGATTTTATTGAATTCTTCTAAAACTGCCATTGTTTCAGCAACTCCTTCTCTTACAATTTCAATAACCGTTTTAGTATCATCTAAAATAGGTTCTTGTTCTAAATACCCTACCGTATAACCCGGTGCAAACACTACATCTCCTTGGTAGTTTTTATCAACACCGGCAATAATTTTTAATAAAGAAGATTTTCCGGAACCATTTAAACCCAAAATACCAATCTTAGCTCCATAAAAGAAACTCAAATAGATGTTTTTAAGTACTGGTTTATCTGCTCCTTGATAGGTTTTACTCAATTTTGACATTGAGAATATCACTTTTTTATCGTCTGCCATCTCTATTTTTTTAATTTAAAATTATATTATCTATTTGCTCTTAAGTCTCATATCTACATTAAGAATAACTACTAAAGTCTGCCTTTAAGTGAACTAAACACCCAAGCATTAGCCAAAAAGCCAACACCTACAGCTGCAAATCCCCAGCCTGCTACGTCATCATATTTAAAAGCGCCTAATGCGATAAGCAATAAACCCATTACAATCATTATCAAAGTAGCCCAACCTAAAATAGTATTTTTATTCATTCCCATAATTGTGGTATTTATTTTTAATAACCCGAAGTTTCGGGAGTGCAAATATCGGAAATTTTTGTCCTTTAATTAAATATTTTATAAAGCATTTCTCGTAACAAATCAGAATGCGACATTGCATTGGCGCCAACACCCTTGCTTTTGACATCAATATCTCTTAAAGCACCAACAATCTGACTCACTTTTTTCATGGGATAGTTTTTCAAAGCCACATCATATTCTTTCAAAAAAAACGGATTCACGCTTAATACGGCAGCTACATTTTTAGGATTTCTGTCTTTCAAACCATGGTATTTTAGTAATTGGATAAAAAATCCAAAAACCAAACTGGTAGTCACCACCATTGGATTATCTTTTGGATTCTGGGCAAAGTTTTCAGCAATCGTATACGCCTTTAATTGGTTGCGTTCGCCAATTGCTTTTCGCAATTCAAATACATTAAAATCTTTGCTAAACCCTATATTTTCCTCAATATGTTTAGGAGTTATGGTACTTCCCGCTGGTAAAATAATTTGTAATTTTTCGAGTTCATTGTTTATTTTACTTAGATCCGTTCCTAGAAATTCCACTAGCATGGCACTGGCTTTAGGCTCTATAGCATACTTTTTACCTGCTAAAACACGTTTAATCCAGTCCCCAACTTGGTTTTCATACAGTTTTTTACTTTCATAAACCACTCCATTTTTAGTCAATAACTTGGTTAGTTTTTTACGTTTGTCTAGCGTTTTGTATTTGTAACAAAAAACTAAAACGGTTGTTGCCATTGGATTCTCAGCGTAGCTCTCCAGTTTGTCTATCGTGCGAATCAAATCCTGTGCTTCTTTGACAATTACCACCTGTCGTTCCGCCATCATTGGATAGCGTTTTGCGGTCGAGATAATATCTTCTATCGTAACATCCCTTCCGTATAAAACGGTCTGATTGAATCCTTTTTCTTCTTCTGTTAATATTTTATCCTCAATATAAGTCGCTAATTTATCAATATAATATGGCTCTTCTCCCATCAAAAAATAGAGGGGCCTGATGGTTCCGTTTTTTATATCATTTACAATTTTTAATACTTCATCCATTTTCTTTTTTGTTTGAAGTTTAAAGTTTAAAGTTTGTTGAATCGTATGAAACTTTACACCTTAAATTTTAAACAAAATAACTATTTTTGCTTCATGCAGCAATTAAATTTTTCTTCCTATACTTTTCGGTTCAAAAATAGCGAAAATAAAGTTTCTATTTTTGATGCAATCAGGAAAAAATTCATCATTCTTACTCCCGAAGAATGGGTTCGCCAGCATGTAGTTCAATTTTTATTGGAAGAAAAAAAATACCCAAAATCATTGATTAATGTTGAAAAAGTACTTAAAGTCAATGGCTTGCGCAAAAGATACGATGTTGTGGTTTTTAATCCGGATGGTTCTATTTTTATTTTAATCGAATGCAAAGCGCCTGAAGTAAAAATTACCCAAGCGACTTTCGACCAAATTGCAAGATATAATATGACACTAAAGTCTGAATTTTTAATGGTGACTAATGGATTGAATCATTACTTTTGCCAAATGGATTTTGAAAACGAGAGATATGCTTTTCTAGAGAATCTACCAAATTATAATAGTTAGAATATTAAACTTCTTAGATTGTAATGGTCTAAAATGTCGAAAAATCTGAAAATCTAAAAATCTGAATGAAAGTAGCTGTTGTCATCCTGAATTGGAATGGAATTTTATTATTAGAAAAATTTTTGCCGTCTGTGGTTAAATATTCACCGGAAGCTACCATTTATGTGGCTGACAATGCCTCTACAGATGATTCGATTTCTTATATAAAAGCTTTTTTTCCTTTGGTTAAAATTGTTAAAAACGAAAGCAATCTGGGTTTTGCCAGTGGCTACAATGAAGCCTTAAAACACATAGATGCTACACTATTTGCCTTGGTGAATTCTGACATTGAAGTGACTGAAAATTGGTTGCAACCGATACTTAAAACTTTTAGAAAAGAACCTGAAACTGCCATTATTCAGCCTAAAATATTAGATTTCAAACGCAAAGAATATTTTGAATACGCTGGTGCTGCCGGTGGATTCATTGATAAATTTGGATATCCGTATTGTCGAGGACGAATTTTTGACACCGTAGAAAAAGACTGTGGTCAGTATGATGACAACCGAGAAATATTTTGGGCTTCCGGAGCTTGTTTTTTTATCCGAAGTTCTGTTTATAAGGAATTAAATGGCTTTGACGGCGATTTTTTTGCACATCAAGAAGAGATTGATTTATGTTGGCGTGCTTTCAACAAAGGGTATAAAATAAAATACAATTATGAGTCCGTTGTTTACCATGTTGGCGGGGCTACTTTGCAACAAGGGAATTCCAAAAAAACTTTTTTGAACTTTAGAAATTCATTGTTAATGCTAACCAAAAATATCCCAAAAAATCAATTATTTTGGATACTTTTAATCCGAATGGTGTTAGACGGAATTGCAGGTTTACAATTTATTTTCAAAGGAAAGTTCAAACATTTTTTCGCAATACTAAAAGCCCACGGGTCCTTTTACAGCCTATTTTCATCACAATGCAAAAAAAGAACAAAATTTCAAAAACAAAAATACTATACTACAAAAAGTATCGTTTACATTTATTTTATCAGGAATATCGTTGTTTTTAACGATTTATTTGGAATAAAATAAATATAAAAAAGTTAAATTTGTAATTAACATTAAAACTAAAACTAAACAATTTATGAAAAAAATAGTAATTGCCTTATCTGTTTTAGCTGTACTATCCTCATGTGTATCAAAAAAGAAATACACTGATTTAGAAGCTAGAAACAAAGAAACTCAGGATTTATTAAATACAGCAACTGTAAAATTAAATTCTTGCTTAGAAGAAAAAGCGGGTCTTATTGCTACCGTGAGTGGTTTGAAAGACCAAAATCAAGGTTTAATCAGTACTTCTAGAGACATGACTATTCTGTCTACTAAAGGAGCTGAAAATATTGAAAAAGCGTTAGAATCTATCAAAGAGAAAGATTTGAAAATTAGTAGAATGCAAGATGCTTTAACTAAAAAAGACAGTGTAACACTTGCGTTAGTTACTAGTTTAAAAAGTTCAGTAGGAATCTCTGATCCGGATATCGAAATAAATGTAGAAAAAGGAGTTGTATTTATCTCTATAGCTGACAAACTATTGTTTAAAAGCGGAAGTTATGAAGTGACTGATAGAGCCAAAATGGTTTTGGCTAAAGTTGCCAAAGTGGTCAATGATAAACCCGATTTTGAATGTATGGTTGAAGGACATACTGATAATGTTCCTTACAATGGTTCCGGTGTGATACTTGACAACTGGGATTTAAGTGTGAAACGTTCTACTTCTATTATTCGTGTTTTAACGAATCAATTGGGTGTTAAACCAGAGCAATTAATAGCGGCAGGAAGAAGTTCATATATTCCTTTAGTTGCAAATGATTCGGCTGAAAACAGATCTCGTAACAGAAGAACTCGTATTGTTGTTTTACCAAAAATTGATCAATTCTACGAAATGATTGAAAAAGAAATGAAAAAACAAAGACCGTAATTACATATTTAAATTGAAATTATAGAGGCTGTCTCAAAAAGACAGCCTCTTTTTTTATATAAAAAAATGACAAATGGACTTTTTTATTTAATTGATTTACCTATTTTTAGGTTGTATTAATATAATTGCATGGCGGTTCAAAAAAACCACTTTTAAGGCATCTCATCAAACTACTATCAAACCATAGAATACGAAGAACAAAATTTATTCCGGGAGAAATAAACTCCTATTCCATACCCAACTACCTATGCTGATTTTATGCATAAGAAGGAAAATCACATGCTAAATGACCAACTCAAAGCGACTTATAATGCATGCTTTTCTTATTTCCAATCAAATACTTTATTCACGACACCATCCCCTTCCAACACGACAGACACAACCATTATATCCATACATTTTGTCCTGTATGCAAGCCGTTTTGGTTGTTTATGCAAAAAAGCAACTCCATGAGCTGCTTTTTACTTTTTTTACAACTTCATCTTCTCGAGAGTGAAATCGATTTTAGGAACTAGTAGGTTTTCTCTTTTAGAAATACAATCAAAAGAGACTGGCTCATTTTTATATTGAGACAGTCTATTTGTTATTGGAAAATAATCCAACTTATTTCTTATAATATTTCTTGTATTTTGGATAGGAAACAGCACCAAATAATGTTATTACTGCCAGTGAATACCAAATCCAGTTTAAGGAATGGGCTTCTCCACTCGCATAGGAATGCAATCCTACCAGATGAAAATTCACACCGTAATAGGTGAATAATATAGATATAAAAGCAAACATACTCATTAAATTGAATACCCATTTCCCGCGTAGTGATGGAACAAATCGGGCATGAATTACAAAAGCATAGACCATAATACTGATTAATGCCCAAGTTTCTTTTGGATCCCAGCCCCAGTATCGTCCCCAGCTTTCATTGGCCCATTGTCCTCCAAGGAAGTTTCCAATAGTCAACATTATCAAACCTATCGTTAAGGCTAATTCATTAATGTAAGTGATCTCTTGAATATTCAAATCCATTTTGGCTTTGTTTTTTTCATTGGTAAACAAAATCAGCAATAATGAAACCGTCCCCAAAATCATTCCTAACGCAAACGGTCCATAACTGGCCACAATTACCGCCACATGAATCATTAACCAATAGGAGTTCAGCACCGGTTGTAAATTTGCAATTTCCGGGTCAATCCAGTTCATGTAAGCTGCCGCTAAAATCATAGCGGTTACAAAGGCAGATGATGCCACAGTAAGCTTTGATTTTCTATCGAAAGCCAAACCAAAAAACATAGTTGCCCAGGCTACATAAATAATAGATTCATACGCATTACTCCATGGTGCATGACCAGAAATATACCATCTGGCGATTAAACCAAAGGTGTGTAATGCAAATAATCCAATCACGACAATGTGCATGAAATTGACTAAATAATTTAATGCTTTTCTTTCTTTGAAGATTTGTAAAATCGTGAAGAACAACATCAAAACAGAGGAGAAAATATACAAATACGGCAGTTTTTTGAATACATCATATTTGTTATACAATACTTCCGAAGTTATTTTTTCTTCGCTTGGCATCACTTTGCTGCCAAAACGTTTTTGGAAACCATTGATACTCCCCAGTAATTCATCGGATGCTGCATAATTATTGGATGCTGCAGCGCTTGCCAAAGATCCAAAATATAAAGGCAATACATTTTTAGTGTACGTGGCTTCCATTCCTTTGAAACCGGCTTCATTGAGCTCTAAATAAGAAACCCATTTGTTGTTTTTATCTTCCGGTATTGGGAAAATTTTTAAAATTCGTCCGCTCAAAGCTGATTCCATCAGATTTACTTTCTTATCCGTTTCGATAAAATCTTTTTCGAACTGGTTAGGATTTGCAACTTTAAAAGCTTCTTCTAAATATTTTGAAAGCTTGTAATTTCCTTTTGCATCAAAGAAAGATACGAAAGGAGCAAATTTAGCTTCCTTATCAATTCCTATAATTTTACGAATACTATCATTCCCACTTTTGATATAAATAATAGGGATTTCAATCCAGTAACTCGCATATTGTGTCATAGACAAAAATACCTGATCTGAATTCATTCCTTTATAAGTATCATCATGACTTACTTTTCGCAACAATTCTGAAGAAAAAGTATTGATAGGTTTCATTCGTCCACCAGCATCCTGAATGACCAATCGTCCAAATTTTGAGGCATGTTCAGCAGGAACTTTAAATTTTGTAATTAGCGCCTGTAATTCATTCTGACTGAACACCTTTTTAGTATGATTGGAATGGGTCTCTGGTGCGGTTTGGGTTTGTTCATGGTCATGTCCCTCGTGATCCGCATGGTCGTGTTCTTGTGCAAAACTGTTGAAACTAAATAGCAGGATTAAAATAGTCAGCAATTTGGCTTTCTTAATTTTTACCACTTCTAATTTTCTCTTAATATCTGCAAAACGAGAATACTTAGTAAACATAATGGACATCATGGCAAAATATAGCATGAAATAACCACCATAAGTGATTGCTGTTCCCCAAAAATCGTGATTTACAGACAATATGGTTCCTTTTTCATCAGGATCAAAACCGGATTGAAAAAAGCGATATCCTTTATAATCCAAAACATTGTTCATATATATTCTGGCATCAAAAGGTTCTTTATCCTCAACAGTAACCTGACTTTCAAATGAAGAATAACTTTTCTCTGTTCCTGGATATTTTTGTGCAATAAAGTCATTCAATTTAATTTTAAAAGGCAAAACATACGCCTTACTTCCATAAAAAACCGAGTACTCTATATTCCCAATTTTTACTGAATTTACATCTCCTAATTTACCTTTGGAGCCTAAAACGGTTACTGTTTTTTCTTGTCCCTCAGCCGTTATTTTTACTGTTAGTGCATCTTCATGATTTTTAGCTTTAAAATCATTATTAGATTCATAATCGATAACCCCTTTTACAGCAGGATCCGGAAGCACAAATCGCATTTCACCTATTGTGTATAACGAACGCATCATCAATGGTTGCGCGCTATCCTTAGTCACTTTTCCTTTTAGTTTATCTGCCATTCGCATAAAATCTCCTTCAAAAGGTGTTTGAATTGTATACGCGTTTCCTGTAGTATTGATATTTATGGCACCATCCGTAAATTTATTTAGCGAAAATAAAACATTATGAATATTTTGTACTTCGCCCTCTTTCAAGAAATGTTCATGACGACTACCATCTCCTGCTTCGACTAATTTCAAATACAAAATTCCTTTTGGATCAGGTTTGACATATTCTTTAGCTCCCATTATAAAATTTTCATATTCCACTTCAAATGGGGTATCAGCAAAAGTACCGGAAATGCTAAAATTATTACTAGTGGCAGGAGAAAGCAGTACCTGTTTTTCAAAAACCCGGCGTTTCATTTCTCCTTTAAATTCGCCGTCTACAAAAAGTGTCAGGTAGGTTTTGTCAGAAAAAATCTGATTTTCAGCGGCCCCTTCACGAATTGGCATCATTCCTTCATAACTGATGTATCGCGTTACAAAAGCACCAAGAATGATAAGAATAAAAGACAAATGCAACAATAAAGTAGCCCATTTTTCTTTCTTCAAGAGTTGATACCGCTTAATATTCCCGATGAAATTAATCACAAAAAATACGTGAATAGCCTCAAACCACCACGCATTATAAATTAAAATTTTTGCCGTATCCGTATTGTACTTACTTTCGATAAAAGTTCCTGTGGCCATGGCAACGGCATATGAAATAAACAGAAAGGCCATTAATCGTGTAGAAAACAAAAAAGAAAATATTTTTTTATCCATTTTTATGGGATTATGTTTTATAAAAGTGGTACAAAAGTACTTAAAAATGTTGACTTCTATATTCCTACATTTGTTAATTTAAACTAAAATTAAGTCTTTTTCAAGGAGGCTAAAGAACTTTTTTTTAGGCTGGTTTTTATTTGTAACCTTCCTGAAAATTGAATAATACACTTCATATTTTTTTTGCTAATTTTACCCCATGATCAAAGTAGTTATTATTGGCTCCGGAAATGTGGCACAGCATTTAATTGCGGCATTTCAAAATCCTCATAGACCAGGGACAGAAATAGAATTGGTTCAGGTATATTCGAGACAAATAAAAAGTGTTTCCCACCTAATAGACTTGGAAAAAGTCACTAATAATTTCAATACTTTAGTTGAAGCCGACATCTATATCATTTCAGTTTCTGATGATGCTATTGCTGAAGTTTCCTCTAATCTAGCTTTCAAGAATCGCTTAGTGGTGCATACTTCCGGGAGTGTTTCTTTGCATGCATTAGACGAAAATAATCGAAGAGGCGTTTTTTATCCTTTGCAAACGTTTACCAAAAACAAAGTGGTCGATTTCAATATCATTCCTATTTGTTTAGAAAGCGAAAATGGGATTGATTATGAATTATTGGATAAAGTGGCCAAATCAATTTCAGGAACCGTTTATGCAATCAACTCTGAGCAACGAAAAGCCTTGCATGTGGTGGCCGTATTTGTGAACAATTTTACCAATCATTTGTACCAAATAGGTCAGGAAATCTGCCAGGAACATCAGGTTCCATTTGAAATCTTAAGACCTTTAATTGCAGAAACAGTTCGAAAAATAATGGTACTTTCGCCGCAAGAGGCACAAACGGGTCCTGCAAAACGCAATGACACTTCAACGATTGAAGCCCACGAAGCTTTTTTATCAAATGAAAATCATCTGACTATTTATAAAATACTAACACAATCAATACAAGAGAATGGCAAAAAGTTATAAAGAAATAATGAACGAGATCACTACTTTTATTTTTGATGTCGATGGGGTACTAACTGACAGCTCTGTTTTTGTAACTAATGAAGGAGAAATATTGCGCACCATGAATATTAGAGATGGATATGCTATGAAAGCAGCTATAGAAAGCGGGTTTAATGTATGTGTTATTTCCGGCGGAAGCAATGAAGGGGTTCGAGTCAGGCTACGAAATCTGGGGGTTACAGACATCTATTTAGGTACGCCGGACAAAGTAGAAACTTTTAAAGAATATGTGGAACTTTACAACATTAAACCTGAAAACGTGTTATACATGGGCGATGATATTCCTGATTATCATGTGATGCAGTTAGTCACATTACCCACTTGTCCCCAAGATGCTAGCCCGGAAATCAAAGCTATTTCCCGTTATATTTCGCATAAAAACGGAGGAAAAGGAGCGGCCAGAGATGTCATCGAGCAAGTCATGAAAGCACAAGGGAAATGGATGGCACATTTTGACGGGAAGCATGATTAGTACTATTTTAAATGTTAAATTATAAATTTAAAATAACATCTGTGGTTCCTTTTTTAAAACTAATTCGATACCAGAACTTGCTAATGCTTGCTTTTATGCAATTTGTTTTCAGGTATGGTTTTTTACACGTTCAGAATATTTCTTTGGCGTTATCGGATTGGCAGTATGGATTATTAATTTTATCAACTGCTTTGATCGCTGCAGGCGGCTATGTGATCAATGATATCTTTGACCAAAAAACAGATACCGTCAATAAACCAAATGCTGTGATTGTGGGCAAAACCATTTCAGAAATTCAAGCCTATAATCTGTATATTTGGCTTACGTCAAGTGGGGTAATGATTGGTTTTTATTTGTCGAATGTCATACGAAAACCAGGTTTTGCCTCTATTTTTATTTTGGTTGCCGCAACACTTTATTTGTATGCAACCAGTCTGAAACAAATGATACTTATTGGTAATATCATTGTGGCTTTACTACTTTCTTTTAGTGTGATTATCATTGGAGTTTTCGATTTATTTCCTGCAACAACAATAAATAATCAGCAACAAATGGGCTTGTTTTTTTCTATCTTGATAGATTATGCTATTTTTGCTTTTGTTATTAATCTGCTTCGGGAAATTGTCAAAGATATAGAAGATACAGATGGCGATTATAATCAAGGAATGAGTACCTTACCTATTGTAATTGGAAAATCCAGAACGGCAAAAATAGTTTCCGGCTTAAGTTTGATTCCGCTATTTTTTATCGTATGTTATATTCATCGGTACCTGTTAGATTTGTTGTTTGCAACATTATATATGTTGTTATTTGTTGTAGGTCCGTTGTTTTATTTCACTTTAAAAATTTGGTCTGCAAAATCAAAAAGAGAGTGTCGCATCTTGAGTGTATTGTTAAAATGCATCCTTCTTTTAGGAATTTTATCCGTTATTGTTATTCGTTTAAATATAAAATATAATGCTTAAAAATAAATTAAAAAAATACACCCTTATTCTGGCTTCAGGATCGCCAAGACGGCAGCAATTTTTCAAAGATTTGGACTTAGATTTTGAAATTCGATTGAAAGAAATCGAAGAAATTTATCCTCCTGAGTTAAAAGCGTACGAAATCACGAACTATTTGGCTGAATTAAAAGCCAGTGCTTTTGACGGTGAATTACAGTCAAATGAAATCCTAATCACCAGTGACACCATTGTTTGGTACAACAACAAAGCGCTAGGCAAACCAAAAGACGAACAGGATGCTTTTGAAATCTTGAAATCATTATCGAATGCTACTCACCAAGTAATTACTTCTGTTTGCTTTAAGACAAATGAAAAAGTAGTCCTGCTTCATGAAATAACAAAAGTCACTTTTAACACGTTGAGTGAGGAATCCATTCGCTACTATATAGAAAATTACAAGCCCTATGACAAAGCGGGTGCTTATGGTATTCAGGAATGGATTGGTTTTATTGGCGTTTCAAAAATTGAAGGTTCCTATGCTAATGTGATGGGAATGCCTACGGATAAAGTATATGACTACTTAACTAAATTAGACTGATTGCATTATGGATACATTTATATTTCACGAGTATTCCAGAGAACTGGTGGCCACAGGAATCCTAGGATTGCTGTTGATTTTTTTGAGAATTATTGCTGCAAAATTAGTACGCAGCTATGCTAAATCAAACCAAAAACTGGAGCATCGAACTAATTTAGTCATCAAATACATTCATTTATTTATAAATATTCTTGCAATTATAGCTGTCATACTAATTTGGGGCGTTCAGACAAAGGATATTATTATTGCACTTTCCTCTATTACCACCGTTGTAGGTGTCGCTATGTTTGCTCAATGGTCTATTTTGAGCAACATCACCTCTGGAGTTATTTTGTTTTTTTCTTTTCCGTTTAAAATTGGAGATACAATAAAAATTCATGACAAAGATTTTCCTATTGAAGCTCAAATTGAAGATATAGGGGCTTTTCACGTGTATTTGAAAACTATAGATGGAGAAAAAATCATCTATCCGAACAGCTTGCTTTTGCAAAAAGGAATTTCGATACTAAACAATTATGCCGATCAAAAAGAATTTACGGATTAGTTTACTTTTGCTGAACGTATGGTCAATCATCATCTTGCAAAATATCCTATTGAAGTGGAAATTATATAACTATTGCTGAAAAATATATAATGTTTTACTTTTTTAAATACTGGATATTTGTCAATTAGAAATAAATAATTTACTATTGAATTGTTTTTGTCTTTAAAAAAAAATAAAAAGATATGAATGACCTTTTAAAATTTCCATTTTACGCAAAACTTACGCTCGTTTTATTGAGCTTAATTGCTATTATTTTTATATTTTATATTGGTCAGGATATATTAGTTCCCATAATGATGTCCTTTTTATTTGCGATATTGTTGTATCCCATCGTTCAGTTTTTAAAATCTAAACTCTACTTTCCCCATGTGTTAGCCGTTATGCAGGCGGTACTGCTTTTTGTATTGCTTTTTTTAGGCCTTTTTGTATTTCTATCCTTTCAAATCAGTGATTTTGCAGATGATTTTGATAAAATTGAAAGAAACATAACTATTCATATTAGTAATATTCAACGGTTTCTCAGTGAACATTTCAATTTAAGTTCTTGGGAACAAAAACAATATCTGGATACAGCTACTGAAGATTCTATGGAAAAAGGGAAAGAAATCATTGGTACCACGCTAATGTCATTTACTGATACGCTACTAAATTTGACCTTAATCCCTATTTATACTTTTTTGATTCTTTTATACAGGACTCATTTTTTATTGTTTTTGTCTAAACTATTCAAAAAAGAGAATCATGAACAATTAAAAAATATTTTAACAAATATTAGAGTTGCTATAAACAGTTATATTGTAGGTTTAATTATCGAGACCATTTTAGTATCGGTAATGACTACTGTAGGATTTATTATTATTGGCGTGAAATATGCTGTTTTGCTGGGTGTTGTAACTGGAATTCTAAATCTAATTCCCTATATAGGAATCCTTTTTGCCGGAATTTTAAGCATTATTGCCTCATTGACTGGTTCTCCGGATTTATCCATAATTATTGGTATAATTGTGGTTACCATCTTTGTTCAATTAATAGATAATAATATCCTTGTCCCAATAATAGTAAGTTCAAAAGTAGAAATAAATGCTTTTATATCCATTATAGGAATCATTATTGGAGGAGCCATTGCAGGAATCGCCGGAATGTTTTTAGCATTACCCATAATTGCGGTTCTTAAGGTAATTTTTGACCGAATTGAGTCATTAGAACCTTGGGGGTATTTAATGGGAGATCATTTGCCCAAAACCTATACTTGGCATAGTATCAAATTACCGCTATTCGATTCAGATGCATCCTCTAAAAAAACCATAATTAAAACGGATCTTATAGTTCCTGTTTTTACTGAGACAACAACGGAAAACAATACAGAGAATAAAGCAGAAACTGACCTTAATAAAACAAGTGAGTCTATTTAAACCAATTGTTTATCAATGTTTTGCTGGTTTTTTCTTTCTCAATTTTTAAATTAATTTTGTATAATGACTAAAAAGCAAAAGCTGATTTTATTCTTTTTGATCGTCTGTTGCCACCAGATTTCTTTTTCACAAGTAAACCAGAAGGAAAAAGATTCCGCTGGCGTTTACAAAAAAATTCAATCCTATTCTAAAAAAAATAAGTTTACAACACTTGTTCATAAATTAGTTTTCAGGCCCGTAACTATAAAAAAAACAAAGAAAAAAGTAATTCCCAAAAAATACGAAACTTTTGAAGGAAAAACGATCAGAAATATTACTATTATCACTTTAGACCCTTTTGGGTATTCTGATATTGATACCGCCAGAGCCCCTAAAAACTGGGCCGAACGAACTGGAAACCGAATTCATATCAAAACAAAAAAACTCGCTATTAAGAATGTACTGTTAATAACAAAAAACACACCTTTCGATTCTTTATTAGTAAAAGAATCAGAACGATTGATTAGAGCTCAAAGATACATCAGTCGCGTTGACGTAACCCCACAATTAATTCAGAACAGCCCGGATTCAGTAGATGTCACCTTTCGGGTTTTAGATACATGGAGTATTATTCCCAAGGGATCCATTTCCAGTTCAAGAACTAATTTTGAACTCAATGATCGTAATTTTCTAGGCACTGGCCATGAATTCAAAAATGAATTCAAAAACAGATTCAGCGACGGAAAAAGCGCGTATGGATTGTCCTATAGCGTTCCTAACATCCAGAATACCTTCATTCAGACAACTCTGAATTACCGGATAGATTTAGACAATTACTACAGCAAAAGCCTCAATGTAGACCGTCCCTTTTACTCTGCTTTTACAAAATGGGCAGGGGGAATATACATAGACCAGCAATTTAGAAAAGACACCCTTGCTGATGTCAATTCCGTATTTACCTATCAAAATTTCAAATACAATTCGCAGGATTTATGGCTTGGACGTGCCTTTTCTATTTTTAAAGGAAGAACAGAAAACCAGCGCACCACAAATCTGATTCTGGCAGGACGTTTTTTAAATATAAAATATCTGGAAAGCCCAACTATCCTCTATGATGCCACTGATTTCTACTCTAGTGAAAAACTTGCTCTTTTCGGGATTGGTATTAGTTCACGTAAATTCGTGCAAGACAACTATATTTTCAAAAATGGAATTATAGAAGATGTTCCCATTGGCAAAATTTACAGCATCACTTCTGGCTATCAATATAAAAACAATTTGGGGCGTTTGTATCTTGCTGCCCGAGCGGCTTTTGGAAATTATTATAAATGGGGCTTTTTAAGTGCTAATGTAGAGATAGGTACCTTTTTTGAAAAATCAATTACGCAGCAAACCGCTTTTTCTTTTCAGGCAAATTATTTCACAAACTTGATGAGTCTGGGAAAATGGAAATGGAGACAGTTCATCAAGCCCCAGGTAATTATTGGTACAAACCGTGTCAATATTATTGGCGATCAGCTAAATATCAATGAAAATTATGGACTTCGGGGCTTTAATAGTGCTCAATATGGAACCCAAAAAGCACTCTTAACCATACAAACCCAAGCCTATGCGCCATGGGATCTTTGGGGATTTAGAATCAATCCCTATTGTAATTATTCCATTGCCGTACTAGGAAATCCTAATAAGGGATTGACTCAAAGTAAAGCCTATTCAAAAATTGGAATTGGATGTATTATAAACAATGATTTTCTGGTATTTAGTGCTTTTCAAATTTCGCTGTCCTACTATCCGTCCATTCCTGGAAATGGCGAAAATATTTTCAAAACAAATGCAATTGAAACAACTGATTTTGGTTTTCAAGATTTCGAACTGACAAAACCCCGTACCGTGCTTTACAAATAATACGCTTTATAAATATAAATTATTCCAAAAAAATATTCGCATAATACTAATATCCTTCGAAAACAGTTCAATTTGTATGGGATTATATTGAACACACTATCTACAGGACACTTTTTTTAGAAAATTACGATACAGTACACAATGAAGGGTGTGAATTATATAATTTAATACCTTAATTTTATAAGAAAAAATTATGTTTTATTGTTTACTTTTATTGTGTTAAAATTTTAACTAAAAACCAAACAAAATGAAAAAATTCACCTTTTATTTGATGATGATGGTATTATCAATTAGTGTTCTTCCAACACAAATGTTAGCCGCTGAAAAAAATCCAACTGTAATTTTAAATACTCCTAAAGAAGTGCCTGCAGAAGTAAAAGTTTTGCTTAATAGACTTGATGAAATAAAAGCGATGGATAAATCGTCTTTGACTTCAGTTGAAAAAAAAGAATTACGTAAAGAAGTACGTGCTATCAAAGCAGAATTAAAATCTACAGGAAATGGTATATACTTATCTGTAGGTGCAATTATAATCGTTATCCTTTTATTGATACTTTTATTGTAAATAAATTTATACCTGTAGAAAAAGGAAACGAATAATCGTTTCCTTTTTTTATGAAGTAAAATAACAAAGTAAATGTTAATTATTTGATATTGGCATAATTGTTGGTTTTACTTCAAAACGAGATAAAATAGTAACTAAAATTACTATCTAATAATTACTAATTAAAATTTCGAAAAATGAAAACATTAAAATTAATCATTGCAGGAATTATACTATTTGCATCCGCAAATACGATGCAAGCACAGGTTTCAGTAAATGTAAATATAGGTAGTCCACCAGCATGGGGGCCAGTTGGTTATTCAGCTGTAGATTATTATTATTTACCGGATGTTCAAGCTTATTATGATATACGAGCCACACAATTCATTTATTTTGGTGGAGGAAATTGGATTCGTTCAAGAAATCTACCTAATCAATACAGAAATTATAATCTATACAATGGTTATAAAGTAGTATTGAACGATTACCATGGTTCAAGACCATACAGTAACTTTAAAACACACAAAGTAAAATACTACAAAGGATACAAAGGTAAACCACAAAAATCAATAGGTTCTAACCGCAGTAATAACAATAAAGTGTACAAAAGTAATGGGAATAACGGACATGGAAATAAAGGACATGGCAATAAAGGTGGAAAAGGAAATAATGGAAATGGAAAACATTAATACTGATTTCATAATAATTTATAAAAAGAGTCTCAGCAATGAGGCTCTTTTTTTTAGAACATTAATCCTTAATTAAATGTTAATTTTTTTGTTTTGGCACAGTTGTTGGAAATTCACAAAAGTATAGCAATAACAAGTTATTATAAAAAATTATTACAAATTAAATATTTGAAAAAATGAGAACATTAAAATTAATCATCGTAGGAATTATACTCTTTGCATCAAGCACAATACATGCACAAGTCTCAGTAAATTTAAACATAGGTACTGCTCCATCATGGGGACCTATAGGATACGCAGAAGCTGAATATTATTATTTACCGGATGTTGAAGCTTATTATGATGTAAGAGCCACACAGTTCATTTATTTTGGTGGAGGAAGATGGATACGTTCCAGATATTTACCAAATCAATATAGAAACTATGATTTATATGATGGATATAAAGTAGTATTAAACGATTATCACGGTTCAAGACCTTATAGTAATTTTAAGAATCACAAAGTAAAATATCATAGAGGTTATCATGGAAGAGAACAAAGAAATATTGGGCACAACAATAATCGTCGCGTTTATGTAAACCAAAGGGGGAATGATAATCATAGAAGATATGATAATGATGACCGAAGAGAATATAAAAAACATGACAACCGAAATAACGGCAATGGTCATGGACATGGAAAGGGAAAAGGACATGATCGAGATTAGTCACACCTTAATTTAAAAAGAGAGAGAACCAAAATTGGTTCTCTCTCTTTTTAATTATTAAAGAAAACCAAAAATATTTCAGAAGAAATTATTTAATTCCTACATTTGAAGTTACTGCAATTAAATTTTAAAAAATGCAAAAAAAACACGCATCAGCTATTCTAATATTTCTCTTATGTTGCCAAATAACAATTGCACAAGAACCTCAAAAACCAAATTCTGTTGAAATTTATAATCAAATTCAAAAGCTTAATTTTCTAGGTTCCGTACTTTATATAGCCGCACATCCTGATGATGAAAACACCCAGTTGATCTCTTATTTATCCAATGAACAAAAGGCCAGAACCGGCTATTTGTCTTTGACACGCGGGGATGGTGGACAAAACTTAATCGGCACGCAATTGCGGGAATTATTAGGAGTAATAAGAACCCAAGAACTTATTGAAGCCCGAAAAATTGATGGAGGAGAACAGTTTTTTTCCCGTGCCAATGATTTTGGTTTTTCTAAAAATCCAACAGAAACATTAGAAATTTGGGATAAAAAACAAGTACTAGCTGACGTTATTTGGGCCATCAGGAAATTTCAACCCGATGTGATTATTAACCGATTTGATCATCGTTCGCCCGGAACCACTCACGGACACCACACGGCATCAGCAATGTTAAGCGTAGAAAGTTTTGACTTAGCGAATAACCCATCAATTTTTCCCGAGCAATTGCAATTTGTAACACCTTGGCAAACCAAACGACAGTTTTTTAATACGTCTTGGTGGTTTTATGGAAGTATCGAAAAATTTAATGCTGCCCATAAAACGAATTTAATTGCGCTGCAAACAGGAGTTTATTACGCTGGATTAGGAAAATCAAATCAGGAAATAGCCGCATTAAGTCGGAGCCGCCATCAATCCCAAGGGTTTGGTAGCACTGGAGCCCGTGGGGAGGAAACAGAATATTTAGAGTTTATAAATGGAGATGCTTTAAAAGATAAGAAATCACTTTTTGAAGGAATCGATACTTCTTGGAACCGAATAAAAGAGGGAAAATCAATCGGAGAATTATTGACAACTATTGCCGCTGAATTCGACCATAATAATCCTTCGGCAAGCATTCCAGATTTGGCGAAAGCCTATGCTATGATGAAGGCTTTGGACGAAAATCAGTGGTCGCCACTGAAATCAGAAGCCATAAAAGAAATTATATCGGCCTGTTCTGGTTTGTATCTTGAAGCCGTTGCCCAAAATCAGGAAGCGACTCCCGGAAGCACTATTAAATTGAAACTCGAAGCCATTAATAGAAGCTCCGTACCCATACAATTAATGAGTGTGACCGCTATACCTAATCAAAATATTACACCTCAAAATCGGGATTTAAAAAACAACATACTAAACACCATTAATTTAGATTTAAAATTACCCGAATCAATTAACTACACACAACCATATTGGTTAAAAGAAAAAGGAACAGTTGGGATGTACGCAGTAAAGCAACAACAAAACATAGGGATTCCAGATATTATTCGGGAAGTTAAAGTGATTTTTAATATTAAAATCAATGAGATTGAAATTCCATTTGAACGAACCGTAGTGTATAAATACAACGATGATGTAAAAGGGGAAGTATATAATTATCTGGACATTGTTCCCGAAGTTACTACTTCAATTATAGACAAAGTATTGCTTTTTAAAGACACAAAAAAGAAAGCTGTAGCCGTAAAAATCAAAACTGGAAAAGACTCCGTAAAAGGAATTTTACAACTTGAATTACCTGAAAACTGGGGTGTTTTTCCTAAATCGATTCCTTTTAACATTGAAAAAAAGGGAACGGAACAAATTGTTTATTTTGAGGTAACTGCACCAAATAAATCCGAAGAAGCTGTAGCCAAAAGCGTGGCGATAATTGACAATAAACAATTTGACAAAGAACAAATTATCATTAAGTATGACCACATCACAAAACAGCAAGTTTTAACATTGGCTGAAGCCAAATGCATCAAAACAGATTTAAAAACGAATGGTGAAAAAATCGCATACATTATGGGTGCCGGAGATGAAGTTCCCAGTAGCCTGACGCAATTAGGATATGCCGTAACACTACTTAAACCTGAAGAAATTACTCCTGAAAAATTAGAACTGTACGACGTAGTCATCACAGGTGTTCGTGCCTATAATATCTTGCCTGCACTGGCAAACAAACAAAATATACTTTTTGATTTTGTAAAATCCGGAAAAACAATGATCGTTCAGTACAATACTGCAGGAGATCTTGTTACCAATACTATTGCACCTTATCCCTTGAAACTCTCCCGAGACCGAGTGACCGAAGAAGATGCCGAAGTCCGATTCTTAGCGCCACACCATCCTGTTTTGAATTTTCCAAACCAAATTACAGCTACAGACTTTGAAGGCTGGAAACAAGAACAAGGTTTGTATTACCCCAATGAGTACGACAAAGCCTTTACTCCTATCCTATCTTCAAATGACAAAGGGGAAAGCCCTAAAAATGGTGCATTACTTATTGCTCCTTACGGAAAAGGACACTATATTTATACCGGTTTAAGTTTTTTTAGAGAATTACCTGAAGGCGTTACTGGTGCCTATAAATTAATTTCTAATATCATTTCGCTACAATCATCTGAAAAAATTCCTGTTCAAAAAATCAAGAACTAACCCACTTTAAAATGGAAACAAAAAAAATAAAAACCTGGAAGAAAAATTATACTTGGGTACTTGTAGCCAATGCAATATACATCCTGATCTTTTGTCTCATCATGAAATTATACGCTTAAATTATGCAATTATTTGATTGGATTATACTGATAGTAACTTTATTGTTTATTGTAATTTATGGGGCTTGGAAAACCAAGGGCAGTAAAAATGTAGAAGACTTTATTTTAGGGAGTAATGAAACACCTTGGCATGTTGTAGGACTTTCTGTTATGGCCACACAAGCCAGTGCAATTACGTTTCTTTCTACTCCGGGGCAAGCCTATCATGACGGTATGGGTTTTGTGCAATTCTATTTTGGACTGCCAATTGCTATGGTGGTAATCTGTGTCACCTTTATCCCTTTATACCACAAATACAAAGTGTATACAGCTTATGAATACCTTGAAAAAAGATTTGATTTGAAGACCCGTTCCCTAGCTGCCATCCTTTTCTTGTTCCAAAGAGGTTTAGGAACCGGATTGACCATATACGCTCCGGCAATTATTTTGTCCGCTTTATTGGGTTGGAATCTTACCTATATGAATATTATTATTGGTGTATTAGTTATCATTTATACTTTTTCGGGTGGAACCAAAGCAGTGAATGTAACTCAAAAACAGCAAATGTTTGTGATTATGTCCGGAATGCTAATCACTTTTTTTCTGATCTTGCATTATTTACCTAATGATATGACTTTCTCCAGTGCGTTGCATATTGCTGGGGCAAATGATAAAATGGATATTGTTAATTTCTCTTTAGATCCAGAGGAAAAATATACCTTTTGGAGCGGAATAACAGGAGGTTTTTTCTTGGCATTAGCTTATTTTGGTACCGATCAATCGCAGGTAGGACGTTATTTATCCGGACGATCCGTTCGAGAAAGCCAGATGGGACTAATCATGAACGGACTTTTAAAAGTACCTATGCAGTTCTTTATTTTACTGACCGGAGTTATGGTTTTTGTCTTTTTCCAATTCAATCCTGTTCCGTTAAATTTTAATCCAAATAATAAAGCCATGATTGAAAAATCAGCTTACAAAAGCGAATACAATGCTTTGGAGAAAAAATTAGACGATTTATCCGAAGACAAAAAAGTAATTAATCTTTTATACATCGACCAGCTCAATCAGGATTATGACAATCCAACGCTTAGGAAAGAATTAGTGACTTTATCCAATAAAGAAAAAGATTTAAGAGATCGTGCCAAAGAAATAATTCTGAAAGCTGATAGTAATAGCGAGACCAATGATAAAGATTATGTGTTTTTTCACTTTATTCTCAACTATTTACCCAAAGGGCTTATTGGTTTGTTACTGGCCGTAATTATTTCGGCTGCTATGTCCTCTACCGCTTCGGGATTGAATGCACTGGCCTCTACCACCGCAATTGATATTTACAAACGCAATCTAAAAGAAGAAAAATCAGAACGGCACTACCTGTATGCTACAAAATTCTTTACCTTATTGTGGGGAGTTATAGCCATACTATTTGCTTGTATTGGAACGCTTTTTGAAAATTTAATTCAACTGGTAAACATCATTGGATCCATATTTTATGGAACAGTCCTTGGAATTTTCTTAGTTGGTTTTTACATCCATAAAGTACAATCTAAAGCCATTTTTTATAGCGCTGTAGTAAGTCAGATTACTATTTTTATCATCTACTATTACGCCATTTATATTTTCCCGAGCGGAGAAGAAAAACTGGGTTATTTGTGGCTGAATTTCATTGGTGCAATGCTTACAATTGTAATTTCATTATTGTTGCAATGGACCATTTTTAGAAAACAGAGAGAGATAACAGCCTAAATAAAGAAAATAACCGCAGATTCACGGATTATCAATATAAAAATCTGTGAATCTGCGGTTATTTTTTTTACTTCAGAAGTTCTTATATAAAAATCTCTTCTTCCGCAGAAACGAGCAAGAGCGAACTGGCGAAGTAATAATAATCCCATGGATACTATATACGCAAACATCTAATAAATTATTCAGTCCAATAAATTACACAGTCCAAAATTTCAAAAAAAAAATCCCATCTCTAAATGGAGACGAGATCTTCTTATATAAAAACGTTAGAGTAATTAGTTTTTACTCCACTCTGTAATACTGTCTTTATTCATTTTCACGTAATCTTGGTTTTTAGCAATTTCAGCCGCTGCAAGTGATGCCTTAGCCGTTTCGATTGCTCCTTTTTTGTCCTCAAGTTTAGCTTGAATTAATGACTTCAATCTGTTGTACCAAAACGGTTTATCTTTAGACATATCTAACGCTTTGTTTACATAAACCAATGCTTTTGCATTGTCGCCATTCGATTGGAATAAAAATTGAGCAGCAGAAAAATAATCTGCACTAGCTGGTCCAGCTAATGCTTTTTCGATGTTAGCCGTTGTTTTTTGTTGTGTTGGCACTTCAAATTTTAAAGCAGCATAGGAGTTCTCCCAATAGATTTCTAAAAAAGCAAAATTATTGTCTAAACCACTAATTCCAATAGTAAATGTTTCCACACTTTTATTCACTGTTTCAGGCTTAACAGTAGCTCTAAGCGCTACATTTTCTTCTTTCCACTCTTCTGGATTACCCCAGTTATCAGTAGTTTTATAAAATAGTATCTCCCAGCTTTCTATTTTCGGAATAGTATACAATGAATATTTTCCTTTTTTCAATGTTTTACCATCAATAATCACATCATCGCTAAAGGAAACAGTTGTATTTTCATTAGCTCCAGTTCTCCATACTTTTCCAAAAGGAATTAAATTTCCAAAAACGGATCTTCCTCTGGCACTTGGTCTTGAATAGTTAACTTCTACATCAGTCAAACCAACTGTTTGCATAAGCGTCATTTTCGGACTTGATTGAGGTGTTTTTAACTGAGCCTCAGCGCTGAAACCGGCCATAAATAAAGCCAGTGCAATGATTATTTTTTTCATATTATAATTTTTAAATGTTTTCCAAATTTACAAATTCAATGGCTTTGTACTGTTAATTATTCCTTAATTTAGATTGAATATTCCTAACTGTCTCAAAATCCAATTCGTTAAAATGATTAATCATTACATCTGCTTCCGATAAATCTTGTGCTTCAGAATGAATACTGTTGTAGCCCACACAAAAAATCCCAGCAGATTTAGCCGCTTTTATTCCATTTGTACTGTCCTCAATAACGATACAATTTGCTTTTGGTGCAACTGATAAACTTGCCGCATATTCAAAAATAGCAGGATGTGGTTTTGATTTAGGGAAATCTTCACCACTTACCACATGTGTAAAATAGGCATGCAACTTAAACCGGCTAAACACGCGTTCAATAGTCACTTTGGATGCCGAAGAAGCCAAAATCAATTGTATTCCGTTTTGGTGTAATTCTTTAATAAGATGTTCGACGCCTTGTAGTAATTCTAGATCTGCTTTACTATCAAACGCATCATTAAAAATAGTTCGTTTTCTTTGAATCAAATCTTCTACTTCATGTTCAATTTCAAAAATCTCTTTCAATTTCTGAAATATATTCCGAGTAGAATTTCCTGTAAATGAGGTGTACATTTCCTCCGTAACAGGAATATTCAATTCCTCAAATTGTTTGAAATAAGCATAACGGTGTACTGGTTCAGTATCGACAATTACACCATCCATGTCAAAAATTACGGTTTGTATCATTTTTGTTAAATTATTAGACTTTATAGATTTTAAGACTTCTTAACTTTTTAGAACGGAACATTAAAAAACTGAATTCTAACCATTATTTCTTAAGTAAATAACGAATCACGGTTTCTGCAGCATACAAACCAAATAATCCAGGCATGTAACTATTGGTTCCATAAAATGATTTTTTGAAATTAGATCCATCCGTCATTTTTAAACTCGTTTCATCTTGAATTTCCGACGAAAAAACCACTTTCAGTTTATCAATTTTAAATTCTTTCAATCGTCTTCGAATGGTTTTGGCAAAATAACAATTCACGGTATTGGTAATATCAGTCACTTTCACTTTTGAAGCTTCCATTTTCCCACCTGCGCCCATACTACTGATGATTTTTACTCTTTTTCGTTTGGCTCCAATAATCAAATTCAGCTTTGGAGTCACACTGTCAATGCAATCCAAAACATAATCAAATTCCTCCGATACAATTTCGAAAGCACGCTCTGGCGAAAGAAATTCCTGTACACGCGTCAATTTTAATTCTGGATTAATGTCCATCAATCGATCCCCGACAACAGTAATTTTTGGTTGTCCTACAGTTGAATGTAAAGCAGGCAATTGTCGGTTTATATTGGTAATATCAACTACGTCACCATCAACAATAGTCATCGTTCCCACTCCTGCTCTTACCAAAAATTCGGCCGCAAAAGAACCAACACCACCCAATCCTACAACCAATATATTTGCCTTTTTTAAATTATCTAAACCTTCTTTTTTGAATAAAAGTTCGGCTCTCTCTGTCCATTCTGCCATTGTTTTTTGTTTAAAGTTTAATGTTTTTGAAAAATTCTGAAATCAAAAACTTCATTATAATTACTATTCACAAGTTCCTGTATTTCTTCCAGCGAAATTCCTCTGTATTTTGCTGCCAATTCATAAACTGCTTCAATTCCTTCATCCACCGTATCTGTTTCCAAAAAAAATCGATTATTAGGAACGCTTTTAAAAACAGCTTCTAGGTCCTGATTTAGCAATAAATATTTCCCAAACGAAATATAAAATCCATTGTTCACTAATTGTTTAGCGACTTGGGCATTTTTGGAAAACCCATGAATCAGCATTGGAACTGAAATATTCAATTTTTTCGTAATTGCAATCACTTCCTGAAAAGCAGCGACACAGTGTATTACCACTGGTTTTTGATAGTGCTGCGCCAAAAGCAATTGCTTTTCGAAAACCAACTGTTGCAATTCCATTGAAACTTCGATGCGTTTGTCCAGTCCACATTCACCTACGGCGAGACAATTTGCTTCTTGTAATTTACTTTCGATAATTGCCAAGTCAGCTTCTATTCGCTCTTCAATAATAAACCACGGATGAATCCCGATGGAATAATTCGGAATTGTGGCATCAAATTCCTGTGGATATTGATTCACTAATTCCGACACATTCGGCTGATTCGTATATTTATGTGTATGTAGATTAAAGAAATCCATTAGTCGTGAAATTTTTTAACTCCCGCTTTTATTTCGATATCCAAATCATTTTCCAAAGGAACTTTTGGACAGGAATATATAGAATTATAAGCACAATATGGATTGTATGACGTGTTAAAGTCAATCACAATAGCATCTCCTTTTGGGATTTTCAAATCAATGTATTTCCCGCCAATGTAACTTTCGTTTCCTGAAGTCAGATCTGAAAACGGTAAAAATAAATAGTCGTTATATTCCTCTTTTTTTGAGAGCTCCATATTCTTGTACACATTCAGTTTCAAATCCCGACCGTCAATTGTAAAAGAAAGCTCCCCATATTTTACATACAATGGTTTCCTGTCCGTAGATGTTTTCATTTCAAAAGGCTTCTCTTTTTTAGTTCTTACTAACTTAGCGACCACATAAAAAGTTTCGTTTGCAGGATAAAAATCAAGTGTTTTGAATTCCGCTAAATCTTTCGGAGTCAACGGACTTATCTTTGCATCGGCATATTCTGAATTTAATTCCTTTTGAAATTTGGCTACAGCCGAAACGTCAAATTTATATTGGCCAAAGCCTAAATTCAATTGAACCAAAAGAAATAAAGTAAATAGCGTTCTCATGTTCTTGTTTTTATGCAAAAATAGTTTAAAAGTTACTAGGACACAAAGACGCATCGGTACAAAGTTTTCTACCTTTGCAAAATATAACAAATACATGTTTCAAACTGCTTTTCAACGCTACATTAATAATTTCAAAGGCTTTACCAGAGAAATTTGGATTCTAACGCTCGTCACTTTTATAAATCGCGCCGGTACGATGGTTTTGCCTTTTTTATCTAAGTATTTAAAAGAAGATTTGAATTTATCCTACGCACAAGTGGGATGGATTATGGTTGCTTTTGGTTTTGGTTCTATGCTGGGATCTTGGCTTGGTGGCAAATTATCCGATAAAATAGGCTTTTATAAAATCATGGTTTTCAGTTTATTCACCAGCGGAATCCTTTTGTTTTTTGTACAATACATTCGGACCTTCTGGGGATTGTGCATTGGAATGTTTGTCATAATGACCGTTGCTGATATGTTTCGTCCCGCCATGTTTGTCTCCTTGGCGACTTATGCTAAACCTGAAAATCGTACCAGAGCACTGACTTTAGTTCGGTTAGCGGTAAATTTAGGCTTCACAGCTGGACCCGCTTTAGGTGGTTTAATCATTATGAATTTAGGTTACAGCGGATTATTCTGGGTGGATGGAAGTTCGTGTATTGTATCTATTTTAATTTTCACCCTACTGGTAAAAGAACGCAAAAAACCTATCGATTTAGCCTCCGCCAATATCGAAACTGAGATACCAGCCTCTGTTTTCAAAGACAGAATATTCTGGATCTTCCTTTTTGTTTGTTTCATAACAGCCATGCTTTTCTTTCAACTTTTCACCACTTTACCCTTATATCATAATGAAAAATTTGGATTAACCGAGTTTCAAAGTGGACTTTTATTGTCTTTAAACGGACTGTTAATTTTCTTTCTGGAAATGCCAATTGTAAGTTTCACTCAAAGAAAAGGCATCAGTATACTCAAAATTATTCTTTGGGGCGCATTGCTAATGTCATTGAGTTTTTATGTTTTACTCATCAATATGTGGGCTGGAATACTAATTGTTAGTATTCTTTTTATCACTTTTGGTGAAATGTTCATCTTCCCTTTCTCCAATTCATTTGCGCTAAGCCGAGCTCCAAAAGGGCATGAAGGCCGCTACATGGCTTTGTTTACTATGAGTTTCAGCTTAGCACACATTGCGAGTTCTAAGACAGGACTAGAAATCATAGCCGCTTTTGGCTACCAAGCTAACTGGTTTGTCATGGGAAGTTTAGGTATTTTAGCTGTGGTAGGTTGTATCTGGCTGCAAAAACTCGTTCAAAAAGAACACAATTAATTTCATTATCATTCTTTGGGCGTGACCCTATAAAAAAAAGGGGCTTATCAACAAAATCGTTATTAGCCCCTTTTCTTTATAGCGTCGGGTTATACGCGCTACTTCGGTAGCTAGCTTCTACCCCTCACGCAGTCTCCTTGTGATGATAACATTTTTGATTAAAAGGAGAATTAATTTCCAAAAAACTGCAAAAACACGTTAAAACTAAAAAAATAGTTAAAAAACTACATTTATAGTTTGATAACTAAAAAAATAGTTGTAGTTTTGGTTTAAATAAAAAATTATGCAAAAGTTAACCAACAAAGAAGAGGAAATCATGCACATTTTATGGAAGCTCAAAAAAGCATTCGTAAAAGAAGTCCTTGCAGAAATCACAGAAGATCAACCCCATTATAACACACTTTCAACCATTGTGCGCAATCTGGAAGAAAAAGGATTTGTGTCGCACAATGCCTTTGGAAACACACACCAATACTTTCCTATTATAAGTTTAGAAGATTATAGAAAACGATTCATGAATACTGCTATTGATAATTATTTCAACAGCTCATATAAAAATATGGTATCGCATTTTGCCAAAGAAGAGAAAATATCTGCAGCTGAATTACGGGAAATTTTGGCTATGATTGAAAGTCATAAAGAGGAAATATAAACTTTAGAGTAACAATATTAATTATGGAAGTATTTTATATTTATCTCATCAAATCCAGCGGATTAATTGCCTTGTTTTATTTGACGTATCATTTTATGTTGCGAAAAGAAACCTTTTTCACAAGCAATCGTTGGTTTTTGTTATTGGGATTATTCACTTCCATTCTTTTGCCGTTAGTTGTTTTTACTAAAACAATATGGGTAGAACCTACTCCTGTAAATTATGATTGGTCATCATTGCCCATAAGTACAATTATTGATGAAGACCACACGCAAGAATATATTTTTCTGGCATTAGCAGTGCTGTACTGCATTGGCACATTATGCCTTTTCACTAAATTTGGTTTTGAATTTTACAGTTTACAAAAAATAGTAAAAGGAAAAACCATAAAACGTCAAGCGAATTTTAAATTTATAGACTTAAAAGACAACCTCGCTCCTTTCTCTTTTTTTAATACTATCGTTTACAATTCGTCCTTGTACAGCAGCTCTGAACTAGAAAACATTTTAGAACACGAAAAAGTTCATAGCGAGCAAAATCATACTATTGATGTTTTGATTTCAAGATTGTTTTGTATTGTGTTTTGGTTTAATCCATTCATTTGGTTTTATAAAAAAGCAATTATCCAAAACTTGGAATTCATTGCTGACAGCGAAGCCACGAAAAAAATATCCGACAAAAAAGCGTATCAGTTGACGCTTTTAAAAATAACAACACACGAGAATTGTGTTGCCATTACAAATCATTTTTATCAATCATTAATCAAAAAACGAATCGTTATGTTAAACAAAAATCAATCAAAAAAATCGAATTCTTGGAAGTACACGCTTGTTCTTCCAGTTTTAGTAGCATTTGTATTTTTATTTCAAATTGATGTAATTGCTCAGGAGAAAGTAAAAGAAGAAACCATCAAAGTAGAATCAAAACATCCAGTTACTGCTGCTTTAGAAATTCAGCAAGAAAAAGACAGTATTAAAAAAGCTAAAGTACTTATAGTCAGTAGTTCTAAAAATGACAGTATTGATAAAAATACAGAGATTTTTATCGATGGAAAAAAAGTAAGTAAAGAAGAATTAGATAGAACGAATCCTAATGACATAACTACGATGGATGTTGTTAAGGAGAATAACAAATCTATAATTAGAATTGTAACAAAAGGTAAAACAGCAAAAAGTACAAATATTTTTAATTCTAATACACAAGTAACGGATTTAAGATTAGAAAATGTGAATCCCAATAGTTTAAAAATTCTTCAAAAACCAAAAACCACGTATACGGTTACAAAGATAACGACAGAAAAAAATGGTATTCCTGACGATGCAGAATATTTTATTGACGGAAAAAAAGTAAGCCCACTAGAGGCTGAAAGCATGAATCCAAATTATATTAGCTCAGTAAATATTCAAAAAGATGGTACTTCAGCTAAGAATTCAATCCGTATTATTACTAAAAGTTATTTAGATGGTAAAGAGATGATACCTGAGCCACCAACACCACCTGCTGCACCAACTTTTAAATCTAAAGCTGCAAAAGGCGACCCTGTTAAAAAGGATAATAAAGGTTGGGAGATCAATTTTGGAACATTTGCGCCAGAAGACAATATTAAGAGAATTCAAAATGATAAGAATGTAAACTATAAAGAAGCAGTTATAGTTATTAATGGAAAAATTAGTGATTATCAAGCTTTGGATAAATTAAAGCCAGAGGATATTTTTTCAGTAGGTGCACAAAAACCATCAAATGGACCCGAAAGCACAAAACAGAATGCGTTAAAAAAATATGGAGAAAAAGCATTAAATGGAATTATTGAAATTGAAACAAAAGAATTTCAAAAAAAATAAAATCCTCATAAAAACCCAGAAAGACGATCTAAATTAAGACCGTCTTTTTTTATATCTTTACATTAAACAAAATGATATGTATAAAATCCTAGCCCAAATTAACAAAGTTATTTTACCTAGTTTCACCAAACAGCGATTGGATTTGGCTAAAGCCAAAAAATGGCAAATGGCGATTATTGGTTTTAGATATTACGTAACCACACGTGCGCTGGATTAATACGTAATTGCGGCAAAAATTTCATTTCCTTTGATTTTTGCCCTTCCATTCAAGAAAGCTAATTCCATTAGGAAATTGCATTGTACAATTTCTCTATCCAATCTTTTGACCAATTCACAAACTACTTTTGCCGTTCCTTCGGTGGCCAAAACATCATCGTGAATCAGAATTCGGTCTTCTGAAATTGGAAATTATGTCAGCCAATAATAAAATTATTTATAGCAAGAGACTTTTTAAATTACGATAAAAACATAGTCTACTTTATTGTTACCACTTCTCTGCTCCCAATAATTTTTTTCCCAATTCACTAAGCGCTGCCGTTTTATATTTGGTTTGTTCCCATTTACGGGGATCTCCAGGAAAGGCATATCCTTCAGGTGCAATTCTGTCTTTCCAGGAATTCACTCTCCATTGACGTAGTTCTTCATTTTCTTCTTCCGCTGGCATCATAGAAATATATTGTGCCATTCTCACTTTATCTTTTGTAATATTGGGGCGAATGCCATGCGGTTGTGAACTGTTAAAAATCAATAAATCTCCTGCTTCCATTTTTACTTTTACAAATTTGCCTTCAAATTCAGAGGTATCCGGTTGAAATCGATTTCTATCTTCCGGTTGTGTCAGTTTCCAAGTATCATAATTTCGATATAAATCAGGAATACATTGAAATCCTCCCATATTTTCATCCATTTGGTCTGCCAAAGCGAGAACTCCTTGTACGTTTTGAGGTTTTGTTTCAGGATCATAATCCCAATGTATAAATCCTTTGAAATCAAAATCCGGACGGACTGGTAAATTTAGATTTGCTCGGTCAATGGTTACCCATAATTTTTCCGTTCCCCAAATATCTACAAATGCATCGTATACTTTTTTCATTTGTCGATTATCCCATTGGTATTGATGATTGTACACTTCAACCATACCGCTATTGGTAAGTTCTTTCATTTGCATTTCGGCTCTTGGTGGCGCATACCAAGTTTCTGGGTCATTTTGATTTTTCTCTTCAAATTCCCACAGGAAATCGGCCATTTTTTTAGCGTTTTCTTTCGGAACAGCATTTTTTATTACAATATACCCGTTTTCAATCCAAAACTTCCAATCGGCTTCAGTAAGCAAACGCAGAGGTTTACCATTAGAGCGATCATTTAATTTTGTTGTGCTGGATTTTGCTGTCGATGGATTTCCCGGAATATCTTTGTGGGCATTGTTATGTGCCATTGTGGGAACCATTGTGGGAACCATTGATTGCTTATTCTTTTCCATAGTTATCTATTTCGTGTTATTACTATTCCAAAATTAGAAAAAGTGAACCTTAATTACTTTCACAAAATGTACTGCTATTTGTACAATATTGATTTATTTTAGTAACTTTAGACAAGTATATGTATTATATTGAACAATTATAGCAGTAACGAGGTATGAAAATAGTTTTTGAGGATATAAAAAGATTAGCCGGTAGTTCCTTTAGAATATTGGTCAATCCAAAATTGAATAATTTTTATTATTGGCATTTTCATCCTGAATTTGAATTGACTTTCATTGTAGCACCAAATGGAACACGACGCGTAGGTGACCATATTGGGGGTTTTGAAGGAAGTGATTTGGTTTTTATAGGTTCTAATATTCCGCATTTGAATTTTGATTATGGAATTAAAACCGAATATGAAAAAGTAGTTTTACAGATAAAAGAAGATTTTTTCAAAAATGACTTTATCACCACTCCTGAACTAGCCAGCATTAATCAATTATTTGAGAACTCTAAAAAGGTGGTTTGTTTTCATGGGGCTCTAAAAGATGAAGTTGGCAAAAGGCTTCAAAAAATTCATCTTTTATCACATTTTGAACAATTTATAGAAGTGCTATCCATATTTCAGATTTTAGCAACAGCAAATGAAAGAACACTGCTACATGATAAACCATTTGAAAATCTGTACAATAACAAAGAACAAGTGCGATTAAAAGTAGTACATAAATTTATAGAAGAAAACTATCAAAGGGCTGTTTCTATTGAAGAAATCTCTCGTTTGACTCATTTATCCAAAGCCGCTTTTTGTCGTTATTTTAAAAAAATGACACGATTGACTTTTACTGAATTTTTAAATCAGTATCGAATAGAACAAGCTAAAATACTTTTAAAAACTGATAAAAATGTAACAGAAACGTGCTTTGAGTGTGGTTTTGAAAGTCTGTCATATTTTAATAGAATTTTCAAAAAAGTAGTGGGTGAAAATCCAATACAGTTTAAGAAAAGATAAAAAAAAGTATGTTTCCTAAATTTCAGAAACATACCTTTTGTAATTTATTCCGTAATATTAAAACTGGCTACATAAAAGTTTTTATCTATTTCCAATTTTGAATTTTCAGTATTTACAGAAACACGTTGCCATTCTGTCTCTGGTTGTAGCAATTCTTCATTGCCATTCAGTGTTACTTTAACAGGCATGTTAAAACCTGACACACAATTTGTCCAGCGATATCCTAATTGATTATCCTTGAAAAAATATTCTACTGTAGGAATTCTGGTATCTCTTAAATACTGATTAAAAAAGGTAGCTAAATCGATTCCAACTTGCTGACTTAAATAATCTTCAATTTGTTTAGTCGATACCGTTTGATGGTAAAAAGTACTGTTCAAACCTCTTAATATTTTTCTCCATTTTTCATCATCATTTACAATTTGGCGTAAAGTATGTAGCATATTCCCTCCTTTTGGATACATATCACCAGATCCTTCTTTGTTTACACCATAGTTTCCTATAATCGGCTTATCATTGTTTATTCCCTTTCTGGTCCCTCGGATATATTCAAATCCAGCTTCTTTCCCATAATAATATTCTACAAAAAGGCTTTCAGAATAGTTTGTAAAACTCTCATGAATCCACATATCAGCAATATCTTTGTACGTAATATTATTGGCGAACCATTCATGTCCGGATTCATGGATAATGATAAAATCAAATTTTAATCCCCAACCCGTTCCGCTTAAATCCCTTCCTAAATAACCATTTTGAAATTTATTTCCGTAGGTCACTGAACTTTGATGTTCCATTCCTAAATACGGAGCTTCAACTAACTTGTAACTGTCTTCATAAAAAGGATATGGTCCAAACCAGTGCTCAAAAGCTTTCAACATCTTTGGAACATCCTGAAATTGTTTTTTGGCTTTCTCCAAATTGTCTCTCAAAACATAATAGGTACAGTCTAAATCGCCTTTTTCTCCCTTATATTTTTCTGAAAACGAAACATAATCTCCTATATTTATGTTTACACCATAATTATTGATAGGATTTGAGACATACCAATTATAGGTTTTGGTTCCGTCCTTTAATTGCTTAACACTAATCAGACGACCGTTAGATACATTTGTCAAATTTTCAGGAACATTTACACTGATCAGCATATTTTCCACTTCGTCATACATGTGATCTTTGTTTGGCCACCAAACACTCGCACCCAATCCCTGACAAGAAGAAGCAATAAAAGAATTCCCATTAGCATCTTTTTTCCAAGTAATTCCTCCATCCCATGGCGGATTTACAGCAACTTTAGGCTTGCCTCCGTAAAAAACAGTCAACTTTTTTATGGCTCCTTTTGTTTGAGATGCAATCAATTCAATAAAAAATGCATTTCCTTCTCTTCTATATTTTAAAGCTACTCCATCCTGAATGACTTTATAAATTTCCATAGGATTTTGCAAATCAATTTGCATACTATTGTATTCCTGAACAACTTGATATTTTATTGTATTGGAACCTGAAATAGTACTGTCCGCAGGATTTACTTTAATATCAAGATGGTACTGTTTTACATCCCACCACGCTCTTTCTTTGGTGATGCTGCCGCGCAAAGTATCTTGTCTGGTAAATATTTCCTCTTTTTTTTCCAAAAGTCCTTGTGCATTTACACCATTAAAAAAAAGGAAAGAGATCAAAATAAGACTGAATTGTTTTTGCATGGTGAATTTACTTTAGACAAAAATAAACTTTAAAACTCTATAATTAAACTTCCTGGAATTTATTTTCCAGGATAGATTTGGACATATTCTTGCAACAGCGTATTTTCTTTTCCACGAATTTCCATGATCACCTTATTGTTTTCAAAATCAAACTTCAGCAACCCAAAATTAATATCTTTGATCACTTCTCCTTTTACATAAGGATTTTCTTCGCCAGAAAAAGAAGCATAGGTATGGGTTAGTCCACTCGAAGTAAAATCGACTAAAGGATACGACAATCCGCGAACTTTTTTGGAAGAAAAAGTAGCAATATGGCGGTCACCAGAAATTATAAAGGTACCTTTTGCTTTCGTTGAAACAATCAATTGCTCTAGTTTTTCAATTTCATGGGGAAAATTTCCCCAAGCTTCAAAACCGTGTTTATTTGATAAAAATTGAATGCTGCTGACAATAACATTAAATTGTGCCTCAGAAGTTTGAAGTTCATTTTCCAACCATTTCCATTGTGCATTTCCTAACATCGTTCCTTCACCTGCTGTATTAGGTTGAAAACGTTTTTTTAAATCGGTGGCTTTAGTCAGTGCCGTTCTAAAAAAGCGAGAATCCAATATAATGACTTTTATTTTATTTCCATTTACCTCAATAGTTTTAGCAGTATAAACTCCGTCTCTTTTTCGCTCAGAAGCGTTCTTTGAAGTGCCTAAAAAATCCAATAATAACTGTTGGCTTTTTCTTTTAAAGGAATATTCTTCCCCAGCGTCATTTGCTCCATAATCGTGATCATCCCAAGTTCCTAAAACTATTTTATCTTTAATAAAAGTTAGGTAATCCGCGTCTTGTTTTTGAATTTCATAATTATTTTTAAGAAACTGCATATCTTCTGTATCCGAGTACACATTATCACCTCCCCAAATCCAAACGGAAGGATGATTTTTGTCTATCGCTGGCCAAAGTTCATTTTTAATCTTTTGATTGTCGCAGGAACCAAAAGCAATCGTAAAGTAATTGTTTTGAGTAGGTTTATTAGTTTCAAGTACCCGTTGTGTATTCTGAATTTTACAACTAATAAGGGCAAAAAAGCTAAAAATAAAAAGTATTTTTTTCATGTGAAGGTATTATAAAATCTATTTAATTTAAAAAAATTTGTTGCTAAGGTATACTAATATGCTCAATTGAACTTTAAGTAAAGTTTAATAAAAAAGCGACTATCCAATTAAAATAGTCGCTTTTTTATTAGATTAAAACACAAAAATTAATGCAGGTGGGTTACTTTGCTTTGTTCTACTACAGCAGTAAAATCATTGGCTAAACGTTTGCCATACTCCTCTAGCAATTCTAAAATTCTTTCTTGATTATCTGATTTGACAATAAGTCCTGCATGATATTCTAAGGGTATTCTAAAGCAAACTTCCGGATCTGAAAACGAAGATAAATTAGGATGCTGGAATTTTGTTAATGTCAAAACGATTCCGGCATATCCTTTTTTTACTTTTGGTAAACTGTACTTCGTTCCTTTGACCAAAGCGTCTTCAATTGCCGCCCACTCTTTCCATAAATTAATATTCGAAGCTTCAGCAACCATTTCGGCCAAATGCGCTCCTCCTACTCGTGAAGAAGTTTCCAAGAAATAAATCTGTCCATCTTCATTACTTTTGATGAACTCTGTATGAGCGGCTCCATGTTTCAACCCAAAACCTTTCATCACTTGTTCATTTATTTTTTTTATCGCAATATCATCCTCTGATTTGTATTTACTATTTGCCGAACGGAAAACGCCGCCACCTTGAGATATTTCCATTGGTGTAGCTAAATATCTAGAAGTCAAACTGAAGATTACTTTGCTATCCGAAATCAAACTGTCACAATGATACACATCACCAGGTTTGAATTGTTCCAATAGATATTTGAATCTGTTATTCCCCATTTCATTAATATGGATCCACAAACGCTCTTTGTCCTCTATTTTTATAATTCCTGTTGCAGAAGCTTCTGAACGTGGTTTCAAAACCCATGGAGCAGGAATAGCATCTGCAAAAGTATTGATGTCATGGTCATTAAACAAAGAACAAAAAGCAGGAATAGAAATTCCACAACTTTTGGCTCTCATTCGCATCGCTAATTTATCTCTAAAATAACGTCCCGTAGTTTGTCCCATCCCATCAATACGGAGGTTTTCCCTTAGATACGTGGCTTTTTCTACATCATAATCGTCTAACGCAACAATGGCATCTACTTTAGTAGTTTTCATAAAATTACCAACACCTAATAACAGATGTTCTAAATTCCAATCGACATCTTGGCCTTTCATATAAAAAATCTCATCAATATGTTGGTGTGGCCATGGCTTGTCTCTGAGTTTTTCGCTTGTCACTAAATAGACTATGTTGCCTAATTTTTTTAAATTAATTAAAAAATCGGCACCTTTGAAATAATTTGAAATACAAAGAAAGGTTTTAGCATTTTCCATAGGTTATAAATTTTCTATGAATTTAGTTAATAAATGAACACCATACGCTGTTGCATGCTTACTTTTAGCAAATTCATCCTCACCAAATGCCACTCCAGCTACATCAAGATGCGCCCAAGCGTTGTGTTCTTGGGTGAAATATTCTAAAAATTTGGCGGCACTTATGGCTCCGGCAACTGGTTTTCCGCTATAATTTTTCACATCGGCAATATCACTTTCTATGTCTGATTTATAAACATCCCAAAGCGGTAAAGGCCACAAACGCTCTCCTATTGCATCTCCGTTTTCTTGCAATTTCTTAGCCATTTCTGCATTGTTGGTAAACAAAGCACCACATTCATACCCAAAAGTACCCACGCTGCTTCCAGTAAGTGTGGCGATATCCACAATATATTCCGGTTTGAAATTTTTAATCAAATACGATAATCCATCGGCTAAAATGAGTCTGCCTTCTGCATCAGTATCAATTATTTCTATTGAATGTCCACTGTAACTGTGAATTACATCACTAGGTAAAAAGGACTTGCTGTCAACCGAGTTTTCGGCACAAGGAACAATAGCAGTTACTTTGACTGGCAATTGTAAATCGGCTATAAGTTGCATCGCCCCAAATACTGCCGCACCACCAGCCATATCACACTTCATGTGGACCATTCCTGCCGTTTTTATATTTAATCCACCAGTATCAAAGGTGATTCCTTTCCCCACCAATCCAACATGTTTTAGGTGTTTTACTTCAACAACAGGAGTATACTTCATAATGATAAATTGAGGTTCATTCTCGCTTCCTTTTCCTACGGCTAAAAAAGCGCCAAGACCTGCAATTTTAGAAGCTTCATAACCGAGAACTTCTACGTCAAACCCATATTTCTGCCCAGTCTCTTTAGCCCAATTCGACAAGTATTTTGGATTAATTGTATTCGGAGGCAAATCGACTAAATCATAGGTTGCTAGTTGCGCTTTGGCAATTTTAATTCCTTTTTTGGCTGTAGCCAAATGCTCTTTTTCAGATAATAAACTCAAGCTAAAATCTGGTTCTAAAAAAGGATGTACGCTTTTCTCCGATTTAAAATGACCTAAATCATACGTTCCCAAAAACAATCCTGAAATCATAGCTTCAACCTGATCCTCAATAAATTGTTCGGGTATAACTAAAGCTACACTCAAACTTAAATTTTCTTTTTGTTTCGATGAAATACGGCGAAAAATAGTTTTTAACGATTTATAATCTATCGTTTTTCCCAAGCCAATAAAAACATACGTATTATCATTTTTTTCGGCCAAATAGTGTGTGTCCTTTTTACCAAAAAAAACTTTGGAAGCAATTTCCAATCCATTAAATGTAATGGGAACAATACTTTTTGAATAGGTTTCAAAAACCGGAATTAAAATTGTACCTGAAAAATCATCTGAATTAGTTATTGTACTTGTTCTCATTTATTCTTTTTTTATGGCTGTTGTTATTGGATGAAATTCAACATTAATGTCGTTTTTTTATCTATACTCTGTAATAGACGCGATAAATCGCATCTCTACACTTCTTTTTCATTAAAAAACAACCATTCAATTGCTTTTGGAAACTCGTCACTCCAGTAGGTTTCGCTATGTTTTCCCTGCTTGTTAATACTTAAATTAATATTCGATTTTTCTTTTACAAATTCACTTGAAATCAAACTATCTTTAAAACTTTTGATATGTTCAATCATCGTTATACTTTCATCGCCACCGGCATATAAATAGATTTTTGTATCTGCTGAATTAGCTTTTTCAGTATTGATTTTTAATTCAGGAACGACCCAAAGCGAGGGCGAAAAAATCATTAATTTCCCATACACTTCAGGATTTCTTAATCCACTAAAAATACTAACTAATCCACCCATTGAGCTTCCTCCAATTCCGGTGAATTCCCGTTCTTTTTTGGTTCTAAAATTGCGATCTACGTAGGGTTTTAATGTATCAGTCACAAAGCGAATGTATTTCTTGCCTTGTCCCTTTCCTAGAACAGTTTTCCCTACATTGTATTCTTTGATGCGATCTTCTTCGGCGTGTTCAATAGCAATAATTATAATTTTTTCGATTTTATATTCTGACATAACTGCCAGTTTTTTATCAATTTCCCAATTGCCAAATTCAGCTAATTCATTGAATAAATTTTGAGCATCCTGCAAATACATAACCGGATAACTTTCACTCGATTTGTCATAATCATGGGGTAATAACGCCCATATTTTCCTGGTTTTATTGAGTTGGGGAATTTCAAATTCATCCGAAATCAATTGCACTTGAGGTAAAAAAGATTGTTTAAAAGGCAACCAGTTTTTTCTCCATCTCTCAACGTGTTCTTTTTGAATGCCAGTATGTGCTAATGTATAGCGATTTTCGGTACGATTCCCATGACTGTTAATCTCAACATCGCTCCAATCTCCTTTCGTAAATTTATACAAAAGCATCTCTGGATAATCAAAATCATGTGGGAATTTGTAATGATACGAACGGTTCCCTATCTTCTCCATCAGAAATTCGTTGTCCTGTGTGCGCCAATTATTAAAATTCCCTGAAATATAAACCGGCCGAGCATCATCTTCATCAGTAGTTAGAATTATGTGTAGTCCAGTATTTAGTATAAAATTGTTTGCATCAGGATTAAAGGTGGTATTGTCTGAATTCATTACTTGCATGTGCTGCTTTAATTTTAAAATAAAAGTAAATATAGTGGATTGCTATTGGAAATAAAAGAAAAAAGAAAACCCAATAGCAAATGAATTTTCTATTGGGTTTTATGTATAAAAAGTAAGTATGCTAATTTTTCTTCTGACGGCTTTTTAAAACTGTTACCACATCATCTAACTTAAACCCTTTGGCTTGCAATAAGATAAGATAATGAAAAAGTAAATCAGCACTTTCACTCAAAAACAAATCATCATTGTCATCTTTGGCTTCAATAACCACTTCAATCGCTTCCTCACCTACTTTTTGGGCAATTTTGTTCATCCCTAATTTAAATAAAGAAGCAACGTAACTTTTTTCTGAATCTGCATTTTCTCTTCGAAGTTGGATTGTATCTTCTAAATCCGAAATAAAGCCATAATCTGCTTTGTTTTCGTCAGCCCAGCATGTATCTGTACCTTTATGACATGTTGGCCCTTCTGGTTTTACCTGAATCAATAGCGTATCATTATCACAGTCGTTTTTGATGTCAATCAGATTTAGAAAATTGCCACTTTCCTCGCCTTTTGTCCAAAGCCTTTGCTTACTTCGACTGTAAAAGGTTACTTTTTTGGTGTCTATCGTTTTTTGATACGCTTCGGCATTCATATAACCCAACATCAAAACCGTTTTGGTTTCACTGTCTTGAATGATTGCTGGAATTAATCCGTCTGTATTTTTTGAAAAATCTATGTTCATGTTTTTAATTTAAAGATTGAAAATTTAAAGATTGAAAGATTATCTAATCTAACTTTCTTTTCTCTTTATTCTATTATCTATTTCTATATTCTAATCTCGATATTGTTATTTTTAAGGACTTTTTTTAATGTTTTGATTTCAATTTCTTTAAAATGAAATACACTTGCGGCCAATGCTGCATCGGCTTTTCCAGCTACAAAAGCGTCTACAAAATGTTGAATATTTCCTGCTCCTCCTGAAGCAATTATAGGAATATTAACTAACTCAGAAAGTCTAGCCAAAGCTTCATTAGCAAAACCGTTTTTAGTTCCGTCATTATCCATTGACGTGAATAAAATTTCACCTGCACCACGTTCTTCCACTTCTTTGGCCCAATCAAACAAATTCAATTCGGTAGGCACTTTTCCTCCTACTAAATGAACAATCCATTGCCCGTCAATTTGTTTGGCATCAATTGCAACCACTACACATTGACTTCCAAATTTTTGTGCCAAATCATTAATCAACTGCGGGTTTTTGACCGCTGAAGAATTAATAGAAACTTTATCCGCCCCGTTTTGCAGCAAAATTTCAACATCTTCAACGGAGGAAATTCCACCACCAACAGTAAATGGAATATTAATCGTGGAAGCGACTTTACGAACCAAATCAACTAAGGTTTTCCTTCTTTCTTCCGTGGCAGAAATATCTAGAAAGACCAATTCATCCGCGCCTTCATCTGAATATATTTTAGCTAATTCAACTGGATCTCCTGCGTCACGCAAGTCCACAAAATTAATACCTTTTACGGTTCTTCCGTTTTTAATGTCGAGACAGGGAATAATTCTTTTTGTAAGCATTATTGTTTTTATTACACAGAGATTCACGAAGTTTCACAGAGATTCACAAAATTCTTGGTGAATCTTAGTGTCATCTTTGTGTGTCTTTGTGAAACAATCTATTTTATTATATATTTTTCTAATTGTTTCAATGAAATTCGTCCTTCATAAATTGCCTTACCAATTATTGTTCCTTCACAGCCTAATTCGGCTAGTTTTGGTAATTCGTCAAAAGTAGAAATTCCTCCTGAAGCAATTAATTTTATGCCATTGGCTTGCGCCAACTTCTCGCCTCTCGACTGCGCTCGAGATGACGCGCTCGAAGTGACAGTGCATTGATTAATAATTTTTTTATATAAATCAAAGGATGGTCCTTCAAGCATACCGTCTTTGGCAATATCGGTACAAATTACATACTGAATTCCCTTATTTTGATACTCTTGTATAAAGGGAATCAATTCTTCATTAGAATCTTCTAACCAACCAGAGACCGCTACTTTTTCATTGTTGGCATCTGCTCCCAAAATAATTTTATCAGCACCGTATTCTGCAATCCATTTTTCGAATAGTTCTCTATTTTTAACGGCTATACTTCCGCCGGTAATTTGATTGGCACCACTTTCAAAAGCAATTTTCAAATCGGAATCGGATTTTAATCCACCACCAAAATCAATTTTCAATTTGGTTTTAGAAGCTATTTGCTCTAATATTTTATAATTCACAATTTGGCTTGACTTTGCTCCGTCTAAATCAACCAGGTGCAGGTATTCTATACCGTGAGCTTCAAATGATTTGGCCACTTCAAGCGGATTTTCATTGTATATAATTTTGGTATTGTAATCGCCTTTTGACAAGCGAACACATTTTCCATCAATGATGTCTATTGCAGGTATTATTCTCATTTATTTTTAATTTAAAGATTTAAAAATTGAATTATTTAAAGATTGGGAATGTTAATTAAAGAACTATTTGATTCTCTAATTTTTCAATCTTTGAATTTTTCAATCCTTTAATTTTAAGAAATTACCCAAAATTTGTTCTCCAACATCACCACTTTTTTCGGGATGAAATTGAGTTCCATAAAAATTTTCATTTTCCAATGCTGAGGAATATTCTAGCTCGTAATTAGTTGTAGCAATGGTTTCTGTACAAATAGGAGCATAAAAACTATGTACTAAATACATATATTCGTTCTCAGCAATTCCTTTGAATAAATCTGATTTCAAGTTGTAAATTTGGTTCCACCCCATTTGTGGTACTTTTACTTTTGGCGTGAATTTAATCACATCAACATCAAAAATTCCCAAACCTTTGGTATTCCCTTCCTCCGATTTGTTGCACATCAGTTGCATTCCCAAACATATTCCCAAAACAGGTTGTTTCAAGGTTGGAATCAAAGTCTCTAAACCACTTTCTAAAAGCATTTTCATTGCGGAACTTGCTTCTCCAACGCCTGGAAAGATCACTTTGTCTGCTACTTTAATTTCTTCTGGATTATTACTCAAAATGGCTTTGAATCCCAATCTTTCGATGGCAAACATAATACTTTGAATATTGCCTGCACCGTAATTTATGATTACTGTTTTCATTTATATTGGTCTTAATGTTGTAAAGTCAAAAGTCATAAAGTCAATGCCGGAGCACTTTAAGACTTTAAGACTTTTGTCTTTCGACTAAATTAAAGCATCCCCTTTGTACTTGGCAAAATCATTTTTTCTGTATCCCGCTTTACGGCTACTTTTATTGCTTTGGCAAAAGCTTTAAAAATGGCTTCAATCTTGTGATGTTCGTTCGTTCCTTCTGCCTTTATATTGATGTTGGCTTTCGCTCCATCCGAGAAAGATTTGAAGAAATGATAAAACATCTCCGTTGGCATTTTTCCGACCATCTCCCGTTTAAATTCGGATTCCCAAACCAGCCAGTTTCTGCCTCCAAAATCAATAGCCACTTGCGCTAAACAGTCGTCCATTGGCAAACAAAAACCGTAACGTTCTATTCCTAATTTATTTCCTAATGCTTTCGCAAAAACTTCTCCAAGTGCAATTGCTGTATCTTCAATTGTGTGGTGTTCGTCTACTTCCAAATCACCTTTTACAAGAATTTCCAAGTCCATTTGTCCGTGACGAGCTATTTGATCCAGCATGTGGTCAAAGAAAGCAATACCAGTTTCGATTTTGCTTTTACCCGTTCCATCAAGGTTTACGTTGATGTAAATATCCGTTTCATTTGTTTTTCTTTTTATTGAAGCGGAGCGTTCTTCTAATTTCAAAAACTCATAAATTACTTTCCAATCGGTAGTTTGCAAAGCAATAACGGAATCTAATTCCTCTCTTTTTGAAGCAATTTCGTCGCCTCCCAATTCTTCATCGGTATTAATAAAAATCGCTTTTGAACCTAAATTTTTGGCTAATTCAACGTCGGTTATCCTATCTCCTATTACGAATGAATTTGTTAAATCATACTCCGGATTATCAATGTATTTTGTCAACAAACCTAATGCAGGTTTGCGCGTTGGAGCATTTTCGTGCGGAAATGTTTTATCAATTAAGACTTCACTAAAAACCACGCCTTCATTAGCAAATGCTTTCATTATTAAATTATGCACGGGCCAAAAGTTAATTTCCGGATGCGAATCCGTACCCAAACCATCTTGATTGGTCACCATTACGAGTTCAAAATCTAGTTCCAAAGCAATTTTCCCAAGGTATTGAAATGCTTTTGGATAGAATTCCAGTTTTTCAAAACTGTCTAATTGATAATCATTTGGTTCCAAAACCATTGTTCCGTCACGATCTATAAAAAGTATTTTTTTCATTTAGCTATGTCTTAGTTATCTACTGTAAAATTATATTAAAAACATTTTGTGTCTTCTGACATTTTTTCTATTTTCTTTAAGGCTATTTCCTCCATAACTTCTTTAAAATAAAGGTAGTACTCAAAAATACCTATTTCATAGACTAATTGAACATAGGTTATTTTTCCTGCTTCAACTTGAACTTCAAATTTTTCAGCACTTTCCCCTGGCTTCTTTCTGCCACCTTTAACAAAACAATTATGCTTTCCTTCAGCAACTTCATGTACGGAGTATTTTTTATTATTCAGTTTACAAACAAATTTATCATCAATAAACATTTTGAATGCTGAACCAGAGCCAGAAATACCTGTAGAACGTAGGAAATAGATTTTACCAGTTTTTTCTTTGTGTTGAGCATTGATAAAAGAAGTGAAACACAAAAAAATTAAAAAGCTTAACAACAGGTGTTTATTTATTTTCTTCATTTCGTTTTAATTAAGTTATTTACTAATTGCTAATAACACCTCAATCAACTTCTTATTCTCATTCTCTGTTCCAACAGTTAAACGCAATGTATTTTCACAAAGTGGTTGGGTGGTTCGATTTCTGATTACAATTCCTTTTGCAATCAACTCTGCGTATCTTTTATTGGCATCATCCACTTTTACCAAAATAAAATTGGCTTCTGTAGGATAAGTTTTTTCGACAAAATTAATATCAAGTAACACTTTAAGTAATTCCTCTCTTTGCGCTATAATAGATTCAATTTCAAATTTTATCTTTTCCGGCTTGTCTAATCGTTCCAATGCTCTTTTTTGAGTCAGTTCATTCACATTATACGGTGGTTTTATTTTATTCAAAACCGAAATTACTTCAGCAGATGCATAACAAATTCCCAATCTGATTCCTGCCAAACCGTACGCTTTTGATAGTGTTTGAGTAATGACCAAATTTGGATATTCGTCTAATTCATTAATCCAACTTTCTTTTTTTGAAAAGTCAATATATGCTTCATCAATTACTACCAACCCCTTAAAATTTTGAAGAATATACGCCACACTTTCATCCGAATAAGAATTTCCGGTTGGATTATTTGGTGAACATAAAAAAATGATTTTAGTGGTTGCATCAACAGCTTTAATAATTTTTTCTATTTGCGGTTGAAAATCTTCTGAAAGTAATACTTCTCTGTTTTCAACTGCATTGATATTAGCCAAAACACCATACATTCCGTAGGTTGGCGGTAAGGTAATCACATTATCTGTTTTTGGTTCACAAAAAGCTCTGAATAATAAATCCAATACTTCATCACTGCCATTTCCAAGTAAAATTTGGTTGGTCTTTACATTTTTTTGTTTGGCCAAAACTGCTTTCACACTCATTTGTTGTGGATCAGGATAGCGATTTACGCCATTCTCAAACGGATTTTCATTGGCATCCAAAAAAATCATATCAGCAGTATCAAAACCCTCAAATTCATCGCGAGCAGAGGAATACGGCTTCATTGTTTTTACGTTCTCTCGAACCAAATTATTGATATCAAAACTATTTCCCATCTTCCAGTGCTTTTAATCGTAATGTAACTGCATTTTTGTGTGCTTGCAACCCTTCGGCATCAGCCATTATTTCAATAGCTTTTCCTATATTTTGGATTCCTTTTTCCGTTATTTTTTGAAAAGTCATTGTTTTTGTAAAACTATCTAAATTTACACCACTATAGTTTTTTGCATATCCGTTGGTAGGCAAGGTATGATTGGTGCCCGATGCGTAATCACCGGCGCTCTCCGGTGTATAATTCCCTATAAAAACCGAACCTGCATTTTCAATTTCGTCAATATAAAAATCATCGTTGGCAGTGCACACAATAAAGTGTTCCGGTCCGTATTCGTTTATTAAATCCAAAGCGATTTTATCATTTTCGACAAAAATTAATTTGGAGTTTGCGATAGCTTTTTCGGCAATCTCTTTGCGGGGTAATTGCTCTATTTGAAGTTGAATTTCTTCTTCAACGGCATCCATAAGTTTTTTAGACGTCGAAACCAAAATTACCTGACTGTCTGCTCCGTGTTCTGCTTGTGACAGTAAATCAGAGGCTACAAAAGCGGGAACTGCAGTATCATCAGCCACGATTAACAACTCAGATGGACCTGCGGGCATATCAATGGCAACGCCAAATTGAGTTGCTAATTGTTTTGCAACAGTAACAAACTGATTTCCTGGTCCAAAGATTTTATATACTTTAGGAATTGTTTCGGTACCAAATGTCAATCCTGCAATAGCCTGAATACCACCTACTTTTAAAATTTTTGTAACTCCGCATAAATTAGCAGCAAACAAGATGGCAGAATTTATGTTTCCGTTTTTATCTGGTGGCGAACACAATACGATTTCGTTGCAACCTGCAATTTCTGCGGGAACAGCAAGCATCAATACTGTTGAAAACAAGGGTGCTGTGCCTCCAGGAATATACAATCCTACTTTTTGAATCGGTCGTTTTTCTTGCCAGCAGTTTACACCTTCGATTGTTTCGACAGCGACACGTTCTGTTTTTTGTGCCTTGTGAAATTTGGTTATATTTTCTTTTGCTAAAGCAATTGCTGCTTTTAATTCCTCTGATACACTCGCAACTGCTGCTTCAATCTCCCCTTTTGAAACTTCGAAATTGTTAACCGAAACTCCATCAAAAAGTGATGTATATTTGGCTACAGCCTCATCCCCTTTTTTCTGAACTTCCTTGAAAATTTCTTTTACTGTAGCTTCAATGTCATCTACCGTTTTTGTGGGCCGTTCTAGAATAGCAGACCACGTTTCTGGTTTTGGATTGTATATTTTATTCATTTTTAATTTTATTCAAAGATTAAATGATTTAAAAATTGAAAGATTTTACTTTTAAATCATATCATTAATAATTCTACAAAACCATTTTCTCAATTGGACAAATTAAAATCCCTTCGGCTCCAGCTTCTTTCAATTGATCAATCACATCCCAGAAAGTGTCTTTGTCGATTACCGAGTGTACGCTGCTCCACCCTTCTTGTGCCAAAGGCAAAACGGTTAAACTTCGTAATACCGGAAGAATTTTTCCAACAGCATCAATTTTGTCATTTGGCACATTCATCAAGATATACTTCGATTTTCTTGCTCTTAAAACAGATTCAATTCTGAATTTTAAAGTGTCTATTATTATTTGAGATTCAGGACTTACTTTTGGAGAAACAGCCAACACCGCTTCACTTTTAAAAATAACTTCAACCTCTTTTAGATTATTTTTAAATAATGTGCTTCCACTGGAAACAATATCAACAATAGCATCAGCAAGACCGATGTTTGGAGCTATTTCAACCGAACCTGAAATCTGGTGTATATCGACTGTTACACCTTTCGAATTAAAAAAATCAAGTACTGTTTTAGGGTAGGAAGTTGCAATACGCATACCATCTAAATCCTGAACGGATTTGTAATCAAATGCTTTAGGTACAGCAACAGATACTTTACATTTTGAAAAACCTAATTTTTGAATAACTTCAATATTCCCGCCTTTTTCAACTAATAAATTATCACCCACAATAGCAATATCTACAACTCCATCAATCAAATATTGAGGAATATCCGAATTTCTTAAATATAAAACTTCTAAAGGAAAATTAGAAGCTTCTGCTTTTAATTGGTCGATTCCGTTATCAATTGAAATGCCTGCATCTTTTAGAATTTGAATGCTGTCTTCGTTTAAACGCCCTGATTTTTGAATTGCAATTTTTAATGTACTCATTTTGTTTTTTGTTTTTTTGTTTAAAATATTTTGATTGAGTACAAATATGGGGTAATAAAAAACCCGTTTGATGTACTCAAACGGGTTTTTAGAATATGATGATTTACACACATACCATTAACACATCGCTTGAGAGCAATAATGAAAATGATGATGATGCAATTGATTTGTAAACATTTTTGTCTGCTTTATTTTAATTCTTTTGCAAATATACGAGTTAAATTCTTTAGAAAGCAATTTTTATTTTAACTTAAATGCTAATTTTTGTTAAATGAATATCATTCTTGTTTTTTATTATATTCTTTTTTCACAGCTGTATTCTCATTCACGGGTGCAGAAACAGCGCTGTCTTCACTAATTTCTGTATGACGAATTTCATCCCCAGAATTCCCTACTTTTATTGACAAAAATTGACACTATCACAAACAAAATATACGCCGTATTTTTTAACGAATCTTTCTTTAAAAACATTCCAGCTATCAAAATTCCAATTCCGAAAAAGGTTCCGATAATTAGAATTTTGTTTTCAACCATTTACAAATGAGTGTAATATGTATTTTGGTCTTGATTCCGTTTTCGGTCTCTGAATAAAAATAGTGCAGTTGAAAAGAATTAATATATGCATCTTTATTGTTTTTTTACAAATTCAGGGTTTATTGCATTACAAATTTAAAAGCAATGGTAGCAATATTAGCCGTCAAATTATCGCTTCGTTTGTAATGATTGAATCTAAAATCAATATTTTTTAAGCCAAATTTCCAAATTTTCCCTGCAGAAAAAATATCTGAATAGTTAACGCCAAAACCGTATTGATTGGCATCAAATGTGGCTAAATCAGCATCCGAAGTATAAAATTTTTCTGTTGACAAATGCGTTTCATAAGGCGCATAATATTTAGAACCCGCTTGTGTATAATAGCGGTACATGGGAAAAACAGTAAACTTATCGGACAATTTCACAGGAAGTTCAATACTGGCGGTATGCGATTGTATGTCCCAATTATCCGAATAAAAACGATAATAGGTTCGTAATATAAATCGGTCATTGATGTAATAATTCAAACGCGCTCCAACGGGAAGTTTAAACCGTGAATCCGGTAATCTTTCGATATCATCTGCTAATTTGTAAACTCCGGTGTTGCTTGGACTTTCGTAATTGCTTATGTATTGCGCTTGTCCAATGTAAAAATTGGCTTTGTCTGCAAAATAAATTCGGTGGTAAGGAGAAGACAATAATCCTTGTTGTTGCAATACATCAAAGAAAACGGAAACTTGTAATTTCTTAGTCAAAACCTGAGAAAACCCTACAGAAGCTGAAAATGAATTTCTGTTAACAGTAATAACCTGTTTAAATTCAGACGGCAAGTAATCTGTTGAGGATACACCGTTCTGATCCAAAACTGATACACCAAAAAAATAGCCTTGATTTAAAAAATTTGAACCATACAATGAATATTCGTGCAACTCTGTTGGATAAATAGGTCTCCATTGATCTATATATGCATTTACTTTCAAACTCAATTCTGTATTTTTTTCATTAAAAAGACCAGTGATTCCACCACCAAAACCAACTGAAGTGTAATCATATTCATTTGAAAAAGAAACATCTGTATTCCAAATAAAATTTCTGGAGTCGCTACTATGACTGTAATTAGCAACTATAGATACTAATTCATCACTTCTTGAAGCGCCAGATGAAGCTTGCCAAGGCGTTCCACTGGGTCCTGTAGCCTCCGCATTACTGCCTACTGTTGGATCAATAGCGCCTCCGCCACGAGAAGCACCCGTAGAATTAAATGGATTTATATTACTGGACGAAGCTGATGAATAGGCTGATATTCCTAAATCAATAGTCAAGACATCATCCTCATTCAACGGCATTGCAACCACAATATTAGAAGCGACATCTGTTAGTTTCTCTGAACCAATACCCCCAGAAACAGCTGATCTTGATCCATCTTGCTCGTAATAACTCGCTAGAAAGTCCACTTCTGTACTTTCTAACACTCTTTTTTTAAAAACGGGTTCTTTACTATTTTCTTGAGAAAAAGCAGTTACAGTGATTAAGATAAAAAGAGATAAAATTTTTATTTTCATTTTCTAATGGATTGGAATTTACAATCTGAATTGATGCTTTAAATTAATTGCAACCACAGCCGCCACCTGATTTTCCACCATTGGCTCCGCCAGCAGCTTCACGATATACTTGAAAAGACGTTTCATACCGTTCCGCTGTTCGGGCAGAAAGCTTCATATCAGGATCAGTTATTTTCTCTTTTTCGTATTCTTTTATGGAACTGCACGATTGCAAAATCAAAAGTGTAAAAAATACAAAGGCTATTTTATGTTTCATGAGTGCATTTTGTTATTAATTATATTTTTTGATATCAATTCCATTTGAAGAGTGAATTTTGCCTTTATCGTCAACAATAATACATTCAATACCTTTAATTTGATTTACTAGATCCAAGCCTACTTCTATTCCAAGTACAAAAATTCCTGTAGCCAACGCATCAGCGATTTCAGTCTGCTTGGAAAAAACAGAGACACTGACCACACCATTTGCCGGATACCCCGTTCTGGGATCAATAATATGCGAATAACGAATACCGTTAAAAATCACATATTTTTCATAACTGCCGGAAGTTTCCACCGCACTGTCTTCTATCGGGAACGTGGCAAAAATTTTATTCTTGTTCAAAGGGTTTACTATTCCTACAGTCCAAGGTTTTCCGTCCGGTTGTTTCCCCCAGGCATTAATATCTCCCGAGACGTTTATAATTCCGGAAAGACAGCCTTTAGAAAACAATAAATCTTTTACTTTATCAGCAATATAGCCTTGTCCAATGCCGCCCAAACCTAATTTCATTCCTTCTGATTTTAGAAAAATAGTCTGTTCTTTCTGGTTTAGAATAATATTTTTATACCCAATTTTTGCGACTGATTTTTTTATGGCTTCATCGGTTGGCATTACTTTCATGGAACCATCAAATTTCCATATTTTGTCCATGGAAGCATACGAAATATCAAAAGCACCATTGGTAATTTGGGAGATTTTAATGGCTCTTTCGACCAATTCAAAAACTTCAGCATCCACTTTTACTGGCTGTATTCCTGCATTGCGATTGATTTCGGAGATTTGCGTTGTTGGAATCCAATCGGAGATTAAATACTCAATTCGTTTTACTTCGGCTACAGCCAAATCAATATATTCGTTGGCCTTTATAGTATCACTTGCAACAGCGGTAACCTCAAAAGGACTCCCTAACATAAACAACTTTCTCTTATGCGTAATTTGCGAAGTCGCTAATGCCGTTGTGAATATAAAACTGAGTACGAGTATTTTTTTCATTATTTCTCAAAGGAATGAATGATTTGAATGTATTCTTGCGGAGTCACATTTTTGTAACCAGTAATTCCTAATACGGTCCCTGTTTTATCCAGTAACAGCACTAAAGGGAAATTTCCAGATTTGTTGTACTGCTCAGCTAATTTTTTATTGCTAGCTGTTAAATTAGCAACCAGTAAATTTGCTTTTTTCTTAGGAAAATCAGCTTTGTATATGACCCATTTTTGCTCTGCCTCATTTTTAAAATCTTCTGACTTCCAGATTGTATTTTCTAGTTTAATACAAGGCGCACACCAATCAGATCCTGAAAACACAAGAAGGATATTTTTGTTTTCTTTGATTGCTTTTATTTTTGCATCATTAAAATCAGATTCCCAATTTTGAGAATAACCAAATGTTCCTAAGAAAAGAAACAAAATCAGCGTGTATTTTTTCATTTTAGGGTTGTTTTTATTTCTATAAAAGTATTTGTTTTCCCTAAACAACAATTTAGCAGAGAACAAAATTAAGACAGAATTAATTTAACAATAAGAGACTTAAGTAATAACCATGGTATAATGTCGTATTTTAAAATCAGGATAAAATCATGTAAAAATCTGATTTAAAGCTGTTTTACTTAAAGTTAATTCTTTTGACTTTACGACTTTTAAACTTTCGACTTACTTATAGCTCTTTGTTTTAATTTTATTACACAAAAACAGTCAGTGCTGTTCCTGCTAATGAAGTCTTGTACTCTTTTAAATTAGACACTGCAGGCCCAATTGTAACTACTCCCTTACTGGTAAATTGAGAATTATGTCTTGGACAAACAAATTTGTTACCTGCTTCATCATAATTAACAATAACTCCCTCATGAGGGCATGCAGCAGAGACTGCTAGAAAATCACCTGCGTTGGTTCTAGCGATAATTATTCCTTGGGTTACTAAAAAACCTCCGTTTTTAGCTAAAGTCCCCATGCTTACATCAACTGTGAAATTTGAACTTGCTGAAGGTGTCGGGGTGGTGGTACCTGATGAACCTGAATTTGTATCATCAGAGCTACAACTCACGGCCATGCCAGCAATACAAGCAGGTAGTAAAACTGTTGCTGCTCCAAATCCTACTCTGGAAAAAAATTCTTTTCTAGTCATAATTATTGATATTAGTTTCTAATAATAATAGTTACGTAAAAAACTCAAGTTTAGTTTTTTATTGAAAAATATTATTTTAAGTACTTAGTTTTTAGTCCTTTTTTAATAAACTACCTCGGAGCAAAGTCCCAGAGGTAGTAACTAAATAACTGCCACAGATTCACAGATTAATTCGTTATGTAATTTTAAAAATCTTTTTAATCCTTACAATCTGTGGCAAAAACTCTTTTTAATAATTGCGACAATATATCTTTCTTGCTACTTATAATCATTTAAAAAAAACTCTTTTATGATGATTTTTTTTTAAGTTATTGTTGCCCAGATTTTGAGTTGGACTCAGCTAGTGCATTTTCAGGATTTACAAAATTGTTCTCAATCCACAAGTTTACCTAGTAATATACCAAAAACTAATTTTTTGCCTGATTGTAAAACCCAGTTTTTGATAGAGTGTTATGGCTGTGCTATTGTCTTCAATTACATGTAAATAAGGTATTTTATTTTGGTTAAAAATTTCATTTACTGTATGGGCAACTAATTGTTTGGCGTATCCTTTTCCGGTATGATTGGGATGTGTTACTACTGCGCTGACTTCGATAAAATCATTCATTTGCATGCGCTCACCACTCACGGCAACAAGTTTATTGTTTTTGAAAATACCATAATAATTGCCTAATAAAGCGGTTTTCTTTTTAAAATACCCTGGTTGCACCAAATTTACCAACGCATATAAAGCATCAATATGTTCATCAGTCAGTTGTATGATTCGATCATTAACTAGAATGTCGATTGGATTGTAAACAATCATTTGAAGGCAAACCAATTCTTTATTAATCGTCAATAGATTTGAAAATTCTGGTTTTTCTCCAACAATAAAGAATTTATCAACCATTGCAGCGTATTTATCGATAGACTTAGCAATAGCATCGCCTTTTTCAAAACCACCAAACGGGCAATAATCCGGAGGATAGAATTTTATATTGCCAGAATTCATAGCAAAATTTTGATGCGTTTCTAATAACGAAAACCAAACTGGATTATCTAATTTTTTATCGTTTTGTGTTTTCATAATAATTTAGTTTTTGAAAGTTGATCATCAATTTTACGTACTTTTTCATCCGTTAAAATTAACGGTATTTATGTTTCACTCTTTTTGCGGGTAATGTTAGTTCCTTCAATATAAAAATTAAAATTCATTATTAGTGCTCTAAGAACCGTACTGAATCTAGTTTTGAGCCTAATTTCAAGCTGAATCAATATCTTAAGATAAGAAAAGAGTATATTTGTCCTTGATCTTTAATGTTTAAAATTACTGACACTACCTTTTATAATTAAAATCCCTTGATTATTAAGCTATTATTGAAAAGCTACTAATGAAAATTGTACTAAAGAAGTGTTTTTAAATTTAATAAATTAGGTTTACAAGCATCATTTAAAATGACTCTATAATAAACTTGATGCATTAAAGTCGTTTATTAGAGCGCACTCAGCACTTATATAAAAAATATCCTATGTACTTAGAGAGGTTTGAGATTAAAAAAAACATTCAAAAAACGGATGATAAAAATTTGTCCTTCCGGGTTTTTGACCTTGGGACAGCAAGTGCTGAAGATTATTTGAAACCACATAAAAAAGATCATTTTTGTATCATACTTGTGGAATCAGGAAGTATTAAAGTACATATCGAAGACAAAATTCATTTATTAAATTCAGGAAAAATTTCTATTCTGTTTCCGGATCAAATCCACTTTTTGTCAAATTTGTCAACTGATTTATCTGGCAAAATTATATTATTTGAAGAAGTATTGTTCTGTTCAGATATATTGAAAAATGAGCTCAGTGCCTATAATGTAAACTTATCGGCCCACCTTAATTGTACCGCACTTTCTAGCCTAGAATTTGAACAAGTCTTACCTATTATAAAGAACATACAGGATATTTATAATGCCCCTAGCCTAGTTAAAAAAGAGCAGGCCCGTTTTTATATCAAAATCTTCCTTTTGGGACTCATTGAATCAATCCATGGCCAACATCCTGTTTTACATCAGGACACTCAAGGTCCTGACCAGAATACCTATATAGCCTTTAAAAAACTTTTGAACCATCAATATAAAATTGAGCGCACTGTACAATACTATGCCTTAAAACTGGCTATTAGCACTAAAAAGTTAAATGCACTAAATAAAAAATATTCTGGCGAAACCGCAATAAATGCAATCCACAACCGGATCCTTACCGAAATTAAAAGACAATTACTGTTTACTGATCGCTCTCACAAAGAAATCGCATTTGACCTTGGGTTTAGCTCTCCATCAGCTCTTAATAAATTTGTAAGAGCTAAGCTAAAGGAAACGCCAACGGACCTTCAGAATGGCCTGGCGCAAATTTATACCGCATAGTCTTGTATATATAACATCCCTCCTTTCCTTCTGATCTATCTTTGCATCAGTAATTAATACTATTCAAAATAGAGATTAATTACTGTTGCAAAAAATCGATTACAGCTTTATTATTCCATTTAATTCTGAATAGAAAAAATTAAAATTATAAAGGCATCCTGTAATTTCAATCACGCAATACCTCACACACTCGAAAAAAAATCGATCAAAATTACCCAATTTCATTGGTGTACTAATTTGAATGATAGTAGGAGCGTATCGCTTATTTAAAAATAAAACAAAATGAATAGTAACACTTTGACAAACAAAAATCTGCATGTTATTTTGGAGGAAAACCTAAAATTAGCAAATGAGATTAATCCTCAAGAGATAAAGGTTTTGGTTAACGAAATTAAAGTAGCCAAACGAATTTTTGTAATGGCAGCAGGGAGAAGCGGACTTGCATTAAAAATGGCAGCCATGAGATTTATGCATTTAGGCTATACGGTATTCATAGTAGGAGAAACGAATACACCCGCCATTCTTGAAGGTGATTTGTTACTGCTAGCATCAGGATCTGGCACTACTTCTTCAGTACTCTCATCAGCGGTGAAAGCGAAGGCTCAAAAAGCAACAGTTATTGCGCTGACTGCCGATGCAGAAAGTAAATTAGCAGAAGTGGCAGACCATATCATATTCATAAAAGCGGCAACAAAAACTGACTTTGGGGCTTCGGTCTCCGAGCAGTATGCAGGCAGCCTTTTTGAACAGTTTATATTATTTATCCTGGAGAGCGTTTTTATGTCGCTTTGGCAAGAATCAAAGTTGACCAAAGAAGACCTATGGCCCAAACACGCCAACCTGGAATAACGATTTTTTTAATATTATTAATTTTTTTAAACATTTTAGACATGACAAAATTACAAGTCGCAATTGATTTACTTACTACAGAAGCAGCATTAGAACTAGCACACAAAGTAGCACCTTACGTAGATATTATAGAATTAGGTACTCCGCTTATTAAATCGGAAGGACTTAGTGTGGTAACAGCAATGAAAACTGCTTTCCCTGACAAATTAATTTTTGCAGACATGAAAATTGCAGATACCGGTTTTCTAGAAGCTGAGATTGCATTTAAAGCTGGAGCAGATCTAGTAACCGTTATGGGTGCTGTAGATGATGCAACTGTAAAAGGCGCGGTAGAAGCTGCAGCAAAATATGGTAAAAAAGTAGTAGTTGATACTATTGGAGTTAAAGATAGAGTACAAAGAGCAAAAGAAGTAACTGCTTTTGGAGTTGCTTTTGTTGAACTACACGCTGGTCTTGACGAACAAACATTAGCAGGATATTCTGTACAAACACTGATTAGTGAAGGTAAACTAGCAAAAGTTCCTTTCTCTGTAGCAGGTGGTGTGAATATTAGTACAATAAAGGATGTTGTAGCTGCTGGTGCAGATGTAGCTGTTGCTGGTGGTGCCATTTATGGTGCTGAAGATCCGGCTGCTGCGGCAAAAGCATTAAAAGAAGCTATAAATAGTGTTACTGTAGCCTAATAATTGATTAATTTTGGCTGGACTTTATAAATAAAGTCCAGCCTTTTTTTTTCTAATAATAAATTTACATACTAATTATGAATACATTCGATTTTGGTATAGTGGGCCTAGGAGTTATGGGGCGTAATCTACTTTTAAATATGGCCGACCAAGGTCATGCTGTAGCTGGCTTAGACTTAGATGATGATAAAGTTCTTTCTCTCACAGAAGAAGCGAATTCCCAACACCGAATTAAAGCCACAACAGCCGTCGAAGATTTTGTTGCACTTATCAGACAGCCAAGAGCTATCCTGATATTAGTACCAGCAGGAAAACCTGTTGATGCTGTCATTCAAAACCTACTGCCCCACCTAGATAAAGGAGATATTCTTATCGACGGCGGAAATACATGTTTTACTGATACTGACCGTAGATATACAGAATTATCGGCCAAGGGAATCCACTTTTTTGGAATGGGAATCTCAGGAGGCGAAAAAGGAGCCCGTTTTGGCCCTAGCCTTATGCCCGGAGGTAATAAAGAAGCCTATGAAAGGCTACGTCCTATTTTTGAATCCATTGCTGCTAAAGTAAATGGAGAACCTTGCGTAGAATACTTAGGCAACGGATCTGCAGGAAACTACGTGAAAATGGCGCATAACGGAATTGAATATGGGATTATGCAGCTTATTTCAGAGGCATACGATCTTATGAAACGCGGATACGAACTAGACGACACTACAATTCAAAAAGTATTTGAAGACTGGAATAACACCGAACTCGAATCCTACCTGATTGAAATAACAGGACACATCCTGAAGAAAAAAGATACTGATGGCCAGATATTAATAAATCTAATCTCCGACTGGGCAAAATCCAAAGGAACAGGAAAATGGACTTCTCAAAATGCCATGGACTTAGAAGTTCCTCTTTCAACCGTAGATGCTGCCGTTGCAATGAGGGAAATGTCTAAAAATAAACCGGAAAGAATTGAGGCTTCCTCAAAATTAATTTGGAATGCGGAACAAACCAATACTGATTTGCCTGCAGCCATAGAAACACTTAAAGAGGCTTTATATTTTTCCATATTAATTACTTATGCCCAAGGATTAGCCTTGCTAACAAAAGCTTCAAAAGAATATAATTACGAATTGAACTTGGAGACAATCGCTAAAATTTGGCGTGGTGGATGTATTATTCGTTCGGTAGTATTGGAGGATTTCCGAAAGGCTTACGCCAAAAATAGTGAACTGAAAAACATACTGCTCGATGATAGCATAGCAAAGACCTTAAATGAGAATCAATCCAGCATAAGGAATACCGTTCAATTTGCCGTTCAAAAAGGGATACCTATTGCCGGTCTAATGAACTCCTTAGCGTATTTTGATGCTTATCGATCAGAAAACCTTCCTACTAATCTGATACAGGCATTACGCGACTACTTCGGGGCTCATACTTATGAGCGTACTGATACTAACGGTATATTTCACACCGAGTGGAATGACTAAATTTTAAATGGAACATAATGGATAATCTCAATACTATAAACCCAACCATCATTCTTGTTTTTGGGGCTACCGGTGACTTAGCTAAAAGAAAGCTTTTCCCCGCTTTTTATAATCTTTATCTTGATGGTCGTATGCCGGAAAAGTTTGAGATCATTGCCTTAGGAAGGGCCGAAAACAGTGATGCGCATTACCGAAACCATGTGAGTGAAAACCTAAATGAGTTTTCGAGAAATAAAATAGCCTCCGAAAAAGAGTTCGAACAATTTGCTTCTCATATTTCTTATTTGCAAAATGATATCGACAAAGAAGAATCATACGTGTTGATGAAACAAAAGTTAGACGCCATAGATGCGTCTTTTGGGGTACGTGCCAATCGACTTTTTTACCTCTCAATAGCACCTTCTTTCATTGAAACCATATCTAATAATATTAAGAAATTAGATCTTGCCGCGAATCCGGAACAGGATCGTATTATTATTGAAAAACCGTTTGGTTATGATAAAAGTTCTGCCGAGCTCTTAAATAAGCTATTGGCAAAAACCTTCGAAGAGGAACAAATCTACCGCATAGACCACTATTTAGGCAAAGAAACCGTACAGAACATCCTAGCTTTCCGCTTTGGAAATTCAATGTTTGAGCCGCTCTGGAACCGTAACTTTATTGATTCGGTACAGATTACGGTTGCCGAAGAAGTGGGTGTTGAAGACCGCGGTGGTTTTTATGAAGGTGCCGGAGCATTAAGGGATATGATACAAAATCACCTGATGCAAATTTTAACGATGGTTGCCATGGAAGCCCCCACTTCGTTACAAGCTGATGAGGTCAGAAACCGTAAAGCTGACGTTTTAAAAGCAATACGCCGTATAACTCCTGATGAAGTAGAACACTACACAGTGAGAGGCCAGTACGAAAAAGCTTCGATAAAAGGAAAACCGATAGCTGGATACCTGCAAGAAAAAGGGGTGAAGGATAATTCCATCACAGAAACATTTGTAGCAATGAAATTTTATCTGGATAACTGGCGTTGGCAAGGTGTTCCCTTTTACGTTCGAACAGGTAAAAGAATGAAGGAAAAACAATCCTCAATCGTTATACAATTCAAACCGGTACCTCATTCTACCTTTTCTTTTGGGAAAGAAGGCATGATGCCAAACCGATTAATCATAAACATTCAGCCCGCAATGGATATTAGGCTGCAGTTTATGACTAAAAAACAAGGCTTGTCTCTTTCGTTAAAACCAGCTGAAATGGTTTTTGACTATTTTTCATGCTCTACCCAAGCAACTGAAGCCTATGAAACCCTTTTATTAGATGCTTTACAGGGAGATCCAACTTTATTCATGCGCTCCGATCAGGTCGAAGAAGCCTGGGATGTGGTAACATCCATTCAGGATGCTTGGGAAAACGATAAATTTTCAAGTCTACACAAATACGAAGCTGGAAGCTGGGGTCCTGAAGCGGCAAATGAATTACTTGCTCGTCAGGGGCATTCTTGGGCATCAAATACACTAGATGCCGAAGAAGAAAAGCTACGAAAGAAAGCAGAGAAAGCGGACAAGGCGGAAAAAGATAAGAAAGCAGTACAAACAAAACAAGTAGAAGTAGCAGCTGATGGTAAGAATTTTTAATACTAAGGAAGACATAACAAGCCAGGCTGCCAATATATTTGTAGCTGCTGCAGAAAAAGCAATACAGAAACGCGGTCGCTTTGTCGTAGCGCTTACCGGCGGTTCCTCACCTGTAGCTATCTATGCCCTTTTGGCAACAGCTTCCTACAAGACAAAAATAGATTGGGAAAAGATTTTTATTTTTTGGGGTGACGAACGCTGGGTACCGCTTGATGATGTACTTAGCAATGCAAAAATGGCTAACGATACGCTACTAAGTCTTGTAAATATACCAAAAAACAATATATTTTCAATGTATAGAGAAGGTGTTACTCCTGAGGATTACGCGTTGGAATATGAAAAATCTATTAAAAATATAACAGGCGAGGACGGACAATTTGACCTTATTTTATTAGGAATGGGCGATGATGGCCATACTGCTTCTCTTTTTCCAGGGCAAGCCGTATTGCAAGAACAGGATAAGTGGGTAGCAGCTTATTATCTTGAGTCTCAAACTATGTTTCGAATAACTCTAACTGCACCTCTTATTAATAGAGCGAAACAGATTGTAGTAGTGACTTTTGGAGAAAATAAAGCCTATGCCTTAAACGAAGTTTTATATGGAGCGTATAATCCCGAAAAATATCCTATGCAATTAATTAAACCATCGGATGGCGAATTATTGTTCTTGACCGATAAAGCTGCTACAAGTAAGGAAAAATAATTTAGTGCTAATTACATTGCATTATTAAGTTAGCGGTCTTGTTTAATTATCTTTAGCCACCACAGTGCAAAAATATTTTTTAATTTTATGACTATCCGTTACTAATACCATTGCGTTTTATTTTGTTATTTCGACGGAGGAGAAATCATATCAGTTGCTCTCGTTATGTGATTTCTCCCTTTGGTCGAAATAACAAAAGAGCTAAGTTTCATTTGTAAAATGTAGTTTGGTACAAGTAACGGACAACCATATTTAATTTTATGTCTTTCTGTAATTACTTCTATTAAAAGAAAACTGGCACGGATTCCCGGGTTATACATAGATTTTTTAAAATGGAAAAGTGTAAAATCTGTAGTAAAAAAATATACTTTAGGTATCAGATAAACATATATATATATTTAAAATATGTTTATCGGCTTATTCATCATTATATTTTTAGTTTTGAACCAAACAAAACACTTCAATAAAAAGCCAAATTCAAAATCCATTTTTCATTCAAATTGTTTATTTTTTGAGAAGGATGGTGTAGCGCTCTTACACGGTTAGATAAAATAAAATAATCTCAGATCATAACTAACTTACTCTACTGTTAGGACTCAAAGGAAAATATATACTTTAAAATTTTTTTTTATCAAAAATAAACACTAACTTTCTTAAAATCAATAAAATATATAATTCTAAAATTACCATTAAAAGTATCAAAAGACTACTATTTGATTGTAAATTCTCAATCCTTTTACAATAAAAAATAGGAAATTCCATTGTGTTAATGGAAACACCAAATTAAATTAACTAAAAGATACCCTTTTTAGCAAAAACACACTGTTTAATAACACTTAATACAGGAAACGTAACGATTATTACTTTTGTTTTTATTTAAAGAACTGCTGAGTACTATTGCTATTTATTGTTTTATTTTCGATACACAAAAATATTATTTTATTTTTTTTATAACATTCTAAAAATGAATACTATAGATTAATATCTAATGATATTCATCGCTTTTAAAGATCAATTACCCCTTAAGTCCACACCTATGATACCTATTAATGCCGTAATTATTACGAAAGAAAAAGACACTTTACAAATTATTAAAAAATTTGAAAAAGAAAACTTTATAATTCTTAAAATAGTAAACGAAACGAGCTCTATAATTGAAGGAATCAATAGTATACAATTACAAAAACCAGATCTCGTATTTTTAGATATTTCCTTTACAGATGATACTTTTTTTGATATGCTCAATGAATTAGAACAGAGCATTCCTAAACTGGTATTCATTTCTGCCGATAAACAAAATGCTGTAATCGCATTTAAACAAAATGCGATTGATTTTATTTTAAAACCTGTCGATTTTAATTCTCTTCTTTTAGCTGTATACAAAGTAATTAAAAGAATTAAAATGGAGCGATCCTATCAAAATCAGGTAATCAAGGCACTTGAGCTATTAAACTCATTAAATCAGCCAAACGACTATGTTGCGGTTTCCTCCTTGGATAAAATTGAACTCATTCCTATGTCGGAAATAATTTACTGTAAGGCCGAAGGAAGGTGCACTACTTTTTTTCTACAAAATGGTAAAAAAATCGTATCGAGTAAAAATTTAGGAGAATACAGTACAATTCTCGATCCCAACTATTTTTTTAGAATTCATCACTCGTATATTATTAATCTGCGTCACATAGTAAAAATTTCTAAAAAAGAGGGGTATTTCTGCGAATTTCCTAATGGTGTACTTTTGGCTGTTGCCAAAAGACGACAAGATGATTTTAATAAATTTATTAAACTTAAAGAATAACAATTACACAAAATGATAGGAGTTCTTTTTCGTTGTAAACTAATAAATATTTCCTGTATGACTGCACTTAAATACTAAAACCATGAAAACCGAGTTGAAAGCAAAATTCGAAAAAGTGCTATTAATTGATGATAATCCAATTGAACGCTACATTAATTCTAGAATAATTCTCCATAATAATTTTGGAAAAAAGGTTGTCGAGTTTTCACTTGCAAGGGAAGCACTGATATATTTAGAAGAAAATCAAGAAAGACATGGTCAGCTGCCTGAGATAATTTTTATAGATTTATATATGCCCCATTTTTCGGGTTTTGAATTTCTGGAAGCTTATGATAAATTTCCGCTTACTTTAAAAAATAAGGTTAAAGTATTTATTGTTTCAAACACGATTGATAATCATGATATTATTCGTGTTTGCAGGGACCCAAATGTAGTTTCCTTTCAGCAAAAACCTATTACACAAGAATTTCTGGATCGAATTATACTCAAATGATGCTAATTTTGAAACGTTTAAAAACAACTTGTTTTAAACCGCAAAGACACTCTTTTTTAATTTTCGAAACTAGTTCCATTCGTTTATAAATTATCTTTTTAAACCTTTTAAGAAAATACAATAAATGAACGCATAACTGTAGCAATAATACATTTTTATAAGAATTTTAATTATTAAAAATTCAAGTCCTTTTAGTTAATTTTAACTTTTTAATGTTTTTTTTATCCTTAAAAAGACACGAAAACAATAAAAATTAAGTTTCTCTTAATTTTTATCAAATAATTTTTACTTCGGTTCCTTTTCACTTATGCCTTAGTAGCCATCATTTATTACTTCTCGTTTTACATATATTAACGGACTAAATACATTTGCTCCGGAATTGGCACTTTTGCTAATACAAAACAAATTATTTAAACTGATTAAGGACCAGGGCAAAACCTGCACTTGCTCCTTAATTTTAACCCCAAATTATTTTTACAATGAAAAAAATTACATCACTTTTATCTATTATGGCTTTGACTGCTGTGTTTAGTACAAGTGCTTTGGCACAACAAAGTGCTTCTGCCTCTGCTCCTACAAGCACAACTATTGTTGCGCCAATTGGAATTACTAAAACAACTTCAATGACTTTCGGTTCTTTTGCAACAGGTGGTGCAGGTACATTAGTTATGACTTCTGCTGCTGTTAGATCTGCAACTGGCGGAGTTAAATTGACTACTATTACTGGAAGTCCTACCGCTGCTGAATTTTCAGTAACAGGTCAAGCATCTTATGGTTATGATATTACGTTACCAGCTTCACTTACACTTACAACTACAGCTACAGGAACAGTCAATACTATGATAGTTAATACTTTTACAAGCTCACTTACCAATAGTAAAGGTACTTTGGGTACTGATGGTACTAATAGCTTCACTGTTGGAGCTACGCTAAATGTTTTAGCTAGTCAAGTTGTTGGAACATATACAAATGCTGATGGTTTTGCAGTTACGGTAAATTACAACTAAATTGAATAAAAAGGGTGCTTAGAAATAAACACCCTTTTTAATTAAATTTTAAGGAGCTTAATTCATTAAATAGAAAAACAAAATACCACAAAATTAAAACCCTCATGACTAAAAAAAGTATTCTTATTCTGGTTCTTTTTTTAAATTTTTCATTTCCCTTACTGGCACAAGGCGATTTAATGGTATTCCCAAAACGCATTGTCTTTGACGGAATTCAAAGCCGGGTGCAAAATGTTAATTTATCCAATACCGGTAAGGATACCGCAACTTACAGATTATCCTACAGTCAGATTAAAATGGATGAAGATGGTAAATTCAATACGATAGAAGAACCAGAAGAAAATCAAAATTTTGCGTCACCTTATCTCCGTTATTATCCCCGCACCATAACTTTGGCGCCCAATGAATCGCAGGTAGTAAAAATTCAACTCATCAAAACCAGCGAATTAAAAGAAGGCGAATACCGCTCTCATCTGTATTTTCGAGGTGTTCCTAAAACGAAACTTTTAGAAAACGAAACCACCGCAACAGATACGCTCAAACCAAAAAGTTTAGATATTCAATTAACACCTGTTTATGGGATTTCAATCGCCAATATTATTACGATAGGACAAGCAACTACCGCGGTGACCTTATCTAATTTGGCATTGCTGCCATCACAGGATTTATACTTGGATATAAACCGCACAGGCAATCAATCTGCTTATGGGGAACTGAATGTCAATTATATTTATCCTGAGGGAATTAGTACTAATGTGGGACTAATAAAAGGCTTTGCAGTATATGCTCCTGGAAATTTGCGCAAAACCAAAATTAAACTCAATACTATTCCAGGTATTGATTACAGCAAGGGAAAATTACAGGTGATCTATTCTACCCCAAATCAAGAAACTACTTATGCTGAAGCCTTCCTTAATTTGTCAGACAACGAAGAATATTCACTTGAAACGGAAATTAATAGTAATAAATAAGAATCATCTGTTTGTAATTTTGTTTGTTTTTTGAAAACATTACGATAAAAAATACCATACCAAAACATCAAAATATTTTCAGATAAATTACGCTGTGAAAGACATCGTTTTTTTCTAAAACAAAGCATGATAATGAGATAAGTGCAATCGCAAAAGAATTATATTACAGATAAACCTTTTGATTTATATATTATTTAATAGAACAGAAAATTAATAATGCCAAAAATTCTTATAACAAGTATCGTTCTAATTATATTCATATTAGACTTAAAAGTACCTCTAGGAGTAGCAATAGCTGTTTTGTATATAATTCCTTTAGTTATTTCATATACTTTAGACAAAGATAAAATAATAAGGCTTGCCATAATATGCACTATTTTAACACTTATTGATACCATTGATTACTACCATATCGAAATGTATTATAGTGTTTTTACTAACAAATTCTTATCCATTCTTTCTATCTGGATATCGTGCTTTATTATTCTACGATACAAAGAAATCTTGTTACAAAAAGATACAGAAAAACAGAAATACCTAAAATCCATTACTGAAATGCTTTTTCAAGTTTCCCATCAAGTTCGAAGTCCTATTTCTAGAATGCAAGGTTTGACAAATCATATTGATTCTAAAGCTATATCAAAAGAAGAGTTAGAAAGTTTAAGTATCTATTTAAAAGATTCTGTTACTGAACTTGACATCTTCACAAGAACTTTGACAGCTAGTTTAGAAAAAATCCGAATTCAAAACACTACTGATCAAACAAATTCTAATTAATATTCATAGACGCAACTCAGGCAGTTCTCTAAAAAAATAATTCCCTTTAGCAAAAGTACTTGCTACTCTTCGTTCTTTATGACTAAATTGTACAACATCATATCTCTATTCCTTTTCTCCATGATAGCCTTTTCTGCTACTGCACAAGAGGAAGATTGCGATGAAGTTTTAGTGCTGCTTCAGGTAAAATACATTGGTGCCACCGAAATTTCCTCGGTAATATGCGGATCTAAAGTCTATCTTTCGGTATCCGAAGTTTTGGATTATATTAAAATACGAAATATACCCAATTCTAATTTTACTACTATTGAAGGTTTTTTTATTAATCAAAATAACACCTTCAAAATTGACCAAAACACCAACACCATTAGCTACAAAGAGGAAGTTTACACCCTGAAATCAAGCGATTTTATTCGTACCAAAACAAATTTATTTTTAAACGCTTCTTATTTCAATCAAATATTTGGGCTAGAAAATAATTTTAGTTTTAGGAGTTTATCCGTTGAAATGGTCTCAAAACTCGAACTTCCCGCCATTAGAGAAGCCCGATTGCTAGAAATGCGCGATAACATCAACAAAATGAAAATGGAATTTAAAGCGGACACAACTATCGTACGAGACAAACCACTACTTCATTTTGGAACAGCTAATTGGGCTGTTAATACCATACAACAATCTGAAGGAAGTCATTCAGAACGATTACTCCTCAATTTAGGCGGCATTGTAGCTGGAGGTGAATTGACCACTTTGCTAAATTACACCAGCAACCAACCCATAGTGGCCAAAAACCAGTTTTATCGATGGCGCTATGTGAACAATGAAAACAAATATATTAAGCAGTTCACTTTAGGAAAAATTTCAGCTTCTTCCAAAGCGACAATTTTGTTTCCCATTATCGGAGCTCAGATCACGAATGCCTCTACCCAAATCAGAAAATCTTTTGGCACGTATATCTTGAGCGATCATACCCAGGCCAATTGGACGGTGGAACTCTACATCAACAATGTATTAATTGATTATCTTCAGGCAGATGCCAACGGTTTCTTTTCGTTCAACGTTCCTTTAATGTACGGTCGTACCGAAGTTACACTCCGATATTATGGACCTTGGGGCGAAGAGCAGTTATTTAGCAATCAATTTGTAGTTCCTGCTCTTTTCCTTCCAAAAAAGGAGGTAGAATACACGATCAGTTCCGGGATTATTGAGGATAGCAAAGGCAGTATTTTTACCAGTGCAAAAGTAAATTATGGACTTTCTAATCACGTCACTTTGGGAGGTGGAATAGAATATATTTCCTCTTTAGAATCGAATAAAAGTATTCCGTTTTTGAATTCATCCTTTCGACTCTCGTCTCAATTATTTCTTACGGCAAGCTATTATTCAAAAGTGCTGTATGATCTCAATTTGAATTATACAACACCCAAAAACCTTCGTTTTGACTTTGATTATAGTAAATACGATAAGAACCAACAAGCCGTTCGATTCAATTATTCCGAAATGCGGAAAGCAAGTATTTCCATGCCACATCGCAGTTCTTTTTTTTCGGGAACTTCCCGATTTACCATTCAAGAAAACCTATTTAGTACCACTAAATTTACCACTTCTGAATTTTTACTCTCGGGAAATTCATTTGGATTTAATTTTAATTTTACCACCAATGCCTTTTTTACCAAAAACCAAAAACCATCGGTATACAGCAATATTTCTACCTCATTCCAACTTCCTAAAAGATTTGTCCTTGTTCCCCAATTGCGCTATGGATATGATGCCAATGCCATGACGACATTGCAAACACAATTGAGAAAGCCAATTTTTAAAAAAGGCTATATTCAAGCCTCTTTAGATTATAATTTTAAGAATCAAAACAGTAGTTTTCAAATTAGTTTTACACATAATTTCGATCATATCAATACTGGATTTTCAAGTGTTTTTTATAAAAATAGTGCTTCTTTTTCGCAATCTGCCAGCGGAAGCTTAATCTTTGAACCCCAAGCTAATTTTGTACGTTTTAATAACCAAATAAGTGTGGGCAGAGCGAGTGTGAAATTTGTTCCGTTTTTAGACATCAATGGAAATGGAAAAAAAGAGGCCAAAGAACCTCTGGTAAAAGGAGTCCAGATCATAGTAATGGGCGGTGACCGTCAGCTCGTTAATCCCGATGGAACCACCATAATAACCGGATTAGAACCCTATATTAATAATTATGTGGAACTTAATACCGCCAAAGTTAATTCTATTGCTTGGCGCATAAATAACAAAACTTTAAATTGTATACTAAATCCCAATCAATTAAAAATAATTGAAATTCCGGTTGTGGTTGTGGGAGAAGTTTCCGGAATGGTGTATCGAAAAGAAAATGAGCAACTTCTGGGAACTGGAGGCTTAAAAGTCGCTATCTATGATTTACACGATACATTAATCGCCAGTATTCTTTCGGAACCCGATGGTTATTTTAGTTATTTGGGTTTAAAATCGGGACAATATGTTGCGAAAATGGATTCACTTCAATTGGAAAATTTACAGATGAAGGCAAGTCCCTCCTACCAGAATTTTGAAATCGATAATGGTATCGATGGTGCTTTTGTAGATACTTTGGAATTTGTACTCGAAAAAACAAAATAAGTAGATCTACATAATCTTTACCGGCGTCATACGAGAAGAATCCCCAATAACTCGTATTCAAAAAAGAGCCTGAAATTTTAAGCAAGTCCTTTAATGAGTTCATAGCTATTTTTTTACCGCAAATTCGCAAATTATATATTAAAAATTAAATAGAAAAATTTGCGAATTTGCGGTTGTTTTTAAAATTATTCCACAAAATTCTCATCTTTAAATCCGATCAAATATAATTTATTTTTGGCTCGGGTCATTGCGGTATACAACCACCGAATATAATCTCTATTGATGCCGTCCGGCAAATACGGTTGTTCTATAAAAACCGTATTCCATTGCCCACCTTGTGATTTATGACAGGTTATGGCATACGAGAATTTTACTTGTAAGCCGTTGAAATATTCGTTGGCTTTTACTTTTTGGAATTGATTGAATTTTGTTTGACCTTCGTAATCCTTCAGCACTTCCTGATACAATCGGTTGGATTCTTCATAGGTTAATGATGGCGATTCGCTTTTTATGGTGTCCAATAACAATACTGTTTCAAACGGGATCTGATTGGGATAATCAATCATTCTAATTTTTACTTTGGCAAACTTAAAACCATACAATTCTTTGATATTGAAAATTTCCAAGACTTCGATAATATCACCATTAGCAATAAAACCCGCTTCATCAGAATCTTTTAACCAGAAATAATTATTTTTCACCACCATCAGAAAATCACCTGTAGAAAGTTCGCTTTCTTTATCGAGGATTTTGGTTCGGATTTGTTCATTATATTGATTCGCTCTTTTATTGGAACGAACAATAAAAGCAGTATCTTCAATGCTATAATTACTGTAGGCAGAATTAATGGCGTCCTGAATATCATAGCCATCAGTTAGGCGCACAATATCTTTGAATTTTTTGACATCAAATTTGAATTCAGTTATAAAAGAATCCTTCAATAGTTCTCGAAGTTCCGTGGCATTGTGCAAAATTCCCGAATTTTCTTCCTGACGCATCACTTCGTCCAACTCAATATATTCGACTTGTTTATCGTAGTTAATACTTAATGTTTGAATGTCTAATGCGGGACTGATATCTAAATTTACCGGCGGCAATTGAGCCGAATCTCCCAGTAAAATCATTTTGCAATTCGTGCCTGAATACACATAGGAAATCAAATCATCCAGTAGAGAACCATTTTCATAAAGCTTAGAATCGGAATTGGTGTCCGAAATCATCGAAGCTTCATCAACAATAAAAATCGTGTTGGTGTGTTTGTTTTGTTGCAAAGTAAATGAGACGCCACCTCCGGAAGATTTCTTAGGAAAATAGATTTTTTTATGAATTGTAAAAGCCGGTTTATCGGAATAATTAGCAATCACTTTTGCCGCACGCCCTGTTGGCGCTAATAAAACATACTTTTTATTGATTTCTACTAAACTATTTACAATCGTAGCTATTACGGTAGTTTTTCCGGTTCCCGCATATCCTTTTAAAACAAAAATGGTATCGTTATGCGTGTCCGTTAAAAAAATAGCTATTTTTTGAAAAAAAATATCCTGTTTGTGTGTCGGTTGAAAAGGAAATTTTTTTTGTAAAAGACTATAAAAAGAGGAGGAATTCATTTGGTATAATTTACATGCAAGGTAGAGAATGTTTTTTCAATTTCAATGTCAATAGCAATTTCAATTTTCAATTATTACTATTGATTTTGGCCATTGACATTGCAATTGATATTGTTATTGATTTTAAAATTTGTAAGTTTGCGTTGTTTAGAAAAAGTAATCTTATTATGAACATAGTCGAAAAAAATTATAAAAAACTTTCCATTCAAGTTTCATTGAAGGGACTTTCTTTTTGTACATTTGATATGCTGAACAACACTGTTATTTCATTCAATGAGATACATTTTGATCCATTTGACACCACTACCAAAATTGAAGATTTGTTTGCCAATGCCTTTCAGAATTATCCAGAATTAAAGGATACCTATGACGCCGTTCTGGTGATCCACAACAACAATCTTTCTACGTTTGTACCTACAGCACTTTTTGACGAAAACTTTCTAGGAAGTTACTTACAATACAATACAAAGGTTTTTGAAACTGATTTTTTTGCGTTTGATGAAATACCAAATAATCAAATGAATGCCGTCTATATTCCGTACGTGAATATCAATAATTTTTTTATTGATCAGTTTGGCTCTTTTGATTATAAACACGCCAATAGTATTTTAGTTTCGAAACTTTTGGTTGCCTCCAAAAACATTGACCAAAAAAAGATGTTTATTCATTTCAATTCAGGTCATTTTGAAATCATTGTGGTTCAAAACCAAAAATTATTGCTTTTCAATTCTTTTGAATACAGCACACCTGAAGATTTTATGTATTACATCTTATTTACAGCCGAACAATTGAATTTAAATCCAGAGAACTTTCAACTGGAAATGATAGGGAAAATTGAAACCGAGAGTGCTTTTTTCAAAATAGCTTACCAATACATTCGCAATGTTTCCCTAATTGATGTGGAAGATTTGCGATGGAACAATTATTTTTCTGAGGCCGAAAACAGAAATCATTTTATACTTTTCAACTCATGAGAATCATTTCAGGAAAATACAAAGGAAGACGCATTTTTCCGCCAAAAGGACTCCCAGTTCGTCCCACTACCGATATGTCTAAAGAAGCATTATTCAATGTTTTGAACAACCATTTCAGTTTTGAAGGACTAAAAATATTAGATTTATTCTCTGGAACCGGGAATATCAGTTTCGAGTTTGCCTCTCGTGGCAGCACCCCAATTACCTCTGTCGATGCGGATTTTGGTTGTGTAAAATTCATCAAACAAGTGGCAACCGAATATGATTTTAATATAGCTGCTACAAAAAGTGATGTTTTTACCTATTTAGAACGGTGTAAAACTTCGTACGATATCATTTTTGCAGATCCACCTTATGCATTAGACCAGAATACTTTTGAAAAAATTGTTTCATTGATTTTTGAAAAAGAACTGCTCAATGAAGAGGGAATGATGGTAATTGAACATTCTAAATATACCAAACTGGATCACATGATTCACTTTTCATTTAAAAAAAGTTATGGTGGTTCCATTTTTAGTTTCTTCGAAATTGGCTCTGGCGAGGAAGATTCTGAAAACGAATCAGACCAAAACGATAGTGACGAAGAATAATTCCGGAAACAATTTTAAGACAATTGCTCCAATATTTGCTTATATATTGGAGTATCAACCCCGAATTTCAAACCTTCATTAACTACATATTCTGTCAAGGAACCCACTTCCGTTTTATTCCCTGCTAATAGATCTCTGTGCATGGATGATGTATTGTCTTGTGGGGACTTCTCTAATTTAGCAATAGTTTGAGCAACAATGTCAATTGGCATCGCTAATCCTTTAGCTAAAGCAACAGCAGAAATCTCGTTTAATAATGAGCTATAAACTGCCTTATTTTCAGGATTATTTAAAATTCCTCCAATGTTTTGGTTCAAACATGAAGTTGCTGAAGCCAGAGCTGAAATAAAAATAAACTTTTCCCAAATCGTTTCTTCTATATTTTCAACAAGATAACTTTCGATATTTGCCTTTTCGAAGATAGATTGTAATTCCTTTAATTTAGAAACCGGAGCATTTTTTGAACCAAAGAATAATTTTTCATAAGCACCAATTTTTTTGATCGCACCGGGAGCAACAATCATCGAAACAATATACACACAACCCTGTAATACATTATTTTCAGGAAATAGTATTTGTATGCGTGCCGTGGCATCAACGCCATTATATAAAGGAAGAATTATCGTATCTGGAGTGATACAGTTTTTTATAGATTCAAAACTTTTTTCGATATCATAGGTTTTAGTGGCGCAAATAAGGTAATCCAGCTCCCCAATTTCTTCTGGATCGTTAGAAACTAAACTAGGAAAAACAATGGTTTCACTCTCCTCTAAAATAATTTTAAATCCTTTTTGGGCTATTGCTTTTTGGGTTTCGCCACGAGCAATAAAGACAATTTCGATTGCATCCGACTCAGAATAAGCTTTGGCTAATAATCCTCCGAAATAACCGCCTACTCCACCTAATCCTAAAATTCCAATTCGTGTTATCATAAGCACTATTTAAAAAAGTAAACCATTAAGGAATTTAGAAAATTAAGCCGTGGAACTTAATGAAACTAATGTCTTAATGGTTTCCTTTTAGATTTTACAATCCTAAATTTTATTAAATCTTTTAACAAAAAAAATGCAGACCTATAAGCCGGATTCTGTCTCCGAATCCCGATAGCTATCGGGTCGGAACCTTATCATTTATCTAGATCCCGCATTACTGCGTGACTCAAGCTATCTACCCTTCAACAACGGACGAGAAGCCCTTAAATGCTGATATACTTGATATTTCACCGCATAGAGTTTACCTGGTTTCACTACAGCATTACCTGTACATACTTTCTGTTGCACTTGTCCTAATCCAATTACTTGAACCGACGGGTGTTACCCGCTATGCTTCCCTTTGGTGTCCGGACTTTCCTCTCTTTTGATTGCTCAAAACAGCGATAAGGCGGTCTGCGGTGCAAAATTACAATATTTTTTCATGTATCGCCATTTTAGATTATTTACTTTAACATCCTTTTCGCAATGACTTAATAATAAATTAGTTACCTTTATAAATAATAATAAATCTTTCATTAATCATGAAACCAATGTACCATTATACCACCGTAATAGAAGCCTTAGAAGATCTAAAAGAAAAAGGTTTTACCTATGATTTTAATATTCATCAAGATGATATTAAATCTAATCCACATAAATTTGAAGTAAATCACGTCTACCGCTACGAAGGGGATACTGATCCTGACGAAGAATCAGTAGTATATGGAATCAGCTCTGATTCTGGTAAAAAAGGAGTTTTTGTAGCTGGTTTTTCGGCAAATTCAAATAATGACGCCGCAGTTGTTTTAGAAAAATTATGCATCGAAACCGGTGGACAATCCAAACTTTAGGTAACACATAATACCGTTAAAAAAAAACACTTAAAAATCTGATTTTCTCTTCTATCTGGGCTAGAGAATTTGGGAAATAAAAACCATTTGAAAAATTATAAAATCTTTCAATACTTAAATTTTTCCATCTTTAAATTAAAACCTATATTTGCTTTCGAATAAAATTCTATGGAACAATTTGTAGTATCGGCCCGTAAATATCGTCCTCAAACATTTAAAGATGTTGTAGGACAAAAAGCCATTACCAATACTTTATTGAATGCCATAGAAAGCAATCACTTGGCTTCTGCCCTATTATTCACAGGGCCTCGCGGCGTTGGCAAAACGACATGCGCGCGTATTTTGGCTCGAAAAATAAATCAGCCCGGATACGATGATCCAAATGAAGATTTCGCTTTTAATGTTTTTGAATTGGATGCCGCATCAAACAACTCTGTTGATGACATCAGGAATTTGATTGACCAAGTTCGGATCCCGCCACAAACGGGACAATACAAAGTGTATATTATTGATGAGGTTCACATGTTGTCTTCCGCAGCTTTTAATGCTTTCTTGAAAACATTGGAAGAACCGCCAAAACACGCCATCTTTATTTTGGCAACGACCGAAAAACATAAAATTATTCCAACGATACTTTCTCGTTGTCAGATATTTGATTTCAAAAGAATTACCGTAAAGGATGCCAAAGAACATCTTGCTGAAGTAGCTGCCAGTCAAGGCGTAAATTTTGAAGATGACGCTTTGCATATCATTGCTCAAAAAGCTGATGGTGCCATGCGAGATGCGTTGTCTATTTTTGACCGAGTAGTTTCTTTTTGTGGAAAAGAGTTGACACGTCAGGCCGTTACGGAAAACTTGAATGTGTTGGATTACGAAACCTATATTAATGTAACAGATTTGATTTTGGAAAACAAAATTCCGGAATTATTAATCGCTTTCAACGAAATTCTTGCCAAAGGATTTGATGCACACCATTTTGTATCCGGATTAGCCTCTCATTTTAGGGATTTACTGGTTTCTAAAACACCTGCAACTTTATCTTTATTAGAAGTTGGAGAACAAGCACAACAAATGTATGGCGTGCAAGCGCAAAATTGCAGTCAAGATTTTCTCTTGAAAGGAATCGAAATAGCAAATGATTGTGATTTAAAGTACAAACTGAGTCAAAATCAACGACTGCTTGTTGAACTTTGCCTTATGCAACTGGCCTCTATCACTTTTGATGGAGAAAAAAAAAAGTTGACCAATTTATAATTCCACCTACTTATTACAGGAAGAATGATTACGCTATAGTAGAAATTCAAAAAAACAATGGCAATAGCAATGAAAATGGCAATGTCAAAAATCAAGTTCCAGTTTCCAAATCCGAAACTGTTTCCCAGAACTCAGCCGAAGAGTTTAAACCTGAAGTTGTTCAACCTGAAACCCAAAGCCCAAAACCCATAACCCATAACCCATCAGGAAACGAGCCTAAGATTTCAGCTTTTTCGTTATCCAGTATTCGGGCAAAAAAAGCTTTAGAAGAAAGCAATAAAGGAATAATAAAAGAAGTTCTTAATTTGCCTACAGAAACTTTTAGCGAGACTGAAATGTTGCTGTATTGGAATAAATATGCACAACGCTTAGGAGAGAAAGGGTTTCGAATTATGGAATCACTCCTGCTCATTAATGATCCGGTATTAAGTGGAACTGCCATCACAATTGAGTTGCCCAATGAAGGATCAAAACTTGATTTTGAAAAAGAATTAAATGGGCTTTTGGGATATTTAAAAGGGCATTTACACAATCACGACATTACAATTGAAGTGATTGTAAATGAAAGTATTCAAAGCAGAAAAAATTTTAATGACCAAGACCGTTACAACAGACTTCATGAAATAAATCCAAATATTGATCTGTTACGAACAACATTTGGATTAGATTTAGATGCATAATACACATAATTTAGATTGGAAACTTAAATTTTATTGTAGTACATGGCTTTTACAATACCATCTGAAAGTCCAATTTTAGGAACATAAATATTTCTGGCACCACTCCATTTCATAGCATTCAGATAGATTCTGGTTGCAGGAATAATTACATCGGCACGATCCGGATTTAATCCCAGCTCAGATATTCTTTGCTCGTAACTAAGGGAATTCAGGAAAGCGTATTGTGAATTCATATAAATATACGACAAGGGTTTTTCTTGTATTTTTCCGGACATTTTAAAAAGCTTATTAATATTTCCGCCAGAACCTATTAAGGTAACTTCATCGTATTCCTGCGTATTTGTTTTAATCCATTTTTCTATTTCATCCCAGACTACATCGCAAACCATGTCATTTAATAAACGTACGGTTCCGGCTTTGAAGGATCTTGAATTTTTCATTTTTCCATTCGAAAACAATGTAAACTCCGTGCTTCCCCCACCAACATCTACAAAAAGATAGGTTTGATCCGTCTTTAATAGATGATGTAAATCAGTAGAAGCAATTATGGCTGCTTCTTTTTTACCATCAATAATTTCAATTTTTATATCGGCTTTTTTCTTTATTATTGCCACAACTTCTTTACCGTTATAGGCTTCGCGCATGGCTGAAGTAGCAAAAGCCTTATAGGATTCTACTTTGTGAACTTTCATCAAAAGATTAAAAGCTTTCATGGCATCACACATTCTTTCAATATTTTCTTCTGAAATTTCACCAACGGTAAAGGCATCTTGCCCAAGACGAATAGGAACACGAACCAAGGAACTTTTGTTAAACTGTGGCTCTTTGCCTTCTTGTTCTACTATATTTGTAATTAGCAAGCGCATGGCATTAGATCCAATATCGATTGCTGCATATTTTTTTATTTTAATCATTTTGCTTGGATTCGTTATTCCTTATAAAAAATCATTATTCAATTTAATGTATCAAACAAATGATTACCGGGATGATACTACTTACTTTTTGGATGCTAGTTCTAACTTATTTTGGTAATATTTATAGGTCTCTAGTTGTGCCCTAAAAACAGGATTATGATTTCGTCCTCTGTATTTATTATCTAATTTATAGGAATGAAAACGAGCTTTTACGTTGCCTTTCCATCCGATATCAAAATTATCGATTAATTCATTTTTTATTTCCTGATCATAAATAGGACAGGTTACTTCGACACGGTCATCTAAGTTTCTAGTCATGAAATCTGCGGATGAAATATAAACTTCGGTTTGTCCGGCATTTCCAAAAATATAAACTCTGGAATGTTCTAAATAATTATCCACAATGCTTATGGCCTCTATGTTATTGCTCATTCCAGCAATACCGGGTATTAAGGAACAAATTCCTCTCACTTCAAGTTGAATTTTCACTCCTGCCCTGCTGGCTTCATATAACTTATCTATCATTGCAAAATCAGACAAACTATTCATTTTTAGTTTCATATGTGTTTTCCTTCCGGCTAATGCATGTGTAATTTCACGGTCTATTAATTTTACAAATCGAGTTCTTGTATAGTGAGGCGAAACAATCAGATGTTTGTAACGATTCACCCTGTAGTTAATGTCAAAAAACTCAAAGATCTTCATGATATCTTTCAAAATTTGTTGGTGACTCGTAAAAAGAGTCACATCAGTATAGACTTTGGCGGTAGATTCGTTGAAATTTCCTGTTGAAATAAAACCATATCGTTTTATCTTATCATTTTCATTTCTTTCGATGACACATATTTTACTGTGGACTTTTAGCCCTTTTATTCCAAAAATAAGTTCAATACCTTCTAATTGCATTTGTTCAGCATAGGAAATATTTGAAGCTTCATCGAAACGAGCTTGTAATTCGATTTGAACCGTTACTTTTTTTCCATTTTTAGCAGCATTAATCAGAGAGCTAATAATTTGAGAATTTTTAGCTAAACGATACAATGTGATTTTAATGGAAGTCACTTTTGGGTCTAATGCCGCTTCACGCAAAAATCGTGTGAGATAGGAGAAAGACTGATAAGGAGCATTTAATAAATAATCTCTTTGGCTAATTTTTTCTAAGATACTTCCTTCGAGACTTAGCCCAGGAATGGGTAAAGGATCATTCGTTTTGTACAATAAATCAAATCGCCCAAGATTAGGAAAATTCATATAATCCCTTCTGTTATGATATCTCCCTCCTGGAATAATACTATCTGTTGATTCAATTTTCATTTCATCAAGAAAAAACTGTAAGGTATCTTTTTCAATCAATTGGTCGTAAATAAAGCGAACTGGTTCTCCAATTCTTCGGTCTTTTACACTCAAGGATATCTTTTCGATCATGCTTTTACTTAAGTCACTATCGATATCCAATTGCGCATCTCTGGTAATTTTGATCATGTGTGCCGAAACACTTTTATAATCAAAAATATTAAAGATGCTGCTTAAATTATGTCTAATCACGTCATCAATAAGAATTACATATTGTTTTTCATTATCAGAGGGCAAAACCACAAAACGGTTAATTGTTTTAGGAATTTCGATAACGGCATAGCGAATCTCTGAGGTGTGATTCATCACCAACTTCACTGCCAGGTATCCGGATGTATCTTTTAGCAATGGAAATTCTGCTAAATCATTTAATATAATAGTGACTAATTCAGGACTTAATTTTTGGATAAAAAAGTCCTTCAAAAAAATTTCTTGTTGTGTGGAGATATCATTTTCTGTAATGATAAATATATTTTTTTTCTCGAGTTCCGATTCAATTACACTCAAAATTCGCAAACTTTCGGATTGCTGCTGGATAACAATTTCAGTGATATCTTTGACTAATTGTTGTGCTGAAATACCCCCAAGATATTTTTCTCCGGTTATCCCTGTTAAACTTAATCGTCTGATGGCGGCAAAACGAACTCTAAAAAACTCATCTAAATTATTGGAAAAAATACCTAAAAACCGCAATCTGTCTAGTAACGGAACTGAATTATCTCCAGCTTCCTGAAGCACTCTGGCATTGAATGCCAACCAACTTTTTTCTCTATCAATATATTTATGTGCTACTACTTTATTCATCTTAAATCTTTGGGGAATATAATTTTTTTTATTTTACCTTTTTTTATTTTTTTCCAATTTTCAGTATCAAATTCTAAGGATACAAATCCGGTTGTAGGAATGTTTTCAACGAAAACATCTCCAAATTTATTTACGAAATTTGTAACTGCCCCGTTATGTCCAAAAAGAATAATATTTTCGAAACTGTTACTGCAGGATTTAATAGCTTTCTCAAGCTTTTTTTCATCAAAGGTATAAAGGTCGTCTTTGTAAATGATACAGTCAATAGGATATGCTAAATTTTGAGCAAAAATTAACGCAGTGTCTGTTGCTCTTTTGGCTGTACTCGTCCAGATTAGATATGTTTTGGGTATAAAATGGCTAATATCCGAAGAAACAAGATGCGCATCTTGTATGCCTCTCTTTGTTAAAGCACGATCCTTATCGTGTAACGATACCTCCCAACTTGATTTTGCATGACGTACTATAATTAAATTTTTCATAATGTAAAATAATTTTGGGGTCTCTAAACATAAGAAATTAAATAATCAGATACAATTTACAAAAACTAAGTTTATTATTTAATTTTTTTTATTAAAAACTATGTTATTAGTATCAAAAAGAATCATTACAAGGTGCTTTTTAGTTGGTAAAAATGTTTTTAGTAAACAGTCTAAAAAATAAGTCACCTTAAATCAGTCTATTAGTAAATAGATGGTTAAATTATAAACAAAAATTACAAAACCTCTTTTTATGGCAAATAATTATATCCCTATATTATAAAAAATTAACTTTCTTTTCCGTTTTTTATCTTTTTTTTTTAAAAATTTTACCTTTCATCGACTTTTTAAGTAGTTTATAGAAAAAAGAAACAAACCTGCTGTATTACCTATAATTTAGCTCTTTTAAACATTGCCCTGTTTAAAAAAACCTGAATATAATCACTCATACCTACATGAAAAAAAATACTTTACCCCAAAAAATATCTTCTCAGATTTATCAAATTTTTTTGAAAAGTCCTTCACTCTAAATATATCATTCATCTTCATTAATGAATAGTCAGACTGACTTTGTAAATACTATTCAGTGTATTAACAGAACAAAGGACTAGAAAAATTTCATTTAAATACAATACAAATAATTGCTAGCAAAACATCATTCAAAAACAGAATGTATGTTATTTAAAAGTTCTGAAGGATAAAACAAAAATTAGGAATTTAAAAAACAAAAAATGAAAATAATTTTACTTTATACAATTACTATCGTGTTCATTTCATCAAATTTAAGCTCGAACAAATGTTCAGATTGGATTTCTTTTGGTCAAAGCAAAACGGAATCCTTACTATTTCTTAGAACTTGTGAAAATGAAAATGGCGATTCTGGATATTTTGAAATTAAGAATGAAAATGAAAAAGATGTAAAACTTACTTATGTCATTACTTTCAAAAATGGGGATCTTTTTACGGCTAACATTATGATACCTCTAGATGACAAAACAGCACAAATAGTTTGTTGGAATTGTTTAGAGTCTAAAGATAGTGGAATTGCTTCCTGGAAATTTGAAAACATTGTTTTTGAAGACCAAGCCGGCTACTAATATCATTTTGTTTTTCAACATTATTATGCTTTAAGACTTGAATTTGATTTTTAAAATTCAAAATAATACTCCTCAATTAATTAAAATTTGATTGTATGAAAACTAAAATTACTCTTTTTTTATTGGCTTTCTTTATGTCTGAAAGTCCTATACATTCTCAAACTAATCCCAACAAAACATTCGATGCAGGCTCTTATATTATTGATATGGGGCAAAACACTACAGTTGCCAAAGGTTTAAAGCCTTATGGCTTAGTTTACACTTTGATTCGCGATAAAAATGTACCAGTATACTGGTCAATAAACTCCTCAAAAGTTAAAGATGGTGCTGATTTTTCAATTGGATCTAAAGCCTATAAAGGGGGAACTTTTATAATTGCTGCTGAGGATGCCGCTATTTTAGGAACCCTTATTGCCACTTGGAGATCAAATGGGGTTGTTATTGATGGCCCGATTGCAGCACCCTTCACTGCACCCATATTTAATAAACTTACCAGCTGGCCAAGGGCACTACTAGATACCGAAAATGGTAGCCTAATAACTCCATATTATCTTAATGCCGGAATTCCATCAAGTTCTTATGTAACACAAAGTAACCCAACTCAACTTACAAATTGTGGTGATATTTACGTACTGCCACATGCTGATCCACAGAATTGGTCTTCGGCGTATGTTATCGCACTAAGAAATTATATGCATAATGGCGGCTATCTTTGGGTAGGCTGTCATGCAGTAAGCGCATTAGACATAGTGAGTGCGGGGAATACAACTCCATTTAATTTTCTTACGGAAAAAGGTCTAGAGCCATGGGGAAATCACAATAAGCCAATCGTTGTTGGAACTTATAATCCATCCGCTAATGCTGATCCGGTGATGCAGTTTATTGGGAAAATGGATGCTTCACTACAAAATGGATCAGAACGAATCTATCTTCCAAAAGCAGAATCTTTATGGAGAAGTACTACTAAAGTAGCCATTTATCAAAACAATTATACGGACTCTGGTAGAAATTACACTTTCCCTGAAAATCCGGCTGCTCTTCTAGCTTATGGACCAACTTATGGTGATGCTACCAAGGGTATGGTAATGTATCAAGCGGCTCATGAATATAACAGTGGAACTACTGAATCTATGATTGCGGCTCAAAGATCATTTTTTAACTTTGTACTATTGGCTGGAATTAAACAACAAATTAATGTAAACCTTAACAGCTCTTTTCCAACTGCATTAACTCCTAGTCAAACGTATCCATTAATAGCAACTGTGACTGGAAATAAGGGGGCGGTTACCTATGAATGGTCCGCTATTGGAGGTGGGACTTTTTCAAGCACTTCAACAAACCCAACAACCTACATCGCTCCTTCTGTAATTGGGAACGTAGCACTCCAACTAAAAGTTACAGATGCCTGTGGTAGATCTAATTTTGTTTCCGCTTTTATGAATGGTGGTTCAATAGTAAGTTGTGCAGCAGAAGCTATTCTACCTTCAACTCCTACTTTTAAAAACAATTGCGGTAATGATATCATATTTACAGGTCTAACTATTAAAGAGCCTAATTCATCTTCAATTTGTAATACTACAAAAACTTACACGTGGTCTTATGTAGATTATACAACATGTAATCCAAGTGAAACTCCATATACCCGCAACTGGTCTTATACATATACAATAAAAGATTTAGTAGCCCCAATAATAAGTGCTGCCGGTCAAAATATTACAATTAATTCTCCGACAACACCTGTTTTTAGTCCGCCAACTGCAACTGATACTTGTGGAATAACCACAGTTAATATACTTTCTACCACTCAAACACCTGGCAGTCGACCTGGATTATACAGTACAACCAGAACTTGGGATGCATCCGACAACTGTGGGAATCGCAGTGATTCAGTAAGCCAGACTATAACAACAAATATTGTCTCAGCTCAATGTAATTCAGATACTCCACTTCCTTTTATTGATAGCACTTACGGTAACCTATTAGCAACAGCAAGTATCAACGGTGTGTGTGTGCTTTGTGCGGTTCCTAATGCTTCTAGGTTAATAGATACAGACTTGAATAATTTTGCAACTGCATTTGTAACTATTGGCGCAGCAGGTTCAGCAAATTATAGAGTGACAGACACAGATACGGATTATTCTGCTGGTACTTATGTAGGGTACAGGATTGATACTGGTAATTTATTGAGCTTAAATTTACTGGGCTCAATTACAATTAGAACATATCTGAACGGTACATTAAAAGAAACAGCTTCGGGTTCTTCTCTTTTGGGTGTAGGATTGCTTAACGGTTCAGGAAATAATTATGTAGTAGGTTTTAATACAACTCAAGATTTTGATGCGATTGAAATTTCTGTAGAAGGTTTGGCTAGTTTGTTAAATACTATTGATGTTTATTACCCAGTTATCCAAAACTATTGTACAGGTCCGGCTTTAAGTTGTAATACCGCATCGGCAATGAATCTTCCAGCTTATCCAGTAAGTTTAGAACCGTCACATACTGGCATTTCAGGCATAAGTTTAGGTACTATTTACGATGCTTCGAATGTCATTAGCGCTAATACAAATGATTATGCTACAATAACTTTAACAGCTGGTGTCGCTGCTTCGGGAAGTATTGCTGTAAAAGATCAACTAACGGATTATTCCGCGGGTACTTATGCTGGCTTTGAAATAGAAAACTCTAATTTGCTGAATGTTTCAGCCTTAGGGAATATATCAATAATTACATACCTTAATGGAGTTCAGCAAGAATCTTTTTTGGGTAATAATTTGGTAGTCAATGGCTCTTTATTAAACAATCCTGGTCGGTATAAAGTGGGTTTTGTTTCAACAAAATCATTTGATGAAGTTCAGCTTTCCATTAACCAGACATTGTCTCTGAATTTAGGTTCAACAAGAGTTTATAGTGCTGTTTTTGAAAATTTCTGTGCTGGGCCTGATTTGGTTTGTAATACACAAACAGCGATGTTAGCTCCTACTTATCCAGTTTATATTAATGGTATAAATACAGGTATTGATGGTTTAGTTTGTGCACTTTGTTCAATAAACAATGCAGACAATTTGATAGATCAGAATACTTCAAATTTTGCTCAAATAAATTTAACGATAAGTGTTGGAAACAGCGGTAGTATTTCTGTAAAAGATCAGGTAAAAGATTATCCTATAGGTTCTTTTGTAGGTTTTACAATAGAGAATCCTTCATTGTTGAATGTAAATGCACTCGACGCAGTCACTATAAGAACGTATCTTAATGGAGTTCTTCAGGAAACTAAAGTTGGAAATGCTGCTTTAGTTACGGTAGGAACCAATCTTTTGGTAGGAAGTAGTTTACAGACAATTGGTTTTGTTACAACTAAATCTTTTGATGAAGCTCGTATTACTATTACTAATACAGCAACAGTGAGTCTGGGAGTTGTGAATGTTTACAGTGCTATTTTCCAAAAATTGTGTCCGGTAATCTTAGAATGCAATAAAACATACGCATTGACGAATCCAATTTTTCCTGTAATCATTGATAGTGGAAAAACCGGTGTTGATGGATTGGCTTGTGTGGCCTGCGCAGTTAACAATACAAATAATGTATTAACAGCAAACACTACTGATTTTGCTTCGGTTTTAGTTACCGCAGGAGTAATTGCTCCAGCTTCTATAGCTGTTTTAGATCAGTTGTCTACTTATCCTGCGGGTAGTTATGCAGGATTTACAATAAAAGATTTGAATAGTTTGATCCAGTTAGATTTGTTCAATTCGTTAACTATTTCTACTTATTTAGACGGTGTATTTAGAGAGTCTAAAAGTGCATCACTATTGTTAAATCTATCTTTGACGATACCTCCGTATGACTCTGGTCCTGGAATCTATAATGTGGGTTTTCAGAGTACTCAATCTTTTGACGAAATCAGAATTAGTGTAGGGTCACTTGCGAGTGTAATAAATGATATTAATGTATACGGAGCATTTATCAACACAGCAAGTACTAGTGGCGGAACTTTGCAATGTGCTGCTATTGTCGCTAATGATGATGCTGGAACTGCTGTAAATGGTGCCAACGGAGGAACAGCTTTCTCCAATGTTTTAATAAATGATACCTTAAATGGAGTCGCTGTTTTG
>NZ_RYDJ01000029.1:0-5706 GCF_003970355.1 Flavobacterium bomense | reverse complement strand
AACAAGGCAACAAGATCCATTAGCCTATATAAAAATGCTACAACGAGCACAAGATTTTAGTGCAACATTAAAAGCAGTTACTATGGAAGATTTAGAATTGCAATTAGACTCAAGTAACGCTTTCAAAGAACACGACGAAGCCAAATTAAAGATTATCGTATAAAAAGACACGTAATCAAGCGGTCTCTCTTTGGTCGTTCTCTTTGTTCCGTTCGGCAGCTCCAGTCGGTCAACCTTACCTTTTCATCAGAACACATTTGGTAAATAAGCAATTCATTATTTCAATTTGATAATAAGGTTTCCCTCCATTCCACAGACACTTCACAGCACAAAAAAATAAGGCAGCCAAAAAATAGGCAACCTTACTTTTTCCGCTGTTCGTTCCTCATCTCCACACGTTCTCTTCCTGCGTTCGGCAGGGCTATTACATCCACAATACCGCTTCATTCCGTTACACTCCGCAGGCTACGTTCCACTGCATTCCAGCAGTATCATGTCTGTCGCCCTTTATTTTTTCAGCGGTTGCTCCTTCGCACAGCCATCGGGGTTGGCGCCGTTCCGTAAAAACGTCACTTTGCCCTAAATCAAGGAACGCCTTTGGCTGTCTTATATTTTTCCCTCGCCGTTTCACGCTGCTATTCCTTCTCTCTACTCCGCAAGCTACGTTCCGTTCTCGGTCTAGCGTGGCTGTTCGATTGCCGCAACCCCGCCACTGCGCTCCTCGATAAATAATGATTTCCGCTATCGCTACAATCATCATTTTCTGCGGTGCTTGGGGGTGTTTGATTGCCTTGCGAGAGAAACGAAGCAATCACAACAACGTCCCCAGAAAAACCTCAACAAGACGATAGTGCAATTTCTTGAAAAGAAAAAGAAAAAAATCCAGCAAACATAGCATCCATTCCTCACTTTCAGTCGGTCGTTCCTCCCTCCATTTTCGTTCGTCATTTCTGCTGTTTTAGTGGCTTTCTTTTTTTCTCTTTTTTCTTTTCAAAAAATTAAGGTCGAATTTTTAAAACCAACACGCCATGCCGAATTTCATTATTAAAACACACCAAAAAAATACAGTTTATAAAGGAAACCAAATCTTTATTCTCAACAAAGGGATGAATAGTGGTAAGCCTCAAAAAGAACCATTCCCCAATAGTTTTGTAATACTATTTCAAAATGAAGGAGATACCGAAACAGTATACTGGTTGGCTTACAGTTTATGGAAAGCAAGATTCTGGCACCAATCTCTGGTTGGGTCCGCAATTCCTTTTTTACGAATCGACGATTTTAAAAAAGATTTTAACTCAAAAGTAGATGAAATGCTACAGGAACACGACCTGCACCAGAAACAAGTCCAAGCGCTGAGATTGCTGGAACAGAAAGAAGATCAATTACATAAAAACATCAACCTTATCAACGAAATGCGTAGAGCCATTTTAAACCGCTACTGCAGAAAATAATAATTATTTTAACCTAATTCTCCTAAATTGTGAAACTGTTCATTTTATACCAAACCGATTTTTGGAAAAGCAAAACATCAAGAGTCTTTTTCGGAATATTTGACAGCCGATCAAAAGCAATGGACTGCGCAAAATACAACGGATTGTTCTGCTCCAATGCCAAAGTGGTCATCGAAGAAGTGACCTTGAATATTTTCGAGGAAATATAAAAACAAAAAAGCCAAGTCTCTCACGACTTGGCTTTCTTAGGTAGTCCGGAAAAGGTTACCAATCGTAACCAGACTATTTCTTTTTAAATTTTGTCAATCCTTTTAAAAGGAGCGAAACTGTAAAACTTACTATTGCTCCTACGACCGCTAAGATAATCGTTTTTATAATATCTTCAGAAAGGATATTAGGCACAATACTCAGCAAAGTTCCTGATGCAGTTCCAATTTGCAAGGTGTTATTTGATTCCATCTCGCGGTAAATATTGATTGTCTTTTTTCAACCGATTGGTGATGGCCTGCTCTCGGTTGGCCTCATCATCTACCGTAATTTGGCTGATTATTGAAATGACTCCTCCTGCGAGGGCTGCATATCCGGCAATACTGACAACGGCTACAGGTAAAACTACCGGAGCTGCAATGATACTGCCACTGATAGCCAATAGAGCCATTCCAATACTTCTCAAAATCCGGAAAAACTTAGGGGTAGGTGCTTTTGCACGTTCAACTATATTCATACTATAATTTATTAGATTGGATTCTTATTTTCACTTCTTCATTATCGGTCAAAGCTCCATAAACTAAAGCTTTTAACTTTCCAAACGCTTTTCGGGAAGAACTTCCTCTCCCTATTCCGGTGTGCAGTGTTACAGTTGCGATACAGCCCAACAACTCTTTCTTGGCATCATTGGCAGGATGAATTAATATAAAATCTCGTCCTGGAACATTTTGTAAATGTATATGCCATTTGAATTTTGGGCTAAACCGCTTCTGCAAAACATATTTACCTTCGGGAATACAAGAAATTCGCCTTTGATTTTCCAACCATGGCAACTCGATGGTATAACAAACTAAAGTGCCGTTCCATTCCAAAACTCCTTGTGTTCCCTCGGGAAAATAGGTCCTATTCAAGACCAAAACCATCTTACAGACCGCTTACCTGAACCAATGCCAATGGATTGTATGATCCGTTTTTCAAAGGATACATTCTTCCATTTACTTCTTGATAAAATTCAATTCCCAAAGCCAAAAACAATGGTTTTGTGCTACCTGGAGTAACTGAATTGGTATGATTGATATCGACGGTTTGATTCGAATCCCACGCTAGAATATCCGTTTCCGATGTGGCAACCACAAAGGTTTCGGCTTCAAAATCTATTTCCGCACCTGCAGATATGATTTTGAAATGCGTGGTTCCGCTTGCAGCCGCGATCATGTTTGCAGGAACAAATGGAACCAAATCAACCATGATATCTCCTGAAGCACGGTCAATTGTACCCACAAAAGGAGCAAATAAAGAAGTGCCCAGTTTGCCCCTAATGTTGAATTCGAATCCAGCAAGCAATTCTGCCTCACCATCAATCACATTGCGCAAGCCGCGTTCACTTACCATATCTGCCTGAATGACTTTAATCATAGATTGAGTCAATCGACTTACCATTCTACTATCAGCAGAATTAATGAGCAAAGTTCGCATTGCCGTTCTCAAAACTTTCCCTGCCTTTCCTGCTCTTCCAAATTCGGCTCCATTCTCGCGGGTTCTTTGAAATGCCGGATCGCTCGCAATTCTGCTCGCATCGACACCCCCTTTTTCTCTGGCTAAGTGGCCGTCTTTGGTTTTGTAGAAGGTAATATCTCCGATCGTACCTTTTAATTTAATTATGCCTTTCTGTCTTGCCATAATTCCTAAAATTTTAAATTAATAAATATTTCTAATTCCCTCAATCATCATCCTGTTGCAACACTTTTCGATTGATTATAAAACAAATTTTAGTCAATTAAATCACATAAAAAAGACTTCCCTATCCCATATGTCACTTTGTGACACAAATGGCATAAAATGACCTAAATACCCATTTACAACCAACATTGACGGGAGTAGATTTCCGCTTCTGAACCAAAGGAATAATTTACTATTTTTATGGAGTGCCAGAACTTGAACCACAGAGGTTCCAGATTAGGCAAAGCCCAATCAAAGTCATAGATAGAGTATGAGAGCCAAAAACAATAGATTATGTATCTACCCTAAGGATATACAACGCATAACCGGAAAGAGTTATCGCCAAAGTATTAGACTACTTCAAAAAATAAGAAAGGAGCTCAACAAGCTCCAAAATGAGTTTGTATCTGTCGAGGAGTTTTGCCAATATACCAGCTTAAAAATTGAACAAGTTGAACCTTTGATAATTGGGTAGAAATTATACTTTAGGCAACTAAATTTTGAACCAATGCCTGTTCAAAAAAAAACGGTTAACCAGTTCAAAATATGATAATTAATCATTAATTCCAGCAAAAAAACACTTATCTTTGATAATTGAAATTTAGAACAATTTGCTAACATATTGAGAGGTGTCAGTTGAGGAGTCATTTAAAATAAAAGCTTTGCGAAGCCTTATTTTACGGCACTTTAGAAAAACAAACAAATCCCTCTTTCTCCGCCAGTAGAAAAACAAATGGTATCAAAACCCCGTAAATCTTATGATTTACGGGGTTTTTGCTTTTACGACATATTCAAATTATTCATCTAATCTCATCTTTTAAGAGGCAAAATCGAGACCCTACAATAATTCAAAAATCAGGGTCTCGCTAAATCAACTTGAAAATTTCAAACAACCTGTTCAATGGCTAGTTTATCACTAGTCCACTATTTAAACATCTTGTTTGATATCCTTTAGAAATCTAAATTGAATACTAATTAAAAGGTTACCACTATGAAAACTAAAATCACATTACACTTCTATGCGAAGAGCACAAAAGCTAATGTTGCAGGTCAACTTCCTATCTATGTAAGATTAACTGTAGATGGAAATCGAATGGAGTTCAGTACCAAAAAATTTATAGATTCTACTAAATGGTCACCTGAGCTGTCAAAAATGAAAGGCAATACCGAGAATGCTCGTTCATTAAATGAATACCTTGATTTACTGAAATCAAAAATATTCGACATCCAAATGGAATTAATACACAGCAACGAACTCCTCACAATTGAAGTTTTTAAAAATAGACTTCTCGGCATTAAAGAACAGCAACATATGCTCGTCCCTATATTCGAAGAACACAACCGGAAAGTAGAAGAGCTTTTGGGACTTGAATACGCACCAGGAACACTAGAGCGATATAAAACCTCACTCAAGCACACCAAAGACTTCTTGCAGTGGAAATATAACATTTCCGATATCGAAATCAATAAAATAGACCATTCTTTCATAACAGAGTATGAATTCTATTTGAGAAGTGTTCGTAAATGCGCCAACAACACGGCAGTTAAATACATTAAGAACTTCAAGAAAATAATCAAAATCTGTATTTCAAATGGATGGATAGATAAGGATCCATTTGCAAACTATAAATCAAAAATTCGTGAAGTCGAAAGAGATTACCTAACGCAAGAAGAAGTTCAGGACATCTATTCTAAAGTATTTGCAACCGAAAGATTAAACCAGGTAAAAGATATTTTCGTTTTCAGCTGCTTTACTGGCTTGGCTTATATAGATGTCAAAAACTTAACGGTATCAAACATCAGTATGGGTATCGATGGCGGGAAATGGATATTCACCCATCGACAAAAAACAGAGACAGCTTCTCGCATTCCCCTCCTCCCGATTCCGGAAGAATTAATCCTGAAATATGCCAATCACCCACAATGCATAAATGAAGATAAACTATTACCGGTTTTAAGCAACCAAAAAATGAATAGCTACTTGAAGGAAATAGCGGACGTTTGCGGCATTAAAAAAGATTTAACCTTCCACATTGCTCGACATACTTTTGCAACGACTGTAACCCTTACAAATGGCGTTCCCATAGAAAGTGTGAGTAAAATGCTTGGTCATAAAAACATAAGAACGACGCAACACTACGCTAAAATATTAGATAAAAAAGTGAGTGAAGATATGATGATTTTAAGGAACAAAATGTTAAACTGCAACAATTATAAAATTATCAATAAGACCAATTAGAAGCTCTATTATTTCACTAGTGTCCACTTAAAATAAGTTAAAAACCAGCTGGTTAGTATTATGTTCATTGACATTATTGTAATCTGATTT
>NZ_RYDJ01000299.1:0-1008 GCF_003970355.1 Flavobacterium bomense | reverse complement strand
AAAAAATCCAAAATGGATTGTTGGTTTCAGCGACGTAACCGTAATTCACAGCTATATAAACAATTTAAACATTGCCACCATTCATGGCGCAATGCCAATAACTGTGGCAAAAGCCAGCACAGAATCGATAGAAAGTTTGCGAAAATCCCTTTTTGGCGAAAGCCTGAATTATGAAATTCCTTTTGATAGCGCAAACCGACTTGGCAATGCCAAAGGCGAAATTGTGGGCGGAAATTTATCTATTTTATACAGCTTGATGGGTTCGAATGCACAAATAGATTGCAAAGGAAAAATACTTTTCATCGAAGATTTAGACGAATATTTGTACCACATCGACCGAATGATGATGAGCCTGAAACGTTGCGGATGCTTTGATGGTTTGAATGGTTTAATCGTTGGCACGATGACCAAAATGAAGGACAACGACATTCCTTGGGGGAAAAACGCCAACCAAATTATCGAAGATGTAACCAAAGGATACTCGTTTCCCATCCTATATAATTTTCCGGCGGGACATTTTCGGGATAATAGAGCCTTGATTTTTGGCAAACAAGTCTCTTTAAAATTAAATGAAAAAACTTCAAAACTGATTTTCGAGTAACACATCACTTCTAACCTCTAACCTCCAACTTCTAACTTTTACTCGTCTTCCACTTTAAACGGATAGTCTCCAAATAAAGGTGCTAATTTCCGAACGGCATAGGTTGTTTTTGTAAACTTATTAGACAGTGCAATTATAGTGACATTTTCATCTTTTAAAGTAATGTAAGAAGAGGTGAAACCATGCCACCAACCATTATGAAAATAAAAACTTTTACCAGTTTCCCAATTGATCATTCGAATTCCTAAACCGTAATTTTTTCGACCGGGATGCTCATTGCTGTAACCCACATAAACTTGTTTCAAAAGGGCTGGTTCTAAAAAAGAAGGCGAATAACGAGCACGGTCAAATTTCAATAAATCTCTTGGTGTAGAGTAAATATTTTTATCTCCATACACTTTATCAAG
>NZ_RYDJ01000298.1:0-1009 GCF_003970355.1 Flavobacterium bomense | reverse complement strand
TTTATCTCCTTTTAAAGTTACAATAACTGTCCAAAAACAAATTTTAATGTCAGCGATTAAACTCCAACGCTGTACATATTCGATATCTTTATTAACCCGTCGGATCATATCATTTACAGTTTTAGTTTCGCCTCGAAGACCCGAGACTTGTGCTAAACCTGTGATCCCTGGCTTGACAAAATGACGAACCATAAAATTATTAATATGGTCATTATAGTCAGAGGTATGTTTTATCATATGAGGGCGTGGCCCAACAACACTCATATTTCCCATAAATACATTAAAAAATTGCGGGAATTCATCCAAACTAGTTCGACGGAGGAATTTGCCAATTGGGGTTACACGATCATCTCCTTTTTTAGCTTGTTGACTTTCATCACCGACATTTATATACATGCTCCGAAATTTATAACAACAAAAGGGTTCGTTTTTTTTACCTGTTCGCATTTGTTTGAATAAAACTGGCCCCTTACTTTGTCTTTTGATAAGGAAGGCTAATAAAGGATAGAGCCACGACAAGATTAAAACAATGACCAAACTACTAAAAACAAGATCGAATATTCTCTTAACTAAACGATTATAGGCGTTCTGAAGTGGCTCAAATCGAGGCTTTATAACATGAAAATTATCTAAATGGCTGGAACTAAAATGTTTTTTTGAGATTAGTGAAAAATCAGGAACAAATTTCAAACGCATACAATGCTTATCACCAAGTTCAAAGAAATAATTTAAATCAGAAATTAAATCGGGTTTAGATACAATGTATAGTTCATTGACATTGTTCTCTGATGCATTAATAATAGCATCGGAAAGTGCTAAACTAAATTCTTCATTTGTTGTATAATTCTCAGACGAATTTTCATTAAGAATACCCATAAAATGGATAAAATACGAATGGGTCTCCAAATGAGACGCTAATTCAATACTCGTTTTATTAAATCCCCAAATCGCTACTGTATAACGCTTTACAACCCATCTTTTTATATTTCCTGTTATTAGTGCAAACAAA
>NZ_RYDJ01000297.1:0-1011 GCF_003970355.1 Flavobacterium bomense | reverse complement strand
GTAATTGTCAGTACTGTTAGGTTTAGTCGGATTGGGTTGTGCTAAATACGAATATCCTACATCGATTTTAGGCAATAACATATTGGCTTTCATTTTTTTCTCTACAGTCAACATATCGATTTTGCTTTGTAGTGCTTCAATTTTTGGATGATTAATTAAGGATAATTCTTGATTGACCAAATCGCTAATATTGAGTGTTTCCTGAATGGTTTGCCCTAGTTTTTTTTCTGGGATTATGGCATCTGCCAATTCTAATGGGATGTTGTTTTCTAGCCAAAGAAAATTGGACAATTCCAGTTTTGCTTTTGTTAATTTTAATTTTGAATCTTCAAGTGCCAGCAATCTGTTTTTAACAACAATTCCTGCTTCAACACTGTCTATTGCGGGTTTGTCTCCTTGTTTTATTAAAGATTCAATTCCTTCATATCGCTTTTGGGCGTTGGTACTGTAATTTTCATAAAGCAAATATTCTTCGTAACTTTTTTTCCAATTAAAATACGCTACCGAAGCATCATATAAAACAGCAACGGCTTCTAGTTTTTGCTGTGCTTGACTTAATTTGACCTGAATTTTTGCTTTTTGCAAATCGGCCATTCTTTGATTAATTAGTAATCCTTGTCCAAGAGGAGCACTAATTCCGAGGGAAGTTAATCCGTTGCTAGGGGTTTTGTTTTGGGGGTCAAGATAATAGCCTTCGTTTTCATCAAATCCTGCTTTTATGTCTATTCCGTACCAAGTTGGGATTTTGAAACTGCTATTCATTATCGAATAATATTCGGTTCCTTGAAATTGTTTTTTATTATAATTCAATTCCAATTTTGGATCAAATCCGCCACGTGCCATCATCAAGTTAGCTTGGGCTTTGCTGATTTCCAAGTTGGCATTTTTCACCAACGGATGATACTTTTTTACAAACCCCAAATACTCGTTATAACTTATTTCTTTGAGATTGGAAGGCAAAGAGGATTCGGCATTAGTCTGACTGTAAACTGTCGTTCCAAATACGATTAG
>NZ_RYDJ01000296.1:0-1012 GCF_003970355.1 Flavobacterium bomense | reverse complement strand
AAAACTCACATCTTTCTTTTCCTCCATACTAAAAAGAATGGTCTCTTCAACACCAGAATCTAAGAGGAAGTATAACTCAACATTATTAACTTTTATGGGAATAAATATCAAATTATTGATGATTTTGAAAGGGATAATCACTTTATCGGTTCCTTTTTCAAATTGAAATTCGTCCTGTCCAAAAACAGATAAAGAATAAATTATAAAAAAGCATAAAATGATTATTCGACTCATCCTAATTATTTTTATAAAGTTAATGAAATATTGAATAATAACACACTTTTATTAACAAATAAACAGAATTGAAGTGTTTATTTTTGAAAAAAAAATCGCAATTTTGCACCAAATTTAAAAACATGCCAAGTATTTCTATTAGAGGTCAAAAAATACCCGAATCGCCAATTCGAAAGTTGGCCCCTTATGCAGAACAAGCCAAATTAAAAGGCCATAAAGTGTATCATTTAAACATTGGTCAACCCGATATAAAAAGCCCTGAAATTGCCATTGAAGCTATAAAAAATATTAATTTAGATATTATAGAATACGGCCCTTCCGCAGGTTATGAAAGTTACCGAAAAAAACTAGCCTTTTTTTACACCAATCAAAATGTAAGAGTTTCGTTTGATGATATAATGATAACCACAGGTGGCTCTGAAGCGCTATTGTTTGCGCTGGGCAGCATTATGGATCCCGAAGATGAAGTCATTATTCCTGAACCTTTTTATGCCAATTATAGTGCTTTTGCAGCAGAATCAAGTGCTCGAGTTGTGCCTGTAATTTCCAATATCGAAAGTGGTTTTACCCTTCCTACTATTGCCGAATTTGAAAAAGCGATTACATCAAAAACCAAAGCGATTTTAATCTGTAATCCCAATAATCCAACTGGCTATTTGTATTCAGAATCCGAAATTAATCAATTGGGAGAATTGGTTCGAAAACACGACTTATTTCTAATTGCTGACGAAGTGTATCGCGAATTCATATACGACGACAGAGACAAACATTTTTCGGT
>NZ_RYDJ01000295.1:0-1013 GCF_003970355.1 Flavobacterium bomense | reverse complement strand
AAATGATGAAAGAGAACATAATACTTGTTCTTAATTTTTTGAACCACATAAATTGTGGAGAAAATACATTGCAAGTCATCATTGACCAATACGCCCACCAGTAAGGTCCAGTAGCTCTGTTCAAGAATGCGTATTGTTCGTATTCAACTCCTGAATACCAGGCAACAAAAAGTTCAGTGATATAAGCAACACCTACGATAGAACCTGTAATCATAATTACAATATTCATTAATTCGATATGTTGAATCGTAATGTAAGCTTCAAGGTTAGATACTTTTCTCATAATGATAAGCAAAGTATTTACCATTGCAAATCCTGAGAAAACTGCTCCAGCCACAAAATATGGAGGAAAAATGGTAGTATGCCAACCTGGAATTACCGAAGTAGCAAAGTCCATAGATACAATGGTGTGTACTGAAAGCACAAGTGGCGTAGCCAAACCTGCAAGAACTAAGGAAACTTCCTCAAAACGTTGCCAGTCTTTTGCTCTTCCGCTCCATCCAAAACTCAAAATAGAATAAACTCTTTTATTGAAAGGAGTTATTGCTCTATCTCTTAACATTGCAAAATCGGGCAACAAACCTGTCCACCAGAAAACCAATGAAACCGAAAGATAGGTTGAAATTGCAAATACGTCCCAAAGTAATGGTGAATTAAAGTTTACCCAAAGTGATCCAAATTGATTCGGAATTGGAACAACCCAATAGGCTAACCAAGGACGCCCCATGTGGATGATTGGAAATAAACCTGCTTGAATTACAGAGAAAATTGTCATCGCTTCTGCAGAACGGTTAATCGCCATTCTCCATCGTTGACGGAATAATAAAAGTACTGCCGAAATCAAAGTTCCTGCGTGACCAATACCAACCCACCAAACGAAGTTAGTAATATCCCAAGCCCAACCTACAGTTTTGTTTAATCCCCAAGTACCAATACCTGTTGAAATAGTGTAAACTATACAGCCCAATCCCCAAAGGAAGGCTATTAATGCGATCGAAAATACAATCCACCAT
>NZ_RYDJ01000294.1:0-1015 GCF_003970355.1 Flavobacterium bomense | reverse complement strand
ACTGCGACTGGATTGAATTCATTATATACCAATTCATCTGGTTATGAAAATACTGGTGGTGGTAGTGAAGCACTTTATTCAAATACCACAGGATTTCAAAATACCGCAAACGGATTTTATTCATTGGCTTCAAACACCACTGGAAGCCAAAATACTGGTATAGGTTATGGCGCAAATGTTTCAGCAGGTAATTTAACAAATGCTACAGCAATTGGTAATGGATCAATTGTTGGCGCTAGTAATACTATTCAATTAGGAAACACTTCGGTTACCAACGTAAATACTAGCGGTTCCATTACTGCAAATGCAGAAATTAGTTCAGAAATAACATCAGGTTTTACTATTGATAGTTCTAATGCGGAACAGTTTAAAGGTAAAGTATTGATTTGTAATCCAAGTAATGAAATTACAATTACTTTCAGCAACGATTTACCATTAGGATTCAATTGTATGGTACTCCAAAAAAGTAGTGATGCCAATAAAATTAATTTTGTTGGAGGTTCTGGAGTAAGTATGAAAAACAGAAATAACTTTACTGCTACAGCAGGGAATTATGCTATTGCCACTATTGTAAATATTGGTGGAAGTATAATCGTTACTGCTGGAGATATGCAATAAATAAAATAAATTTAAAAAGAATAACACACCCAATAAATCAATACTAAAATGAAAAAAACAACTTTAATTACGTTTCTATTTCTAGCCTTTAGTTTTCAAAGCTATGCAAATAATTTAATTGTGGGAACACCAATAATTAGTGGAAACACACTTACATTTACTATTAAATGGGATAATAGTTGGTACGTTACTACTGGTCCATCAAATTGGGATGCCGTTTGGATTTTTGTTAAAAGACAATCCTGTGTAAGCGGAGGATCAAGTCCTTGGATACACGGTCAATTGGCAGCAAGTGGACAATCGGTTACAGGTTCTGAACTTCAAATAGATTTGGCATCTGATAATAAGGGTGTCTTTATTAGAAGATCGGCTGCAGGGATGGGAAATATTACTCAAG
>NZ_RYDJ01000293.1:0-1016 GCF_003970355.1 Flavobacterium bomense | reverse complement strand
TAATAAAATTAAATGATAGAATTTCAAGAAGGGTATCATACTTATTATGTTTATATTTTAACAAATAAAGCTAAAACCGTTTTATATACAGGTGTTACAAATAATTTGAAAATCAGGCTTCAACAGCATAAAGATTCCTTAAATCCAAACTCATTTACAGCCAAATATAACGTTCATTTTTTGTTATATTTCGAAAAGTTTACTTGGATACAAATGGCTATAGCCAAAGAAAAAGAAATTAAAGGATGGAAAAAAGACAAGAAGATCATACTGATAAAAACAATCAATCCCGAGTTAAATTTTCTTCATAACTTGTTTGAAGAATAAAATGGAGATGCTTCGTTCCTCAGCAAGACAAATACAAGGAGTGAACTTAAAGCCTGTTTATCTGAAGTGATTTTTTTAAAATTTCAAAAGCTATTTTGTAACATTTCCTTACATTTAACAACTAATTACAAAACCAAACCACAATTATCATGATTCTAAAATTTCTTTATCTCGAATGGAAGGCTTTTACCCGGTCGGCTTCGTTTGGAACTAATTTGGCACTGAAAATTATTTTGGGTTTTGTATCCGTTTTGTACACAGGTATTTTTTTAATGGCTGGAATTGGTGCATTTTACGGATTACAACAAATGCATCTCGATCCGTTGCAGGAAGTAAACAAATATTTGATTTATTATTTTTTATTGGATTTGGGCATTCGATTATTGTTGCAAAAAATCCCTGTGATGAATATTCGACCGTTGTTGTCCTTACCTTTTACAAGACCTACAATTGTTAACTTTTCGATAGGAAAAACGATGTTGTCTTTTTTCAATTTTCTACACGTTTTTTTCTTTTTGCCTTTTTCGATTGTTTTATTAGTCGAAGGTTACGATGTTTTGAGTGTGATGCTGTGGCATTTGGCAATGGCTGCCTTGGTTTATAGCAATAATTTCCTGAATATTATATTGACCAACAAAGACAATGTGTTTACCATTTTCTTAGCCGCCGTGGTGATTATAGCGGGTTTT
>NZ_RYDJ01000292.1:0-1018 GCF_003970355.1 Flavobacterium bomense | reverse complement strand
CACAAAGTGAATTTGCAGCGATTTTGACTTGTTCCTCCGCTGATCAAGGTTGTCCGTTTATTGCTGGTGCCGAATTGCGAATTCCAATTACTTTTGAAGACCCAAAAGCCTTTGACAATACGCCACAACAAGCCGAAAAATATGAAGAAAGAAGTGTGCAAATTGCTACCGAAATGTTCTATGTATTCTCTCAAATTAAATCATAAATATGTCAGCAAATAATTGTGCACCTGTGGTAGAAAGAAAGAAACTAGGTTTTCTTGACCGATTTTTGACGCTTTGGATTTTCTTGGCAATGGTAATAGGAGTTTTGATTGGGTATTTCATTCCTTCGAGTGGTAATTTCATCAATTCTTTTTCGAGTGGGACTACCAATATTCCGTTGGCAATCGGCTTGATACTAATGATGTATCCGCCATTGGCAAAAGTAAAATACGAACAAATGGGAGAAGTATTTAAAAACACCAAAGTTCTCGGAGCTTCCTTATTTTTGAACTGGATAGTCGGACCAATCCTGATGTTTGCATTAGCCTTATTTTTCTTAAATGGCTATCCCGAATATATGATTGGTGTTATCCTTATTGGATTGGCGCGTTGTATTGCAATGGTTGTGGTTTGGAATGATTTAGCCGATGGAAACCGCGAATATGCGGCAGGTTTGATTGCATTGAATAGTATTTTCCAGGTATTACTTTATAGCGTTTATGCTTATGTTTTCATCACTATACTTCCACCCTATTTTGGTTATACGGGTTTTGAGGTGAACATTAGTATTGGACAAATTGCCGAAAGCGTGGGAATCTATCTCGGAATTCCTTTTGCACTCGGAATCATAAGCCGTTATGCTTTAATTGCGCTCAAAGGTTCGGAATGGTTTGAAACTAAATATGTGCCTTTTATTTCTCCAATAACATTGATATCGTTATTGTTTACGATAGTTTTAATGTTCAGTTTGAAAGGGGAATTAATAGTCCAAATTCCGTTTGATGTTTTGCGAATTGCGCTTCCTTTGGTGATT
>NZ_RYDJ01000291.1:0-1020 GCF_003970355.1 Flavobacterium bomense | reverse complement strand
ATTTAAGTTTACAATATCTTCTTTGTCATAAAATGATTTGTCATAGGTCGCTATTCTTAAACCAATTTTTTGTTTTTTGCAATCTGAATTTTTAAGTAAACTCATATTTTTTTCATAATCAAATAAGTTTAATTCTTTGATTATTTTAGATAAATACAAAGCAACTTGATGATTCGTTTCGGTTTCAATTTTTTCATAAAGTAAACTTACTTTTTTGTTTTCTTCTAGGGCATCAATATAACTTATGAAATTTTTATTGAATACATTATAAGCATCTTGCATTGATTCAAAGTTTTCAATTACGCTAGAATGTCTGCTTAATAAAGTTGGGAAAACTTCTTGAACTTGATTTGATGTTATAAAACTCCAAGTTTCATCATCGTAAATGAGTTTGCTATTTTCAGCTTTTTCTATAATTTCTTTTCTTTGGCGTAAATTATTTATTCTTTCAACACCAACATTTTCAAATTTTTCATTTGTGTTTGATAATTGATTTGACTTTTCTTCTTTTTCGATAATTACTGCTGTTCCAATTGCAGTTAACATAAACATTGATTTTCCTTTTCCCGAAATTTCGTCCATATCTATGCTTAAACCAACAACACAATTTCCACCAATTTCGTGAGTATTATATTTTATTCTTTCAATTGCTTCATTATAAAGTGAAGATAATTGTTTTTGGTACGAATTTGAACGACCTCCAAAAACATCAGTTAATCCACCCAAAAAGTCACTAAATAAATTTGTACCTGCCACAATATGTGCCGAAACTGGTTTTAAATGTTTTTTAATTTTTAAGCCTTCGGCTGTAGAAGTAGTTATTACTAAAATATCTTTTGGATTAGACATACTAAAATTTATTTATTATCAAGATTGTTTATAATTTTTCTCAAAACTTCTGGATCATTTACATTCATTTCTTCTTCTGATGAAATATTGTTTGGAATTTGGGTGTTATTTTTTTTAGTTTTTTCTTCAACTAATTGCTTTAACAATCTATTTGTTTCTTCCTGTAATTCT
>NZ_RYDJ01000290.1:0-1020 GCF_003970355.1 Flavobacterium bomense | reverse complement strand
AGGATTTAATGGAGAAATGACGGGACGTGAAAACATCTTCCTGAACGGAGCCATTTTGGGAATGACCAAAAAAGAAATTGACTCCAAGCTAGACGAAATAATTGAATTCTCGGGTTGCCAACGCTACATTGACACACCTGTAAAACGCTACAGCAGCGGAATGACGGTACGATTGGCTTTTGCTGTTGCTGCTTTTCTGGAACCAGAGATTTTGGTGATCGATGAGGTTCTTGCTGTGGGCGATGCCGAGTTCCAGAAAAAAGCCATTGGCAAGATGCAGGATATTTCCAAACAAGGAGGGAGAACAGTTTTATTTGTGAGTCATAATATGGCGGCAATTCAAAAGTTATGTACCAAATGTATTTTGTTACAGAACGGAAAATTTATTATGGAAGGAAAGACAGAGGATGTTATAAACTTCTATTTGAGCCAGTCTGTTTTAAATGATTCTGAATATGTATTTAATACTAAATTGTCTGGATCAAAATTAGCTTATGCCACCAAGTTAACTATTGAAGATAGTTATGGGAATTTAATGAATGAAATACCAATAGGTAAACCTTGGAGAGTTAAAATTCATTTCACGGTAAGTGAAAAAACAAAAAATTTAGTTATTGGACTTGGAATGGCAGATATGATAGATACACCTATCAGAACCTCTTGGGCGATGCCCACTGATTATGATCCAGGGAATTATTTTGCCTCATTTACAGAAGAAAAAATTAAATTTAATAGTGGGCAATATAAATTGATTGTAGGGATTTCAAGAGGTTCAGAGTCGATTGATTATATAGATAAAGACATTGTTTTAACTATCTCCGATGTAGTTTATGAACAAGAGGAGTCTATTGTCAATAATAAAAGTGGATTAATAGTTGATCAAATGAAAACAAAAATTGAACAAATTTACTAAGTATGACTATTTACAACAGGGATAATTATATTTTAACCGATTCACCATTAAAAAAAGATCTTTTAAAATTATTTAAGAAGAATGATAAATTGACTATTTTAGATATT
>NZ_RYDJ01000028.1:0-6192 GCF_003970355.1 Flavobacterium bomense | reverse complement strand
TAAAAAAACTACAATGTCTAACTTATGTGATAATTCATGATACTCAACAGGTAAAAATGTGAGTTCGCTGGCTTTTAGTGTAATCTCATGGAAGATGTATGGATCGTCAAGACCATTCATAATTTCGTAAATTCTTTCGGTTGGTTGGATGAATGCGGTGAATTTCCAGGTTTTCAATTGTGGTGCATTGTCGACTAAATCAATTACGTGATTAAAGTATTCTGGGTTGCCGTTGGCGGTTAAAATTAGCTCGCATTTTCCGTTGGCGGTTTTCGGATATACAATCATAAAGTCAATTTCCTTGCAATAATAACCGAGGTTTTTGTTTATCCAAAAGCTGATGTGTTTTTGGTTTTTAGGGGTTTCGTTGATGAGGTTTTTGATGGTTTGATTGTTGTCTTGGAACCAGTTCCAGAAAGTGTTGATTTTTTTCATGATAGAAAAGTTTAAGGTTTAAGGTTTGAAAAGTTTAAAGTTGCTTCTCGATACAATTTTTACGCAAAGTGATAAGATTGCTTCGTTCCTCGCAATGACTTTATCGTTTGTCTTTCGTTCTACTATCAAATGTTATCAAATTGAACATTTGTCGCATTCTGGAGCGGAGTCGGTTGCCGTAGTTGTTTTCGATTTCGGAGGCGGAAAGGTTGGTGGTGATGTGCGTGACGGATTTGTTTTCGACAAATTGTTCGTATCGGCTTATTAGTACTTCAGCCATGACGTTACAATCATTCCCGAAGTGCTTTATTTGCTGTTCGGCACCCAAATCGTCAAAGCAATAACCGGTTAGTTTTGATTGATTGGCTTGCTTTAGCGTGTAGCAGTTGATGGCCTCAAAGCCATTTTTGGCAAATTCAAACGAGACTTCCCTACATGTTTTGATTTTGTACTCAGACGCATGATAGGTAAAAGGACGTACTAAGTTCATCAGGGATGTTTTTCCGCAACCAATTGAACCTGATAATAGAATTCCTTTTGTTAAGTCTATATTTTGGTTCACGGCTGCATTCTGATCTTTTATCATATAAATCAACAATTTGTAGATGGTAGGGTAATCCATTTCGCTGATATGAAACGAACTTCCATAGGTTGTTTTTCCTTGGTTCTCTAGGTATTCGAGACATTTTTGGAAATTATACACTTTGAAACCTTTGTAGACCAAGAAGGTTTCATGGACTGATTTACAATGGTTCGTCATAGTTTTTTTGAGTTGCCGTGTGCAGGTGCATCGGTTTTGGTTGGGCGTTGTAATCGGTTTTTGGAGTGTTTGTTGCAAACTTAGCTGTGTTGAGCATCCAGTTTCTTGCTGCAGCTTTCCAATCTTTCATTTTTGTTTTTCCGCCTATGAGCCAACCGATGCTGGAGTAGTAATTGAAAAATTTATTGGCTTCTATGTGGGAGCTTTCCTTGAAAGAGAAGTATTCCAGTATCATTTCGAGTGATGGCACTGTGTTTTCAAAAAATAAATCGAGTTCAACAGCTTTTTCTTTTTTGGCGCAACTTTTTTCTTTTTTTTCTTTTTGATTTTTTAAAGGATTCAAATTTTGAACTGGTTGATTTATTAAATTTTTTTCTATATCTATTTTTGTATTGTTTAAATTGTTTTTAACTGTTTGTTTTTTATTATATATATAGAGCTGTTCATTTACCTGTTCAATGACTTGTTCATTTTTTGATTCGGTCAAATTGTGAACGGGTTCATTTTTTGAATGGGTTGAGTGTGGTATTTTTGAAATTGTTTTTTCTTTTTCAGAAAAATTGATCATAATGATGTTGGAGCAAGAGTGTGGATTGAATGTCGGATTGTATACCATAAACCCTAAAAGTTCTAATTCTTTCATGCATTTATGATATGTCGCTTTTGAATGGATCTTGCTGGCTTTCATGATTTCTTCCCGAGAAATGCCTGTTGGATTCTTGAATCGGTTTACGTTCCAACATTGGAAAAGTGCCAAATAGAGCGAAATGTGCGTTGGATTTAGGGTGGATTCATAATTGATTTTATTGAAAAATCCGGTGAGGTGTTTGATGTAGTTCATGAGATAGTGTTCAGTGTTCAGTTTTTAGTGTTCAGTTTGATTAACCACAAGTTGTAAGGAGTTAATGAGATTACTCCTCTAATTCGAATAAAGTCCTCTTGTCCTCCTTTGTCTAGGTTAGACAGATTGTTTGGTTACTTGTAATGACTTTACTTGAAAAGGGTAGGCTGGGCATTTACTTTATTTCCGTTTAAAAGTTTTTCAATGTCTGTTTGGTCGTAATACATAATACCACCGATTTTGGTGTAGGTGAGTGTGCCATTGACACGGAGGTTTTGTAAAGTACCGGGTGAAATATTCAGCAATTTTCGGACTTCATTGGATTTGAGCCATTTTTTGGGTTGCTCGTTTGTACCTTTAAGTATTTTTGTAATATCTTCTAATAGAGATTTACGGAATTCATAGAGGTCTGCTTTGGTAAGGATTTCGATTGCCATAACTTTCGTTTTTATATTGTTATGGTGCAAAATTGGTGGTATTGGTTGTTTTTATATCACAAGTGGTTCACAAGTTGTGAAAGAAAAAATGGTTTTTTATTTTGAAGTGGCTGTGGTTATTGACTTTTTTTAATAAAATATAAGGGTGGTCATAAGAAGTACGATTATGTTACTACTGGTTTTTTATTTGAAGAAAATTTTTACTTTTTTCCTTGATGAAAAAAGTAACAAAAAAATTAAGCCTGAAAATCAAAAGCTTGAAAACTACCTTGAAGCGCCGTTCCGCAGCTCGAGCCGTTCGTCCTTCTTCCTCAACTCGCGGACTGCTGCCACTTCACTTCCTCGTTGTTTTACTATGCTTTTTATTTAAGGGCGGTTAGAAGAGATTAATTGAATGTTTTGGTGTGTTACTGCTATTTTTCTCTTTGAAGGGAACCTGTTCTTTTGTCTTGATTACTTACGAGTTAATAATTTTTTGGAGTTCTTGAATCTTTGATTTCTAAAGAAGCAAAAAATATTCATGGTGCAATTACTGATTTTTGCTTTGAAGGGGGGAGCTTTTCTTTTGCCTTGATGCAAAAGAAACAAAAGATCAAGCCTGAAAATCAAAAGCTTGAAAACTACCTCGAAGTTCCGTTCCGCAGCCCGAGCCGTTCGTCCTTCGTCCTCAACTCGCGGACTGCTGCCATTTCACTTTTTCGTTGTTTTCTATGCTTTGTATTTAAGGGCGAGGAGAAGTGGAAGTTTATTTGGATTTTGCTCTATAACTCGACTCTAGGATCACTCCCTTCGGCCAACGCTTAATTCGTTAGCACGATTTTTGGAATGGTAACTATAAAGGACATTTCAGATGATGTCTTGTTATTATGAATGTTGTTGACTTCTTAATTTATTGATGAAGTAGGTGGGAGAGAGGCCTGTTTGATTTTTGAACGCTCGTGTAAAGATTTGTGTGGAACCAAAACCAGCTTCGTCACTTAATGACTTATTTTTGTAATTGCGGTATTTGTTTTCGTTTATGAGTAGTTTTATAATATGTTCAATCTTTAAATAGGTGATATATTCAACGGTTCCTTTGTCGCGGTAACGTGCAATAATTTTTGATACGTATTTCGTATTGGTGTTTAATAATAAAGCCATTTTTGCCAAAGTCATGTCTTTTTCGAGATACTTTTTATTGCGTTCAAATTTTTCGAGATTTTTAAGAATGGCGGCAATCACCTCGGGATTGATATCGAGTTCGGTTTCTTTACTGGTATTGTTTGAAACTAATGATCGGGTCGTTTCGGGTTTGCGATTCATCAATTCTTCAAATAATCTTTTATTTTTATAGTGTCTGTACACCAATACCGCTATGATTACTGTCATTATGGTAATTATAATGGTCCAGTAGTGTTCAATGTTTCTTTGAGTTTGAATTAAATTTTTTGTGTCGTATTCTTTGTGTATTTTCCCTGAAAGGTATTTATAATCCTTAATTAGCACTTGGTCTACTTTTGAAAGGGCTGTGACATAATATAACTCTAATTCTTTGTCGTTTTGTTGCTGATAATAATGAATTAATAGTTCGTAAGCTTCCCGTAAATCAGGGCGTATGTACTTTTGTTTTTGGAATGCTTCATCTATCTTTTTTAAGTAGGGTAATGCCTTTTCCTGCAATTTTAGAGCCCAGTAGCTTTTACCGATGTAAAAATAGGCCGTCGTTTCGTTTGTTAGATCTTTAGTTTCTTTCAAAGCAGGCAGTGCCTTCGTCAACTTCTTTATTGCGTCAGGATAATTGTGTTTAAAATACTGATTTACGCCTTCGGAATGGATGAAGTACGACTGCATTTCTAGGCTTTTAAAACGCTGTCCCTCACTTAGCCCCAGCTGATTCATCTGGTTGCATAACTTATATTTACCTATGCGGTTGTAAGAAAGCCCTAAAGAATGAAGTGTATTCAGATAGGCACGTTTATTTTCTTCCTTGAAATAGCTCAAACATTCTTTAAATAATGCTATTGCCTCATCGTAAAACCCAAGGTAATATTTGATCTGAGCAATGCCATATTTTACTTTGTGAATTTGGTATTGGTTGTTTGTCTTCGAAATGTATTCGTCTGCCATGATGTAGCTATCTAGTGCCTTCATGTGTTCTTTACGATCGTATTGGATAACCCCTTTCGTCATGTAGCCCGATCCGATTAATGCATAATCAGCTGTTTTTTTTGCCGCTGTCAACATACAATCGGCATATATAAGTTGTAGTTTTTTATCGCTTGTATAAATTAGGGCTTTATAGGATTGCGCCATTTGTCCGAAATTTTTCTCCCGTTTTGCCTTAGCTAACCATGATTGTGCATACAAACTTTCTTTGATACTGTCCTTTTCCTCGTAAAGTATGTTTTTACTAAAATATTCATAGTCTTTGGTTGAAAGACTGTCCGGGATAACAAAATTATTTTGTTGTGCATAAGCATTATAATGCAGACATAACCATATTATAAGTAAGTATTTTTTAGTCATATTTCTAAAAGATTGGGGAGCTTAGTGATTAAAAAACATAAGATTAATGTCTTTGAGACTGTATTTTGTAAAATAAATGTAGCTAAAATAATGTAATTGATTACAAGAATTACCCTGATAAAGGATTCTTTCGTTTCCTTGAGTTTAACTTACTGTTTATTTGGATTTTAGAGTAAAATGTAGTGTGTTCAATTCGGGAATTGCATATCATAGATTCCCGAATTGAACAGCTATTGGCTTGCCGGTGAGGAAAAGTGCCATTAGTTTTGCCCTGAATTCAAACGGTTTTGTTATGAGCAAAACCACCATCAAAATTGTTCAGATTATCCCGGGAGAAATGAACTGATTAAAAAGTAATCAGTAACATTTAAAAACATTATCAAAAATGAAAAAATTTTATTCAGGTTTTAGTACATTAATTTGTTTGGCCGTCCTTTTTGCACTTGCTTCCTGTACAACCGATAGTCCTCTTGTAGCGGGCGATACTGTAGGCAAGTCAGATATGAAGAACGAAAATCCTTATTATACTACCAAGAAGGGGGATACAGTGCTCGCTACGGAAAGTTTATCGACTAATACAGTTACAATGCAGGCAGATGAAACCGTTGATCCAGACTGGAAAAAGCTTATCACCCATTTTACAGGAACTACAAGGAGCAACGAGTAGTTGAATCCATGTTTAAGATAGGAGTTATTACAATCAAAGCTAGAAGGCTGCTCATTTTAGTGTGAGCAGCTTTTTTTTTAATTTTCATCTGCATCATCCATGCGGATTATTAGTTTGTTTTTGAGTGTATTCATAAATTTTGTCCTATCGGATTTCCTGTTGCGAATTTCCAGAAAAACCCTGTTGAATTGGCCCAATTCGATTTCTAAAGAAGACTCGAAAAAGGTTATGACTTCTTTGAGCCCTGTGGCTCCATTATTAAAAACGCCTTCTGAATGCAGTGCATAAATCAATTCTATAAGATCTACTTTTGACCCTGTCCATTTTAGACTTTTAGAGAGTTGAGAAGGTGATTGGATTGTTTTACTGCCTAATTTTTGGATTTGCTCTTCCAGAAAAACTTTAATCTCATCGTTGGCTAGTATTCGAGCCAATTTATAGTCATGGGAGGTAGTGAAGCGATGATCTGCTTGAAAATAAACACTGTCCATCATTAATTTAAGGTCGTATTTTTCGCGTATATAATATTTGCTATCGAGACAGTTGT
>NZ_RYDJ01000289.1:0-1020 GCF_003970355.1 Flavobacterium bomense | reverse complement strand
GAAAATAACTTTGTTTCCGTAAAAGTTTTTATAAATATTTCTGGTGAGATTATAGTTTTGATTGAATCGTTCCGAAAAAGGTTCCCAAACCATTACATTATCATCAAAACGAATTTGAAAAATAGATTTACTACCTGTAATATCGGCAAATTCTGTTATTTTATCATCTGTGTAATAAGGAAAGATAGCAAATTCAGCATTTTTTCTACCCGCAGTTAACCCACCATTACTGGAAATAAACATCCAATGATCGGAATCACTTACAATACTCATAAAAAAGGACGCATCTTATCGCAATTGGATATTTTATAGAATTGCTCGTTTTCGATTGTGATTATATTAATTGCTACAGTGTTGTTTGTATTATCCATTTGGTGTTCATTTAATGAGGTTGAACTTTCTCTCATCGTTATTATTATTTAAAATTGTGTTACTTTGTTTGGTTTTATTACTTATAATTAAAACAATTATTTACAATAGAGATATTCTATCTATTGTAAATATTGTTTTTCGGAATCAAAACAGTTTTATCAATACTTTTTGAATCTACATTTCTAATTTTATTCGTAAACTCGAACATAATCAACCAACATTGTTTGAGGAAAAACTGTTTCGCTGTTAGGTGAACCTGGTAAATTGCCTCCAACAGCAATGTTTAGTATGATATAAAAAGGTTGATTAAAAACCCATTCGCCACTGACATCTTTTGGAGTAATTTGGTTGTATAATACATCATCAACATAATAGTTGATGTAATTTTCTCCCCATTCGATTCCAAAAATGTGAAAATCGTTATCAAATCTATCATTAGGTAAGGTGTACGCTTTAGTGATTGCTTCACCACCTGAATAACCTGGCCCATGAACAGTACCGATTACTTGAGTTGGTTTACTACCCAGATATTCCATAATGTCAATTTCACCACATTGTGGCCATAAAACAGTATCGGAATTTGCACCTAACATCCAAAATGCTGGCCATAATCCTTTACCCAAAGGTAATTTTATACGAGCTTCAATT
>NZ_RYDJ01000288.1:0-1022 GCF_003970355.1 Flavobacterium bomense | reverse complement strand
CTAGTTGGAGATTGGCAGTTCCTTATACAGGAATGATTCTCACCGCTAGAGAACCCGCAGAACTTCGAGACGAAATTATTCAATATGGTGTATCTCAAATTGATGGAGGTACCAAAATTGAATTAGGAGGGTATTCGAAAACATTAAATAGCGAACAAAATCTCAATAAAGGTCAGTTTAAAGTCAACGACGAACGTTCGTTAAACGAAATTGTCAATGAATTATTGGATAAAGAAATGATTCCATCGTTTTGCACTGCTTGTTATCGATTGGGCAGAACGGGCGAACATTTTATGGAATTTTCAGTTCCTGGATTTATCAAAAAATGCTGTACCCCTAATGCAACATTGACATTAGCTGAATATTTGATTGATTATGCCGATGAAACAACTGCCGAAAAAGGATTGATTCAGAAAACAGTTGATGAAACTGAGAATAAAAAACTAAAAAAATCGCTGAAAGAAAGAATCGAAAGAGTTAAAGCTGGTGAACGAGATTTAATTTATTGAGGAAGTTGGAAGCTAAGAGTTTCGAGTTTGGGAGTTTCGAGTTTGAGGGTATCAATAGCCAACAGTTTCAAATGTTGGGTGCAAAATAATTAAATAATTGCCTTATGGATAAAGGTAAAGACAATAAACCACACATTGGAATCTACGGACGGCGCAACGTAGGCAAAAGTTCGTTTATCAATGCGCTGTCAGGAATTGATGTGGCCATCGTTTCTGAAATAGCCGGAACCACAACAGATCCCGTTAAAAAATCTATTGAAATTTTCGGAATTGGTCCTACCATTCTAGTTGATACTGCAGGAATTGACGATTTTGGAGAATTAGGCACAAAACGAATTCAAAAAACCATCCAAACTCTGGAACATATTGATGCGGCAATATTATTGATTTCCAATAATGTCTTCGACTCATTTGAACAAAAACTAATCAAGGAATTCAACAATTTTGACATTGAATATCTCATCGTTCATAACAAGGAAGACGTTGAAAACCTAAGGGATGAAACTGCTTTGC
>NZ_RYDJ01000287.1:0-1025 GCF_003970355.1 Flavobacterium bomense | reverse complement strand
GGAGGAGGAGAGTCTAATGTAGCTGTTTCGTTAGCTAACTATGGAATTCCAGTTGATTTTGTAACTCGTTTACCAAAAAATGATATTGGAGAATGTGCTATGATGGAAATGCGTAAAAGAGGCGTTGGAGTGGATAATATTGTTTGGGGTGGAGATCGTTTAGGAATTTATTTTCTTGAAACAGGTGCCGTAAGCAGAGGGAGTAAAGTGGTTTATGATAGAGCACACTCATCAATGTCTGAAATCCAGCCAGGGATGATCAATTGGGAAAAAGTTTTTGAAGGGGTCGAATGGTTTCACTGGACTGGTATTACTCCGGCTATTTCTCAAAGTTCTGCCGATGCTTGTTTAGAAGCTGTCAAAATTGCCAGTAAATTAGGCATTACTATCTCAACGGATTTGAATTATCGTGCTAAGTTATGGAAATACGGTGGAGATCGTGAAGCTATTATGACCGAGTTAACTTCGTATTGCGATGTGATTTTAGGAAATGAAGAAGATGCTGAAATGCACTTCGGAATTAAACCTGAAGGAGCTGCAGTTCAAACTCATGGACATGATGTAAAAGCAGAAGCCTTCTTGTCAGTTTGTCAACAAATGATGGAAAAATTCCCAAGGGCTAAAAAAGTAATTACTACTTTAAGAGGTTCTATTTCTGCGTCTCACAATACTTGGGCTGGCGTTTTATACGATGGAAAAAAAATGTTACAAACTCGTCAATATCAAATTACTGATATCGTTGATAGAGTAGGTGGTGGAGATTCCTTTATGGGAGGTTTAATCTACGGATTATTAACTTATCCTGATGATGATCAAAACGCCTTGGATTTTGCTGTTGCAGCTTCTTGCTTGTAACACACAATCAAAGGTGATGCTAACTTAGTTACGGTTGAGGAAGTTTCTAAATTGATGGGTGGTGATGCATCCGGTAGAGTTGCACGTTAATTTAGATAATTATGATTATAGATACATTAGCCAACGCTCCTAAATATATTGGTTTAAATCCATTATTTGCAAAAGCATTT
>NZ_RYDJ01000286.1:721-1025 GCF_003970355.1 Flavobacterium bomense | reverse complement strand
GTGAACTCCAGAATTTAACATAAAATACCACATCGCAACGCCTCCAATCAGGTAGGGAATCAGGTTGTAGATTTTCATCCTATTTAGAATAAACAAAACCCCCATAATACCTAAAGCAAGGGCTAAATTTATAAAATAAATTGAGGTTGTATAGAATACGGCAATCACGATAATGGCTCCTAAATCGTCAATTACAGCTAGTGCGGTCAAAAATATCTTTAAGGAAGCGGGTACACGACTTCCCAGAAGAGACAAAATGCCTATGGCAAATGCGATATCAGTAGCCATTGGGATTCCCGCACCG
>NZ_RYDJ01000286.1:0-711 GCF_003970355.1 Flavobacterium bomense | reverse complement strand
TTTTGAGTTATGGTTCCAAAATTCAACAGTAAAAATAATCCGGCAGGAATAAGCATTCCGCCCAAAGCTCCAAAAATAGGCAATGCAGCATTTTTAATGCTCGATAATTCCCCTTGATAAATTTCGCGTTCTAACTCTAAACCTATCAATAGAAAGAAAATTGCCATCAAGCCATCGTTAATCCAATGTGTGATGGAATGATGTCCAACTTCGGTAGACCAAATCTGAATATATTCGGTTTGAATGGGAGAGTTGGCAAGGTAAAGTGACAAAATGGTTACACAAAGAAGCAGAATTCCACCCGATTTTTCGCTTTCAAAGAAAGATTTAAAGGTTTTTGTTAATTTCATTTTAAAGCTATTTACAGTTTCATGAGAAAATTGAAAGATTCGAAAGGAAATTTAATTCATTTTCATTTAACAAATTTACATAATTGAACTACTAAATCCTCTTAACAAAACGATAAACCGCAATTTTTTTGTTATTTTGGTGAATCAAATTTAGAAACATATTTTATGGGCATCAAAATCCTTCATATCGATAGCAATCATCTCATACTTTGGGAACAATTGCAGCAAGCAGGATTTTCCAACCACGAAGATTTCACTTCTTCCAAAGCGGAAATCGAAGCCAAAATCCACGATTATCAAGGCATCGTCATTCGCAGCCGATTCAAAATCGACAAAGCTTTCTTGGACAAAGCCACCAATT
>NZ_RYDJ01000285.1:0-1026 GCF_003970355.1 Flavobacterium bomense | reverse complement strand
GCCTTGAGAGTTTTTTGGTTATAATAGAACAAAGAATCACACCAAATCGAAACGATCTAAATTCATTACTTTGTTCCAAGCTTTCACAAAGTCTTTTACGAATTGCTCTTGAGAATCGGCACATCCATAAACTTCTGCCAAAGCTCTAAGTTCTGAGTTCGAACCAAAGATAAGATCGACACGAGTCCCTTTCCATTTCAATTCTCCAGTTTTGCGATTGCGACCTTCAAAAACATCTTGAGATTCTGAAGAAGCTTTCCAAGTTGTACCAAAATCCAGCAAATTAAAGAAGAAATCATTCGTCAAAGTTTCAGGACGATTGGTAAATACGCCATTTACAGCATAATCAAAATTGGTATTCAGTACACGCAAACCACCAACCAAAACCGTCATTTCAGGAGCAGTCAAAGTTAGTAATTGTGCTTTGTCGATCAACATTTCCTCAGCTGAAACAGTGTATTTTGTTTTCATATAATTGCGGAAACCATCTGCTTCTGGTTCAAGCACTGCAAAAGATTTTACATCGGTTTGCTCTTGTGAAGCATCGCCTCTTCCGGGTGTAAAAGGAACTGTAACCGCTTGACCAGCATTTTTGGCAGCTTTCTCAATTCCTGCACATCCAGCCAAAACAATTAAATCGGCAATTGACACTTGCTTTCCGTTAGATTGAGCAGCATTAAATGTTGACTGAATTCCTTCAAGTATTCCTAAAACTTTCGACAATTGAGATGGATTATTCACTTCCCAATCTTTTTGCGGAGCCAAACGAATGCGAGCTCCATTTGCTCCACCACGTTTATCCGAACCTCGAAAAGTCGATGCCGATGCCCAAGCAGTAGAAACTAATTCAGAAACTGACAATCCTGAACCTACTATTTTCTCCTTTAAGGCAATAATATCATTAATATCTATTAGTGAGTGCGTTACAGCAGGAACTGGATCTTGCCAAATTAGTTCTTCTTTCGGAACATCTGAACCTAAATAACGTACAATATGTCCCATATCACGATGCGTTAACTTAAACCA
>NZ_RYDJ01000284.1:0-1035 GCF_003970355.1 Flavobacterium bomense | reverse complement strand
GTCTCTTTCGCTCATCAATCGCAACATCGTTTTGACAAAATTGTTTCCAAATTCCGAATATACCCAAGCAGTTCTGATGATAATGCTGTCTGGAAAATTTTTTAAGCAAGCGATTTCTCCGGCCAATTTGGTGACTCCATAAACACTCTTTGGATTCGGCTGATCGTCTTCTTTATAGGCTACTGGCGAAGTGCCGTCAAAAACATAATCGGTCGAAATATGTACCAGTTTTGCTCCTGATTCAGAACACAAACTAGCCAAAGTAGCAATGGCCAAATGATTGATGGCATCGGCAACTACAGTATCTTGCTCCGCTTTATCCACAGCAGTGTAAGCAGCGCAATTGATAACTATATCGGGTTGAATGCGATTGAAATTGGAAATAATCACCTCCGACTGGTCTAAAGGAAAATCGTCAATATCAGTGAAAATAAAATCGAACTGCGGATAATGAAGTGCTAACATTTTGATTTCAGAACCCAATTGTCCATTGGCTCCTGTTACAAGTATTTTTTGCATTAGAATTGGGAATTACAGTTTTTAAAATCAGGCAAAATCAGGTCTTTTTCTGAAACTATGGCAGTGGCTAAATCCATTCCCCAATCAATGTTCAAACCGGCATCATCAAACCGAATACCGCCTTCGCTTGGTTGGTTATAATATTGGTCGCATTTATAGGAAACCACAGCCGTTTCACTCAAAACCGAAAAACCATGAGCAAACCCTTGTGGAACCAATAATTGTTTTTTGTTTTCAGCCGATAATACAAGTCCAAAATACTTTCCATAAGTGGGAGAATCCTTCCTTAAATCTACGGCTACATCCATAATTTCCCCTTGAAGCACTCGAACCAATTTGGTTTGGGCGAAAGGGGGATTTTGATAATGCAATCCTCTCAAAGTACCCCTTTTAGAAAAGGATTGATTATCTTGCACGAAATCGATCTGGATTCCTAAATCAAGCATTTTACTTTTGCTGTAGGACTCAAAGAAATAGCCTCTTTCATCCTCAAAAACAGCGGGTGTGAGGACAACT
>NZ_RYDJ01000283.1:0-1037 GCF_003970355.1 Flavobacterium bomense | reverse complement strand
GGAAGACAAAGCGCTTTATTTTGCAGAAGCTCATGAAATTCTAATTCAATTGAAAGAAATGGAAAATGATGGATTGGTCATTATCGAAAAAAATGGTATTAAAGTTACGAATGCAGGAAAACCTTTTGTACGCAACATTTGTATGGCATTTGACTTGCGCTTGAAAAGAAAAGCACCTGAAACCAAATTATTTTCGATGACAATTTAATAGAATTAAATATCCAAAAAAAATCACGCCAAATAAGCGTGATATTTTTGCTTTTATCTTCGTAATATTGAATATATTTCATCTTTTAAATGAAGAATTTTTACTTTTAATTCTTTCAAATGCACATCGGTAGTAACTACTTCTTCTGATTTTATTAAGGATACATCATGCTTGACTTTCCGGTATTCTTCGAATAACGCTGCAAAATGATCATTTTCGTTTATTAATTTCTCAATTTTTTCCTGAACATCAGGAGACACGTGCAGCAAATCTTGGTTTTCCATAATTATATAAGAATTAATTAATAATTAATGACAATTTGGACTTGATTGAACGAACAAACTCATATCTGAAGGTGATATGTAAGGAATGCCAAGTCCTAATCCCCTAAAGATAAACAATATTCCGATAACAATCGCAACAAACGGAATGATTTTTTGAATTTTATTTCGCACAGGAATCGTTAAAAATGAGTTGATATACACGACACTGCTCATCACAGGAACGGTTCCTAACCCAAATAAAATCATATATAAAACGCCGTAAAACTCGTTTTGCATTGCTATGGCGCCAAATAAGGCAACATAAACCATTCCGCAAGGTAGAAAACCATTCAGTAAACCAATAGTAAATAAGGATTTATAACTCTTGCTTTTGAACTGACTTCCTAAAGTTGTCTTGATTTTTGAAATCAATTTGAAAACAGGTTTCGAAAAATTGTATTTGGCAAAAACTTTGTCTGGAATTAGAATAATGACAATCATTGCAACACCAATAAAAACAGACATTTTTTGTTGCAATCCGGCAAAATATAATCCTCTTCCTAGCA
>NZ_RYDJ01000282.1:0-1038 GCF_003970355.1 Flavobacterium bomense | reverse complement strand
ATCAGCGTAAAGAGCTTTCATAAAAGTGCTTTTTCCGGACCCCGTTTTTCCGATGATATATATAAATTCTCCGTGATTAACTTCAAGGTTTACATTGGATAAGATAGTTTTACCTCCTTGAGCTAGGCTTACATTTTTTAAAGATAATACGGTTTTTGACATAATGGGTGTTATTTTATTTGGTAAATGTAATTATCAATTAGCACACGAGCAAACAAAAAAATATTTTTGTTGATTATCTGCGTTTTGCTATTTGTTAAAACTTTTGTTCATAATAAAAACCAATTGCATTCCGTTATACCCTTTAGAATATGATATATTTGAATTATTAAATCAAAATCACAATGCGAAAAATTTCTTGGCTTTTCTTTTTGTTCCTATTTATTCAATCTCTGTCTGTTTCAGCCCAAAAATCAGCAATATATACAAACGATTCGAAAGATTTTGATAAAGCGATTTTGTTGTATAATGAAAATCAATATGCTTCGGCTCAGTTACTTTTTGAAAAAGTGAAGTCGGCTACAGCCAATGAAGAACTGAAATCCGACTGTTTTTTTTATATCGCGAATTGCGCCATTCGAACCAACCAATCAGGTGCCGATGTGCTAATGGAACATTTCGTTACGGATTATCCTACTAGCAGAAAACAAAACCAGGCATATATTGGAGTGGCACAATTTTACTTTGCCCAAGGAAATTATCCACAAGCCTTACAATGGTTCGACAAAGTGGATGAAGGCAATTTGAGCGGCAACGATAGAGATAAATTCAATTTTCAAAAAGGGTATAGTTTTTTTGTTTCCAAAAATAAAAAGGAAGCTACAACCTATTTTAATAAAGTGACAAATTCAGCTGAATACGGTTCGCAAGCCAAGTATTATCTGGGTTTTATGGCTTATGAAGGAGACGATTACAAACAAGCCACCAAGTATTTTGACGAAGTTTCTGGTGAAGAAAAATACAAGGAAAAAATGTCTTATTACCAAGCTGATATGAATTTCAAGTTGGGAAATTTCCAAAAAGCGATTGATTTAGGTC
>NZ_RYDJ01000281.1:0-1038 GCF_003970355.1 Flavobacterium bomense | reverse complement strand
CAAAGTTGTTATGCAGCAATGAATGACGATTTTAATACTCCAATTCTAATCGCTAATTTATTTGAAGGAATTCGGTACATCAATTTATTAAATGATAATTCTGCTAGCCTCACAGCCGAAGATTTAAAATTATTTATTCATTCGACAAACACTTTTATCTTTGATGTTTTGGGACTTAAAGACGAAAAAGGTATTGAAAACAATAACGAAAAACTAGAAGGCGTAGTCAATATGCTAATAGGTATGCGAAATGAGGCTAGAGGCAATAAAGATTTTGCAATGTCAGATCAAATAAGAAATCAATTGATTGCCTTAGGAATTCAGTTGAAGGACGGGAAAGAAGGGACTACTTTTAGTATTCAGTAATCAGGCTGCAGATGGCAGGTTACAGATGGCAGATGGCAGGTTGCAGATTGCGTGCAGATTTAAAGTTGCAGATTGATTTACTAAAAATTTGTATGCTAATTGTATTTAAAGTTCCAATAGCTGATCACTAAAAAACTGAACACCGAACACTTATTTTGTACGCAATACTCGACATAGAAACCACAGGAGGACAATTCAACGAAGAAGGAATTACGGAAATTGCCATTTATAAATTTGACGGTCACGAAATCGTAGACCAGTTCATTAGCTTGGTCAATCCCGAAATTCCAATTCAGCCATTTGTAGTGAAATTGACTGGAATTAATAATGCCATGTTGCGCTCTGCTCCAAAGTTTTTTGAAGTAGCCAAACGCATTATCGAAATGACTAATGATTGCGTTTTAGTGGCACACAACGCCGATTTCGATTACCGAATTCTTCGCACTGAATTTCGTCGTTTGGGATATGATTTCAATATAAAAACACTTTGTACTGTCGAATTATCCAAGAGATTATTGCCAGAACAAACTTCCCACAGTTTAGGAAAATTGGTTCGAGCCTTAGGAATCCCAATGGCCGAAAGACATCGTGCGAGCGGCGATGCGATGGCAACTGTAAAATTGTTTAAAATGCTTTTAGACAAAGATTTGGATAAAGAAATCGTAAAAGAAC
>NZ_RYDJ01000280.1:0-1039 GCF_003970355.1 Flavobacterium bomense | reverse complement strand
AGCTTCCGAGGTGACTTTAATTCACCGCAGAAACGAATTCCGTGGCGCTTTAGATTCAGTAGAGAAAGTTCAAGAACTGAAAAACGCGGGAAAAATCAAAATGATTACTCCCGGAGAAGTAGTTGGTTTGAATGGAGCCGAACATTTAGAATCTATAGATGTGGATATCAACGGAGCTCACAGAAACATTCCTACCGATTATTTTATTCCACTTTTTGGATTAACGCCAAAATTAGGTCCAATTGCAAACTGGGGATTAGAAATTGAGAGAAACGCCATCAAAGTAAACAACGCCTTGGATTATCAAACCAATATTCCCGGAATTTTTGCTATTGGCGATGTCAACACCTATCCTGGAAAATTGAAATTGATTCTTTGCGGATTCCACGAAGCCACTTTAATGTGTCAGGCGGCATATCAAATTATCAATCCAGGAAAGAAATACTTAATGAAATACACCACCGTTTCAGGAATCGATGGATTCGACGGAACTCGTAAAGAAGCACCTAAAGCAGTTGTAAAAGCAATCGATTAACAAAATAGCGATTCAATTTAAGCTGTTGATTTCACATTAAAACATATAATATGACACAAGACGTAACTATAAAAATTACCGATAGAGAAGGAATAACCCACGAGGTACAAGCACCAACCGATATGAATATGAATGTTATGGAACTTGTTTGTGCTTATGAATTAGCTCCAGAAGGAACCATCGGTCTCTGTGGTGGGATGGCAATGTGCGCTTCCTGCCAATGCTATGTGTTGAACCAAGTCGATTTGCCAGAAAGAAACGAGGACGAAGAAGCGATGCTCTCGGAAGCCTTCAATGTAAAAGACAACAGCCGATTGGGTTGCCAAATTTATATCACGAATGCTTTAGAAGGGTTAGAGATTGCACTCGCACCAGAATCATAAGCCTCAAAAGCGAGATTCATCTCTCAATTTAGACTAAATTTTTCATTCTTTTGAAAACCCCAATACGAATTGTACTTTACGTTTTTTTATTCGGTTTCTTCTGCTGTATTTGGGGAATTTT
>NZ_RYDJ01000027.1:0-13700 GCF_003970355.1 Flavobacterium bomense | reverse complement strand
ATACTGATTATCAGCTTATTAATCTAATTTTTAAACAGATATTTCTTTCTTTTTTAACCCTTGATTCGCATAAATAACCATTTAGTAAAAAAGTGAGTGGAATTCCGGCATAAATTGTCAGTTGATAAATAACTACCTTAACGGGATCATTGGAACTTCGCATTACATAAGCAGCCACAAAAATATCTATTACTGGTAAAACGATGGCATACACCAGATTTGTAAGTACTAATATTTGAAAATTGTGCGTCTGACTTTTAAAATGACCAATTTCGGTTTTTAGTTTCTGGAACATTAGTTAAATTTTAAAAGTGAATAAATGTCTTTGATCGAAAATTCTGCACCACAAACAAACTCATCGGAAGCACCATAATAAATAGTGATAGTATCTCCGTCTGACTGCACAATATGTCCGTTAGTAAAAACTACGTTTCCAAAAAAACCACTCAATTCATAACTTGTTGTTGGAACCATTATAGGACCTTCTGTTCGTGCAATTACTTTAGTAGGGTCTTCTAAATCCATTAAAAAGGCACCCAAACAATATTGATGCGAGGCGTTAGCCCCATGATAAATAGACAACCAACCTTTTTCTGTTTTTATAGGGGCAGCACCTGCACCCACTCTTTTACTATCCCACAACCCGGCTCTGGTTTTAATAATACACTGGTGATTTCCCCAGTGCAAACCATCAGGAGAGGACGTAATCCAAATATAGTTCCCACCAATATCCACACTGCTTGGACGGTGTAAGGCGTAATACAAACCATTAATTTTCGCATCAAAGATGGCACAATCTTTATTATGCGGAGGCAACATCATTCCATGCGATTCAAAATTTTTCCAATCGGTGGTAGTGCGTAAACCAACGCCAACACCATTTGGAGAAACAGACGTAAAGGTCAAATAATACTTTCCGTCCAATAAAGCGACACGACAATCTTCAATTCCAAAAGTCTCCAACATACCTTCGCCAACCAAAGGAGGATAATTTTCTGGTTCATGAAATTCGATTCCATCCTCACTACATACTAATCGAAGATGCGATAGTGTCGTCAAATAATCAACCCCTTTATAATTAATGACTCTAGCATCACTGGCGTCTAATTCAGGATCATTTGTTGGGATTTCAATAATTTGAATCGCCCCTGTTTCCGTTAGTATTGGAAACGAAATGATATTTTCTTTTTGTTTGGGTCTTTCAGCAACTCTAACCAAAAGCCACGTTTTTCCTTCAAATTGAAATACTCCAGGATTAAGCAAGCAGGTAATTTCTAGACCCTCTCTACTAGGAGGAAGAGCTGCCGGTGATAATAAGGGATTTTGTGTAAAACGTTTTGCGATATCGATCATTTTTTATAGTGTAATTGTGTTTTTAATTTAAATAGTGTACTTCAAAATTAATAATGGTAATCGATGATATTTGTTCCTGCGATAAGTGTTTTATTTTTCATGGATGTTTTTATTTCTGATGGCACTATTATGAGTGTCATAGCTGTATTTGCATTTAATTTGAAATTAAAATTTCCAATAACCTTTCGTCCAATATATTTTTTTGATACACTATCATAAATATTTACGGAACTGTCCCCTACATTAAAGGATACATTTTTTATTTCTTTATAAGGGTTGTAAAACAAAAACGTAGGCAATGCTCTTGAAGAAAAGAAATCGGTTGCATTACAGTTTATTTTCAGAATTCCTTCCACATTTGTCGTGTCAACAATTGAGGCCAACATTCCAACCCAAGCTGATCCATAAGGACACAAATCGGTAGCTGAGGAATATTGTTTCATCTGATCACCCAAAGCATAAGGACCTTCATTTGCCAATACATCTTTATAAACTTCAAAACCATTGCCATGATCTAAATCTTTGCGAAGACCCTCATAGCAAATCACATGGTTTGGATCTCCCTGCCATACGGCACTGGTTTGTCTGTTTTTTGGATGTTCATCGCTATAGAAAAGTCGACTGGAATTTGATAAATTCAAAATCCATTTTCCAATGGTTTTAGAATAAGAAGGATTATATTTTACAATTGGAACCAATGCTGCCGCTTGCGAAAAGGTGTTCATTGCGAAAGCATATTGCTCCTCTTTTTTTTGCCCCACTAAACCATCAACATCATATTGCCCCCATTTTTCAGCCATTACACCCCATCCATTACGGTCGGAGTTTTGCCCGTCAAAACACCAATTCAATAGTTTTATTTCGTCGTATTTTGTTCCTAATTCAGCATTCATTCGTACTGCCATGTATGCACCATAAGGCATCATGATCTCATAATAAGCACCTTCTTTTTCTGGTCGGTTTTGTAAATAATCCATACAGGATTTACTCGCTTGAAGATAGGAAGCATCTCCCCATTTTTTCCAAGCGGTAAATTCAAGCCATGCTAAACCCGCTGCTGCATCTGGTTCATGCCAAACACCGTTATAAACTCCCTTGTTAGTTTTAAAATCGAAAGCAGTGAAATTAAAATCAGGATATTTTTTTTCTTTGGATAATCTATTTATACAGACAATCCACTTATCGGCATTCAATTTCATGATGTCAGCGATTTCCTTTTTTTTAGGATATTGGTCCACGAGCATATTGAACGCCATTCCTGGAAAAATATCATACCAAAAGGTTTCACCTGTTTTTCTGTCAACAGAATTCATAACTAAATTTTCTCCGTTTTTAGTATTATAAAATTGTCGACACATTGATACAAAATCAATTCCGTTGTAATTACTTTTATCAATTCCTACCAATGACGCACCCAAAACAGAACCAATTACGGGTAATGATTCATAGCTAGACTGTTTATTCATATTTCTTGAAGCACCAACATAACTTGGAATCCCGAAAGAACGAATGGGTACATTTACTTTATTATCATCCCACCAAATTAATGGCAGAAGTGGTCCCTTAGCATTAAAATCATATAAAAGCGAATCTTGTTGCGCTGTTACTTTTTTCCAATCCTTCATCTTGTAGGGCGTCGGCATATTAGGCATTGCATCAACCAAACGAATTGAAATTTGTTCTGCGGCTTTTTGTGCATATCCTAATTGAAAAGTCGCCAGAGCAATAAAAAAAACTATTTTGCTTTTTATCATGTTTTTATTTTTTAATGCTGGATTATATTGATTCTCTGATTCCGAATAAAGAGTTATTTCATAATTTGTTTAAAAAAAGAAGCAGTAATTTTTAGTATTTAACTACTACTTCTCAATGGTACTAACTAACTAACTAATTCGCTAACCAAACTTTATTGTCTAATATCCAGGATTTTGTATCAAAAGACCTGCAGAGGCATCAATTTCTGATTGAGGGATTGGATACAACATATGTCGGTCTTGAAAATTTTTCCCATGAGCGGTCATAACTGCTTTCGCAATTCCCCATCTTTTTAAATCCAGCATTCTTTGATTTTCAAACCCGAGTTCGGCTCTTCTTTCTGAAATCAACCAGCCTTTGACAACTGCTTTGTCAGAAGAATTAGCTCTGTCTAATAATGTGCCGCTTGGCGGAACTAAACCAAGTGCATTTACCGTAGTTCTGGCTCTGGCTCTTATTTGGTTAATTATAGCAATCGCTCCAGAATAATCACCCGTTTCGTTAAGCGCCTCTGCTTTCCAAAGTAAAGCATCGGCCATACGCATGTAAATTTTATTATTAGGTGCTTCATCATTGCCTTTATTCGTTCCATCTAAGCTTCCTAACATTTTATTTACATTGCGATTTGTAGTATTTACAGTATATAATTTTCGGGGATCATTAACCTCAAAGGAATTAAGAAAGTCTGTACTGGGAGCAAAGAATCCCCAATCTAATGGTGCACAAATTCCATTTCCTTTTCTGGGAGTCTGCCCTCCTTGATGATTAAACGCAAAAATAACCTCCAAATCTGTAAACTCGGTGCTAAAACTATCAAAATAATTAGCATTCAGGCTATATCCAAGTGGAGTCAATTCGTTTACAAGAGTGATTACTTCTGCCCAGTTTTGTGTATACAATGCTGCTTTGGCCTGAAGAGCGATTACGGCTCCCTTTGAGACTCTCCATTTTTCAGTAGTTGAGCTGTATTTTGAATTTGGCAAAAGCCCTTTTGCCAATACTAAATCGGCTTTAATACTGCCCCAAACTAATGCTTTGTCAGCTCGAATGGCATTCGTAAAAGCTTCTTGATAGGTTTGAACAGGAGCCAAAATTAATGGCACGTCACCAAAATTAGTCACCAATGAAAAATAATAATAGGATCTTAAAAAATAAGCTTCTCCCAAGAGTTGATTCTTTCTTTCAGAAGTGATACCCGTAACAGACTCAATGTCAGATCTTGTTAAGAAACCAATAGCAATATTAGTTCTTTTGATTCCTTCATAATCATATTTCCATAATCCGTTTGGTCCGCCATTAGTAGAAGTAAAAGTATAATTATTGATATCATCCATCCAAGGCTGATCTCCGTCAGGATTCCATTTTTTTTCCATATCGTCAGAAGCAATGTCCTGCATTACATAATCATTTTGAAAAACAAGCCCTCCATTCCAATCCCATTGTGCCAAAAGATTCAAACTATTTGAAAGTAAGTAGTAGGATGAGTTTACCGAAAGCTCTACCGAAGTAAGAGTTGGAGTAGTATTTGCCTGCTTCAAAGTTGTTGCTCCTATGGGATCAGTAGTAAGCTCATCTTGGCAGCTAACTGCAAACAATAAGCTCATAAAGATTGATGCTATAAATATTTTTTTCATAATTTAATATTTTAAAAGTTGAATTAAAGTTGAACTTGAAGTCCCAAAATAAATGCTTTTGATTGAGGGTAGGTTCCTTTATCAATCAATGAAGTTGATTCTGGATCTAATCCTGTGTATTTTGTAATTGTGAAAAGGTTTTGACTTGAAGCATAAATACGTAAATTTTTAACTCCAATAACCTTACTATCAAACGTATATCCTATTTCAATATTTTTTAATCTAAGGTAAGAAGCATCTTCAACAAAAACACTGGAAACATTTCCTCCTCCATTATTATTGAAAGTAACTCGTGGTGTTGTATTACTGGTCCCTTCACCATGCCAGCTATCCAGCACCGAAACCATAGAGTTGAATGGACGACTATCGTAATTTAAAATTTGCTTCAAATCGTTGTAACGATCCACTCCTTCTACCCCTTGTAATAAGAATGAAATATCAAAATTTTTGTATTCTCCCGAAAATGAAAAACCATAGGTCATTTTTGGAATAGGATTTCCTATAATAGCTCTATCATCAGCATTAATCTGACCATCTCCATTTAAATCCTTGAACTTAATGTCCCCGGGCTGTGTATTATTTGAGTTTGAAAATAAAGTAGTATTTATTTCAGTATCGTTTTGATAAATGCCGTCAAATACAAGACCATAATAGGAACTAATGGCTTGTCCAACTTCCGTTTTTGTATGGGTCCCATCATCAATAATATTCTTCACATAAGTTTGAAGTTTATTCACCCTATTAGTTAATGTGGCAACATTTGCATTTATATTATATTTAAAAGCATGATCATTATCCTGAAAATTTAAACCAAGTTCAAATCCTTTATTACTTACAGCCCCTGCATTTACAATTGTACTTTCAATTACACCAACAGAAACCGCTGGCAAGTTTACCGATAATAGAATATCAGTTGTGTTTTTTTCAAAGTAATCCGTTGACAATGAAAGTTTATTTTTAAGGATACTCAAATCCAATCCAAAGTTAGTTTGAGTTGTAGTTTCCCATTTAAGATCAGGATTCCCGTATCGAATGATGTTGACTATTCCGCCTGTTGTTGAAACTAGAGTTTCAAAAGCATTATTCGGTATTTCCTGATTGCCTGATTGCCCCCAACTGGCTCTTAATTTTAAGTTAGAAATCCAATCTATTTTAGACATAAAATTTTCTTTTGATACTATCCACCCACCAGAAACAGATGGAAAATAGCCCCATTTATTATTGGCTCCAAATCTGGAAGAGGCATCAGCTCTCATGGTAGCAGTTGCAAAGTATTTGTTATTAAATCCATAAGTACCCGAAGCAAAATAAGATAAAAGAGCCCAATTGCTCGCTGAACCAGAACTATATGGAAAGGCTCTTATTACATTCCCATCGGCATCTAAAACACCTTGACCACCATAATCAAGATATCTGAAAGAGTCAGAAGTGTTATCAAAATTTTGTCTGCTACCGCCTATTGCAGCAGCATCGCTAGTAATGCTTTCCTGACCTAACAATAAATTGACGCTGTGCTTTTCATTAATTGTTTTTACATAGTTTAAAGTGTTCGTAAAAGTGAATGTCATACCTTGACCTCTATTTTCATCTAGTACATTAGGTCTATTATTTCTTCCCAGACCATAATAAGTATTATTGACATCACTGATATTAGCATCTCCAAAATTTTGAGCGAAATTTTTGTTATGGGTAAATTGAATATCAACACCCACATTACTTTTAAATTTTAAAGAATTATCTTTTAAGAAAGCATATTCTCCATATACATTTCCAAATGTTTGAAACGTATTTCTTTTGTCATCTGTAAAATGGACTATAGCAATTGGGTTTGAAGTAAATTCATAATTTTGACTCCATCCATTATCAGGTCCCGTATAGAAAGGTAAATCCGTATATGGATTGCTTGCAGAATAGGTGGGATCATTAATGTCTTTATAAACCCCTAATATTGGCGAACGCAATAAAGCATGGCGAATGATACCCGGTGCATCTCCACTGGAAGATAATTTGTCTTGTTTTGCATGGCTAATCTGGAGATTAGTTCCCACATTAAACCGATCTGAAACATTCGCATTAATATTTGCTCTAAAATTTACACGCTGGTATTTATCATGGTTTTCTACTACAATTCCATCCATTCCAAAATAACCTCCTGAAATTAAGTATTGCAAATTTTCAGAACCTCCACTAATTGAAGCTTGGAAATTTTTTGAAATCCCAGTTGTAAACAATTCATCCTGCCAATTTGTATTGGCTAAATCACTTCTGCTTCTGTCTGCTACATAAGGGCTAATTGCCGAGGAAGAATTCCCTATAGTATTATGCCAAGCCTGATCTTTTACCGTTAAGTATTGATCTGTATTTAACATTTTAGGGAGATTCGTTGCAAAATGAAGTCCCGAGTAATAATCGGCACTAATTGTTGATTTCCCTTTTTGTCCGCTTTTGGTTGTAATAACCACCACTCCTCCAGCAGCTCTTGAACCATAGACTGCTCCTGCGGCGGCATCCTTCAATACCGTCATCGATTTCACATCCGATTGATTAAGAAAAGAAATATCGCGAGTAGAAACGCCGTCAACAACATATAAAACATCGTTATTTCCTAATGTTCCTTCTCCTCTTATTCGAATTTTAATACCATCACCAGGAGCTCCCGTATTTGCAGCTACAAAAACACCAGCTATTTGTCCTTGTAAAGCTTGTGCCACATCGGGTACTTTTGTTTTTGAAAGGCTCTCCATATCTACCATTGAAACGGCACTACTTATGGATGCCTTTTTTTGGCTATTGTACCCAACTATAATTACTTCATTTAAAGAATTCAAGTCTTCTTTTAGGGTAATAATTAAATCTGTTCTTCCTGATACAGGTACTTCTTGGCTTAGATAGCCAAGATAACTAATGACAAGGATAGCGTTAGAATTCACTGTAGAAATGGTAAAACTACCATCAATATCAGTTACCGTTCCTGTTGTTGTTCCTTTAACGATTACATTTACTTGTGGTATGGGACCATTTTTATCTGATACAATCCCTTTTATGGTTTGGGCATACAATGCACTCCCTGATAATATGGTCCAAAGTAAAAACAAAGTATAAACAGTACTTTTTTTCATGATAAGAAAGTATTAAATTGATTATTAACTAGAATATTTTTTTTCATGTTCATAAAAATTAGGTTAATTAAATGCATTAATGGTTTTTTGGTTTGTAATTCATAAATCATTTTATAAAATTAGCAGGAGGACACATAGAATTATGTACACTATTTCATCAAAAGTGTACACGAATCAAAAACGCATTGATTTACAGATGTTTAAAATAATAATTAGTACTTAGCTTTGTACTTAAATTGATAGTTTTTTGGAGTGCTATCATACATTTTTTTAAACTCCCTGTAAAAATAGGAACGATTATTAAAACCTGATTGGTAGCATACTTCCGAAACCGTCAATACATTTTTACGCAAAAGTTCTGCAGCATGTTTTAAGCGTATTGTCCGAATTAAATCTCCTGGTGTAAAACCAAAAATCTGTTTTATTTTTCGATATAATTGAGAACTGCTAATACCTAATTCTTTTTCGATGAATAAACTTTGAAGATTCTCGTTGTCAATATTTTTTCGAATTAACTCAATTACCTTTTTCACAAAGTCTTTTTCTTCCTTTTCTATGGGAAGATTTGTGAGGTTCTCGATAAGAGTATCCTGAGTAAAATATTTATGTATTTGTTCTTTTTCTTCCAGCAGTTTTTGAATTCGGATTAAAAGATGATCGGGATGAAAGGGTTTTGGAATATAAGAATTAGCACCGCTTTCAATTCCTTCAATTCGTTGTAAAACCGAATCTTTGGCAGTAAGCATGATAAATGGAATATGACAAGTCTTAATTTCTTTTTTTACTTTTTCACAAAGTGCCACTCCATCCATAAAAGGCATCATTATATCGCTTATAATAAGATCCGGAATTTGAGTTTCAAGAATATTCAACGCTTCTAAGCCATTATAGGAGACAATAATTCTATACTTTTCTCCTAGTAATTCATTCAAAAAGAGATGAATGTCTTTTTCATCTTCAACAATTAATATTGTTTTACGATGGTCTTCCAGAGTTGCAAGAGATGCTATTTTAGGGTTTATGGTATCCGATATCTTAGGATTTTCTTCCAGAATATTTTTGAGATGGTGAGAAATCAAAATAGGACTTAACTCTGTATCCAATTCTTTTTCACTAAATACTTCTTTGCTACAAGGTAATAGAATCGTAAAGATTGTTTTTTCATTTGCAATGCTTGAAACAATAATTTCGCCTCTCAAGAAGGTAACAAGTTTTTTAATATAGGCGAGCCCAATACCGGTTCTAAACAGATCATTATCGGTTCCTTTATTTGTGTCAGAAAGAAAAAATCGATCAAATAAAGAATCTAATTTTTCTTGCGGAATTCCTTTTCCTGTATTAACTATCGTGATATTTAATCGTTTTGGATCTCCATCCTCAATATGAAATTTAAGGTCAATTTTACCATTAACTGGAGTATATTTAAATGCATTTGACATCAGGTTAAACACTATTTTCTCAATTTTATCTTTGTCAAACCAAGCCAACAATTCAGACGGAATATCCAGATGGTAATTAATATTTTTACTGAGCGCCCATTCATCAAATAGTTCCGCAATTTGTTCTACTAAATTCACCAGATCAAACTCTTTTACACTTACTTCTAAATAATCATATTCGGCTTTTCTAAATTCGAGTAATTGCTGTGTTAAGAACAGTAATCTTGAAGTGTTTCTCTGAATCATCTGAATAAACTTCTGATTCTTTTCACTCAAATTTGTCGTTTCAGACAACTTTTGTATGGGACCTACAATCAAGGTCAAAGGCGTTTGAAACTCATGGGCTATATTAGTAAAAAAGGTAAGGCGGTTTTCATGTAGCTCTTCTTCCCGTTTTCTAAAAAGAATATTTTGGCTCAAAGATTGGCGTTTCTTGTAATAACTAAGTACAAACAAGATGAAAAGCACAGCCAATACAGTATAAATTACAAAGGCAAGATTCGATTGCCAGAGAACGGGTTTAATTCGGATGTCAATTGCATGAACCGGATCACTCCAAACACCGTCACTATTAGACCACTTTATCCACAGGGAATAATTCCCTCTGGGAACATTCGTAAAGGAAATAATTCTTCGGTTATTGATTGTATTCCATTCCTTATCAAATTTTTTCAGTTGGTAGGCATATTGGCATTTTTCACTGTTAATATAAGTTAATGCGGCCAACTCAATATCAAAAAAGTTTTGATTATGATCTAAAACAATAGACGGATGTGTATCCGAATCAGGCGAAATAACCAATCCCTGATAATAGGGAACTGCTTGGTTTTGTCCACTAATTTTATCAATTAAAATATCAGGAATTACAGAGGATTCTTTTATATTTTGAGGAAGAAAATAATTAAACCCTTTTATTCCTCCCATAAAAATAAAATCTGATTTTGGATCTTGGTAAAATGCTCCATCAGCAAATTCATTGTTTTGCAAGCCTTCATTTTTAGTGTAATTGATAAACTTTGATTCTTCTAGAACAAAGTTGGACAGTCCAAAATTAGTACTTAACCATAGATTAGATTTCGAATCCGAAACAATCCCATGAATGGTGTTATTTGGGAGACCTTGATTGGTAGTATAACTTTTAAAAATAGCCCTGCCATCGCTTCCTAAATGATCTAAAAGATTTAAACCAAAACTGGTTCCTATCTAAAGCCTATTTTCTCCATCTTTTTTCAAACTCAATATATCATTATTGGATAGGCTTTTTGGATCACCTTTTATGTTTTTGTAAGTTTGAAATTTTTCTGTTATTTTGTCAAAAAGATTCAAACCTCCCAATCGGGTTCCTATCCAAAGTTGGTTCTCCTTCTCGGGTACTATGGAGTAAATAATATTACTGCTTAAAGCATTTTTTTCTTTATTATCAGCTTGGTATATCTTAAACTGACTTACTTTCAGGTTTTCTCCAGAACGCTCAATTTTGCAACGAATCATCCCATAACCATTCGTTCCAAGCCAAATGAATCCTTTTTCATCCTGATAAATGGCATAAACAGATTTGAAATAGTGGCATTGTTCCTTTCCCAGAATTTCTGACCAACTGACTAATTTTGATTTTGCCAAGTCGTAAACAGTAATTCCATTTCCATCGGTTCCTATAAAAACAAGCCCATCTTGTCCTTTGCATAAAGAAAACACCGCATTATTAATAAGGCTATTGTTTTCGTTAAAATTTTTATATTCTAACGTTTTATCCGGATTTTGATAAAAATTAGGAGCCAATCGAAACAGTCCTTTTCCTTTTGTTCCTACCCAAAATGAATTTCCCTTTATTTCTAAAAATGCCCTCACAATACCACCATCCAGTTTAGGAATTTGTGTTTTTGAAATTAGATTGAATGGTTTTTTAAGCGGATACATTTTAAAAATTCCATCCCCATCAGTACCGGTCCAAATCACATTTTCACTCCCTTGAATCAAAGCAGTCACTTTTTGATTCTTGAGATATTTCAACCAGGGTTTAGTGAAGACATTTCCCAAACTATCAATAATACGATAACCCGAATGGCTAGATAAAACAAGACCCTCAGGCACATGACCAATACTGTTTTCTATATTTTGTACTGGAATTTCCTTGTTTTTTTTATCCGACATGGAATGTAATATAACTTTCCCTGAGGTCGGAATAACAACTATTTTCTGATTAGACATTATTTCAAACGTTCTAATATTGACAGAAATCAAGGCTGTTTTTGAAATTATTTTTCCGTTTGCTTTGGCATTCTCAATAGACAAGGAATAAAGTTCTTGATCTTCAAACAATACGATCAAATCGCCCTTAGATGTAAATTCCATTTTTTTAACGGATTTTCTAGGAAGATTTTTAGAACTTAATAATTGAAAAGCCGTACCGTCGAAATAACCAATTCCCCAGTCTTTTACGGCACAAAAGACTTTTTTGGATGGATCAAGTGCCATATTGAATTCTGATTCCGATAATGGAGGGCTATTCTTTCTGGAAAAATAATAACGTTCAAAACGATCCGTTTTTTTGTTATATTGATTAATTCCGTGCATTGTCAAGATCCAGATCCTACCCAAATCATCTTCGTCTACTTTAAGAATGACCTGATTACTAAGGCTATTTTCTTTATTAATTTCGGGTCTGAAAATTTTGAAATTAGTCCCGTCATATCGGTTTAAACCATCCCAAGTCCCAACCCAAAGTAAATTTTCAGAATCTTGAAAAATAGTATTCACAGAGCTATTGGAAAGTCCCTTAGTATTATCAAGTTGCTCTAGAGAATATTTTAAATCACCTCTCCTAGAAGAATCTAGTAAGGACAAATTGATAGTGTCAGTTTTTGATCTTGCTATTAATGGACTAACTTTTTTTGAATCGTCCAAAGATGCTGATTCCTCTTTCTTGTTACAGGCAATAAATCCCATAAAAATAAAACCAACAACTATCTTTCTTATTTTCAATTTGGCAAATCTTTTTTTTAATTTATAATGATAGTACTTACTTTAGAATAAAAAGATTTTTTTTGAATATGAGTAGCACAAATATTCAAAAGGAAATATGCTTAAAAACATATATCTAAAATAAAACATACCGAAATCGATATAACTAGGTGTCCAAATGTACACAAAAAAGAAGAAATAGAATAAGATAAACGCTAAAACACATACTATTTAGAAGGGAAACTTTGGTTATCCTATTATTAATCTCAGTTTAATCAATTCATCCAAAAGCCTTATGAGTATAATTAATGACAAAAATTTAAATAATATTAAAATGAAGTGAAATTCAAAATTGAAGGTGAAGATGAAAACACAAAAAAATAATAGATTATTTAAGAGGAAAAGATTTTGAAGATGTTCGATTGAGTGGGAATCTAATAAAGGAATGGTGAGGTACTTTCGTAGGCATATTAATATTAAAAAAATAAGAGAACTGAAAAACTTAACACGTGATTTTGTTGCTGCAGAATTAGAAATGAGTACTAGTGGCTATGGAAAAATTGAACGAGGTGAAATTGATTTAACAATTTCGAGAGTTGTTCAAATTGCAGAAGTTTTATCGGTCTCTGTTTTCGATATACTATTTTTTGACGCGGAAATTTTTTTCATAAAAGATAATATTCCAATTGAAGTTAATATTAGCAAGAATTATGTTGAAAGAAAGAAACTAATATACTATCACGAACATCCGAATAAAATGCTAAAAAAACAGAATTAATTATTTTGACTGCCTTTCTAAATCGGCCACATGTGTATTTTTATATTCAAGCCACTACTTTTTAATCCTCTAAAAAGAGTTTGAATCTGCCACTTTGTTTATAATAAACCATTGTTTGTTCGGGTTTATTGAATGAAACAATAATTAAAAACTCCATTTTTCCGTTTCGGTCAATGGTTTTACTCCCTGAAAGATAGCGTTTTCGGATAATGATAAAAATTGCCTGTTTTCAAATTATTGAACAACCAAAAAGCCTTAATCTCTTCCTGTTTTTGGTACGAATAAATTTTGAAATTATTTCTGATTCTGATGTAATACCAAATGTTGTTTTGGTTTAAAAACGCTAACCATTTTCCCCCGACAAACTCTCTATCAGCCAAAAGACAATCTACACTTTCCTTGCCGAACCAATTAGCTAATTCATAAAAACTACATATATTGTAAGTCTGCCATATCATTTCGCAAGAATTGCGCATTCCTGACGTAGCATTATTTCATGATCTGTTTTCTTATAATTTGTTCTGAGGTTATATTTCATGTCTTCGAGTTTTATGCTAATATTTTATTTTTTTTATAAATAATAGCACTAGTGTCCACTAAAAAATAAAACAAGTTCTTTGAAATTATTGTAAATCTGTATTTTAAGAGTCATTTTTGAGCG
>NZ_RYDJ01000279.1:0-1041 GCF_003970355.1 Flavobacterium bomense | reverse complement strand
AATAAAATTCAAAAACAATTATTGATTGAAAATTATTAATAAAAAAGCAAAAATCATAATAATCTTTCTTCAAAATCCTATTTTATATAAAAAAAGAATTGTCATTTTGTTAATTTATGTGTTCGTGAATGATTAATTGCTATTTATTGGACATTTTCTTAACATTATAGCAAAAATACGTTAAACTCAAATATAAAAATTGATGTGATAAATAGAATCTATATCTTTGCATAAAAATTAATAAGCATGAAAATTAAAGAACAAGGTCTTTATTCGCCAGAATTTGAGCATGAAAACTGTGGGGCTGGATTCATCTGCAACCTTAAAGGCGAGAAAACAAATCAAATCATTCACGACGCATTAGAAATCCTTGTAAAGTTAGAACATCGTGGCGGTGTGAGTTCCGACGGGAAAACGGGTGATGGTGCAGGTCTATTAATTGATATACCGCACGAATACTTCAATAGAGTTTGTGATTTCAAACTTCCAAATGCACGTGAATATGCAGTAGGTATGGTTTTTTTACCCAAAGCCGAAAATCAATATGTTTTTTGCAAAAAATTATTTGAAGATGAAATCAAAAATCAGGGATTAACCATTTTAGGATGGAGAGAAGTTCCTGTTGATTCCTCTCAACTGGGTCCAATTGCTTTGGCTTCTGAGCCAAAAATTGATCAAATATTCGTTGGTAAAAGCGAAGAAATTGACGACGCTACATTCAAAGCAAAATTATATGCTGCACGTAAAATTACCGAACATACGATTATAAATTCTAAGATATCCGAAAGCTCTTATTTTTATATTCCTAGTTTTTCTACAACAACCTTAATATACAAGGGTATTATTATGCCCGAAGATATTGGTCCTTATTATACCGATTTACAACAAACCGATTTAGTAACTCGTTTGGCTTTAGTTCACCAACGTTTTTCTACCAACACCATGCCTTCTTGGGAATTGGCACAACCGTTTAGATACATTTGTCAAAATGGTGAAATCAATACTTTGCGTGGAAATGTGAGTAGAATGCGTGTTCGTGAA
>NZ_RYDJ01000278.1:0-1042 GCF_003970355.1 Flavobacterium bomense | reverse complement strand
CTTTCAATATTTCCGAAGCCAATGGATCTAAACCCGCGGTTGGCTCGTCTAAAATCAACACATCGGGATTAAACAGAAAAGCCAATGTAGCACTCACCTTTTGGGTTGTTCCTCCTGAAAGCGTCCGCATTTGTTTGTCGAATATTTTTTCGAGTTCGAAAGCTTTGATTAAATCCTCATCCAAAACGGCATCTGAATTTCTAATTTTTTTCATCATTTCGATGATTTGACCCACCGTCATATAATCTGGATAACGTCCTATTTGCGGCATATAACCAATTTGTTCCCGATATTTATATTTATTGAGTATCGATTTTTGGTCAAACAAAATATCGCCTTTACTAGGAATCACCATTCCCAAAACACTTTTTATCAAAGTGGTTTTTCCACAACCATTAGGACCAATTAGTGCGACACATTTTCCTTTATTGAAAGTAAGATTGACATCACTTAAAACTTCTAACTTTCCGAATTTTTTATATATATTTTTAATTTCAATCATAGCGATAATGAGTGCATTAATGGTGTTTTGTCGATAAAATTATCAGGTGTGATACTGGGTAATATTTTCTCAGATTTATCTAAAAGTGTTATCATAAAGCTTCTGAAAAGTAACATCGCTGAAGGGTTATTTTCAGTAAGAACTGCGAACAAACTCAAGGGTCGAAATGGCACATCACCAACTCCGTTTTTGTCTAAATCATAGCCTTCATATTTGTCCCAATAATTGCCATCAAAAGTATTCAAAACCAGACTTCCGTTAGTGCTAATATCAAAAGTGTTCCCAACAAAATTGTTGTTTTTAATGATGTTTTCCATACAACTCGCTTGAATTTTCATTCCCCAACCATTGGCTTCAAAAATGTTTTTTTCGACTAAAATTCGGCTTGTTCCTTCCATATGAATTCCTGATGTATTTCTAGAAAATTTGTTCCCAATAATGTAACTGTCTGAGATTTCTTTTAGGAACAATCCGTAAGCTGCATCGCCCCAATTTTCTTCAAAATAATTATTAAACATTTTCACTCTTCGGGTAAACATA
>NZ_RYDJ01000277.1:0-1043 GCF_003970355.1 Flavobacterium bomense | reverse complement strand
GTATTTATGCTTTGGCAGACAAAAAAGGAAAGCAAATTATAATCTCTGCCGAAGTAAAAGAAAAACGTGTTTTTATAACAGTTTCAGATAACGGATACGGCATTGAAACCGAAATTGCAGACAAAATTTTTCTTCCGTTTTTTACCACCCGAAAAGAAGGTGCAGGCATTGGCTTAACATTATCAAAAAACATAATAGAATCTCACGGCGGTTATCTGGCATTCAAAAATGAGGCTGGAAAAACCAGTTTTGTTATTTGTTTGATAGCATAAGTATAGCGCAAAAGCCGTAAAAATAAGGTTATTAACAGTAGTACTTTTTGTTAATAACTTAACGACTTAACTCTTGATTTTAGTCTTAAATTCCCTCTCGTTTTTATATATTTGCGTACGAGTCAAAAAAAAACATTTTTAGAGTAAATTTATATGAGCGACGAAATTAAAAAGGATAATTATTCAGCAGATAGTATTCAGGCATTAGAAGGAATGGAGCACGTAAGAATGCGTCCTTCGATGTATATTGGAGATGTAGGTGTTCGAGGACTACATCATTTAGTTTATGAGGTTGTAGATAACTCTATCGATGAAGCGATGGGTGGTCATTGTGATACCATCATAGTTGATATAAATGAAGATGGTTCTATTACTGTTGAAGATAACGGTCGTGGAATTCCAGTAGGAATTCATAAAAAAGAAGGTGTTTCTGCATTAGAGGTTGTGATGACTAAAATTGGTGCCGGAGGTAAATTCGATAAAGATTCGTATAAAGTTTCTGGAGGTCTTCACGGTGTTGGGGTTTCGGTGGTAAATGCATTGTCAAACCATTTGAGAGCAACGGTGCATAGTAGTGATGGAAAAGTATACGAACAAGAGTACGAAAAAGGAAAAGCGCTTTATCCAGTTAAACAAATTGGAGAAACTACCAAGAGAGGGACAATAGTAACTTTTTATCCGGATCCTTCTATATTTACTCAAACAGTAGAGTATTCTTATGATACATTATCAGGTCGTATGCGTGAGTTGTCTTATTTGAATAAGGGAATT
>NZ_RYDJ01000276.1:0-1046 GCF_003970355.1 Flavobacterium bomense | reverse complement strand
CAAAAATACAAACTTGAGTTTCTACTGGTTGTTTTAAATCTGAAAATGTAAGATTATCGGTTTTTGATAACCTCAAATTAGTACTATCCGCAGAAGTATAAACGGTTATTATTTTATCTTTTGTTGAAAAAGATTTTGGTTGTATTTTACTTTTTTGTTGCGAAAACCCAAAAATCGAAATCATTAAAAGTAGTGTTGTTGCAGTTTTTTTTGTTTTCATTTTACCAAATGTATGTTCCAACAGAGCCACCTTCTAAAGATGTGGTAATCCATTTTCCGTTAAATTTTATATTAAAAGTTTCAGTTGTATTTCCATCATTTTCAACAATAAGTACTTTTTTTTCAGATGGTGATTTAAAGGCTACATTACTTAAATTCCCACTTATATTTGACGCAATTCTGATGGAACCTGTAGGAACAAATTTAGAAGCATGTGCAATATTGTAATAAGCAACATTGCGTGTATAAGTAGTACTGTTATTAATTGTAATAGCACCTTTGCATTGAGAACATCCACCAGCAGTATGCGGCCCAAAATTGGGGTCGTTGGCTACATTCCATTCTAATGCATTGACACTCCAATTTCGCATGGAACCAATGATAACATTTTTCACATGCCATTTCAGATCGTTTCTAAAATCACTAGTAGATGAGGTCCATTGTTCTGTAAAATATACTTTTTTATTCGGAAAAGCATCGTGAACGGTGGACAAAGCACTAATATCTCCACCATATAAATGAAAAGCAGAACCATCAACAATAGGGTAGGCTGTAGCATCGCTTAAAATACTTATTGGATAACTAGGAACATCACAATTGTGATCGTAACTAACTATTTTAGTAGTTATACTTGCGTTTTGAAATGCTAATCCTAGTTTTTTTATAAAACTTAACTGTTGCTCCGCTGACATAGTCATACTTGGATTATTGTTAGGATTTAAAGGTTCGTTTTGTGGGCAAACCGCATCGATTGTAATGCCATTTGATTTCATTCCTTGAATGTATTTTACAAAATAAGTAGCATACGAATTGTAATAAATAGTTGC
>NZ_RYDJ01000275.1:0-1048 GCF_003970355.1 Flavobacterium bomense | reverse complement strand
CGGTTATCTTTTGAGTAACACGATACCTCGAGGCTCTGCCTCGGGGTAATTCATTTTAAAAGTTCAATGAGGTAAAGTATTCTTGGAGTTACATAATTTACGGATATGAAATAAATTCTGTTATTGAATGTTATATAAGAAGAGTTGAATCACACTAATTTTCGGTTTTAGACTTAAAATGCATTGATTAACTAATTTATAAAAGCAATGAAAAAAACAGTATTATTTGTTATCATTTTAGTGATGTCCTTAAATGGATATTCGCAGGAGGAATTCAATTCCAAATTTAAGGCAATTCCCGCCAAGAACTCGAAAATAAAAAAGGTAATTCCACCAAAAGTAATTGCGCCAAAAGTCACGCCACCCGAAATTGTCAAAGCACCTGTAGATGATTTTATAAATCCTGAGGCTATTTTTCTCAACAGTAATTTATATAAAAAAGAGTCCAATTCTAGCGGCGTTTTTTATAGAAGAAATCAATTTTTAGGAAGTTTCAAAACCAAATCATTCACTTCTACCATTCGGTATAAGGATGCGGCTTATGTGGATGGCGACAAGATTAGAGTTTATTTGAACGATAAGATAATTGAACCCGAAGTTGTTTTGGACGGCGCATTTAAAGGTTTCAAAATAGCATTGGTGGATGGTGTTAACAAAATTGATTTCGAAGCCCTGAACGAAGGTTTCGCTTCGCCAAATACAGCAGAATTTCAGGTTTATGATGATAAGGGAATCGCTATTTCGGCCAGCCAATGGAATGTTGGAACCGGTTATAAAGCAACTATAATATTGGTTAAAGAATAGGATATCCCGTTGTAATAGTAAAATAGACGCCACAGATTCAAAGATTTTTAAAATAAGTTACTTTGAAAATCTGTGAATCTGTGGCTAGTTTTATTTGTGAATGCTTGTCAAAGAATAAAAACTCCAAAAAATTTTTATGTAATTTTTGTGACTTTAGCTATTTGATTTCTATTATTTTTGAACTTTTTAAATATTGATTCATCAATAGGAAAAACAATATGAAGCGATTTCTTTTTTTTATAAT
>NZ_RYDJ01000274.1:0-1050 GCF_003970355.1 Flavobacterium bomense | reverse complement strand
TGCTTCTGGCGAAGATTTGAAAGTTACCAACCTAATTGCTGCAAACGTAAGAGAATTGGGATTATATACTTTTGTTCGTTGGGGATATATTTTTATCGCTCCGCCTTTATGTATTAACGAAAAAGAAATAGACGAAGGATTGGCAATTATCTCTGAGGCTTTGAATAATGCAGACGAACGTTTAGTATAATAAATACGGTTTGTTGTTTGACTAATAATTGCAACTTTTATGAAAAATTGAATCAATAATTTCAAATATTTTTTCTTTGTCTAAAGGTTTAGAAACATAGGCGGTAAAGCCTAATTCCATAATTTTCTCATAATCTTCAACCGAAGCATAAGCAGTTTGTGCAATTACAGGAAGTTTTGGATTAAAAGAATTTATAATTTTAAAAGCTTCAAAACCGTTCAAAACTGGCATTTTAATGTCCATTAAAACCAAATGAATATCTACGTTTTCTCTGCATATATCAACCGCTTCTTGACCATTAATCGCTCGTAAAACTTTATATTTTTTTAATTCTAAGATTCTCTTTATCAATAGAAAATTAATATTATCATCCTCTGCGACCAAAATTGTTTGATAATTTTGTTTGACAGCAACATTCAACACATTGATTTGATTTAGAATTGGAATTGGAATTGATTCGTCATAAATTAATGGAATTGTAAACTTAAACTCAGAGCCTACTTTAATTTTCGAATGTACACTTATTGTTCCGCCAAGCATTTCGATATATGCCTTGGATATAGCCAAACCAAGACCTAAACCGCTTAGCGCAACAGAAAATTCATCTTCAATTCTCCTAAATCTATCAAAAATTACTTTTAAATTTCCTTCGTCTATTCCTAATCCAGTATCTTTTACGATAAACTCTATATTTTTATCTTCCTCATTAATTTGATAACCAAAGGTAACTTTCCCTTTTACAGTATATTTAATGGCATTAGAAATTAAATTGACGATAATTTGCTTTAGTTTTACCTCATCAGTAAGAATATTATTTGAAATACTAGTCTTATTTTCAACAAAATATAAATCTAATTCTT
>NZ_RYDJ01000273.1:0-1053 GCF_003970355.1 Flavobacterium bomense | reverse complement strand
AAAAATACAACTCACAAGGTTGAAAAAGGGGAAACGATTAGCCAAATTGCCCAAAAATACAATGTCACCCCTTATGATATTTATCAATTAAACCCCGATGCGCAAGGTGGTTTAAAACCTAATAGTATTTTGCTGATTCCTAAAAAAGGGAATGCCAAGAAAACAATTGCTAAAGTTATAACGCATAAAGTAGAACCCAAAGAAACTTTATTTGGTATCGAAAAAAAATACGATGTTTCGAATGAAGCTTTGAAGAAGGCCAATCCCGATTTAGAAAAATTTATTGGCGAAAACCTCATCAACAAAATTGGGATTTTAATTCTGGTTTTGGGAATCAGTTATTTCGTGAAATATGCAATAGACAAAGATTGGATCAACGAACCCGCCCGAGTGGGAATTGGTATGCTTTCCGGCGCATTAATTATGGGAGTGGCTCATAAATTACGTCAAAAATATGCTGCTTTCAGTTCGGTTTTTGTGGCCGGAGCAATTGCTATTTTCTATTTCACAATTGGTATTGCGTTTCACAGTTACCACTTGTTCGGACAGACAACAGCCTTTATAATAATGATCCTGATTACCGTGTTTAGCTGTTTTATTTCGCTTTCCTATAACCGAAAAGAATTGGCCGTATTATCTCTAATTGGTGGCTTTGCCGTTCCGTTTATGATCAGCACAGGTCAAGGAAATTATGTGGTATTGTTTACCTACATACTCATTTTAAATATCGGAATTCTGGCATTGGCCTATTATAAAAAATGGAGTATCATCAATATATTATCCTATGTTTTTACAGTCATTTTGTATGGAGCTTGGTTGTTCAAGAACCTCGATGAAAAGGCACCACATTATCTTGGCGCATTACTTTTCGGATTTGCCTTTTACTTGGTATTCATTGGTGTCAACATCATCAATAATGTAAGAACCAAAGGCCTTTTCTCTCCAATAGAATTAAGCATTCTAGCCAGTAATTCTTTTCTTTTTTATGGAGCTGGAATGGTTGTTTTAGAACAATATCATCCCGAACTCAAAGGATTATTTACCGCAGCTTTA
>NZ_RYDJ01000272.1:0-1056 GCF_003970355.1 Flavobacterium bomense | reverse complement strand
CCCAAAACCATATTGAAGCCATCGAGTTCAAAAATATGTTGTCGGATGAAGGCGACAGTTTAAGTGCTGTTATTCAAATTACGGCTGGAGCAGGCGGAACGGAAAGTTGTGACTGGGCTTCGATGCTGATGCGAATGTATATGATGTGGGCCGAAAAATCGGGATACAAATTACGGGAACTGAATTACCAAGAAGGCGATGCAGCGGGCATAAAAACGGTAACATTGGAAATTGAAGGTGATTATGCTTTTGGCTACCTCAAAGGTGAAAACGGAGTGCATCGATTGGTTCGAATTTCTCCTTTTGACAGTAATGCCAAACGACACACGTCTTTTGCTTCGGTTTATGTGTATCCGTTAGTCGATGATACGATAGAAATTGAAATAAATCCAGCAGATATTGTCATCACAACGGCTCGTTCGAGTGGCGCTGGTGGACAAAATGTGAATAAAGTAGAAACTAAAGTTCAACTGGTTCACAAACCTTCGGGAATACAAATTCAATGCTCAGAAACGCGTTCGCAACACGACAACAGAAACCGAGCGATGCAAATGTTGAAATCGCAATTGTATGAAATTGAACTCAAAAAACAACAAGAACAACGCTCTGATATTGAAGCTGGAAAGATGAAAATCGAATGGGGTTCGCAAATCCGAAATTATGTGATGCAACCTTATAAATTAGTCAAAGACGTTCGCACTAGTTACGAAACCAGCAATGTTGATGGCGTGATGAATGGCGAAATAGACGATTTCCTGAAAGCGTTCCTGATGATGATGGGACAAAAGGAAGAAGAATAGTTGTCAGTGATCAGTGTTCAGTGCTCAGAATTTATAATAACATTAAACCTGACAGGTTATTGAAACCTGTCAGGTTTTGTTGTAAATTAGAATCTATTTATATTTAATTTCATAATACAAAAACCTTATATTTTAGAGTACTTATACTTGTCTAATGAGCTTTTGAAATGTATTTTAATGCTCATCGTTTTATTCTATTTACACATTTAATCTTGCTAAAAAATTAAGATTAGGAATTTTAACTCAAAAGTGCTTT
>NZ_RYDJ01000271.1:0-1057 GCF_003970355.1 Flavobacterium bomense | reverse complement strand
ATAGAAGAAGTTCTTTATACACTGTTATGATTGAAACACCAAACATACCTTTTGCCGATTCGATAAAAAAATACTTTATAACAAGCAAAATTCCAGACAAATTTAACAACCATAATTTAGACAAAAGAGTTTTAGAAAACTTGCCAGGCAGCATCCCCGCCTCACCCCCTGCTCAATATTCTGGCAACGCCGCTTTATTTAGAATGGCATCTTCAAGTTCAAACACAGCCCTTTTATTGAATACCACATCGTCACCATACCTAAAAGAATATCAAGCCGAAAGAAAAAAACTTACAGATGAAGCAAAGGAAATTGGAGTTACTAAAAAAAATAAAATAACAGAATACATAGACAAAAGATTACAATTTGATAGCCAAAAATATCAAAAGGAACTTGTAGACCTTATGCCTCAAGAACTTAAAGACCAGATTAAAGAAACCCAAAAAGGCACAAATGACATTGCAAGAGAATTAGTTGCAAAATGGTTCGGCCGCTCGCCAAAAGGAGGATTCAATATGAATCTGATTAAATCAAGAGGAAATTATGATGCCTCAGTACTTGACATCGCAAAAGCTAGAGCAAGTAAAAGAGGTATAACTATGCTGGGCGACGCAGGTGAAGATTTAATTAAAAACACTTTTGTGTTAATAAACGAATTCAAATATACTGATAAAGAAGTAATAGCTAAAAAAACTAACAAATGGCTAAATATTGCCGCAACTGCAGCAAGTTACGCAGGTGTTCCTCAAGCCAATACAATTGCCACAGTAGCAACAGCTCTCTCGGTGGGCGTAACTATTGCTGGCAAAGGTTATATTGTTAAAACAAAAGCGCATTTGTATCGATTGGATTGGAATGAAGAGGTCTCTACAAAATTCTATAACGACTTTTGGGCAACAGACAAAAGTATAACTCCCGAAATGAAAAAAGCGTTTGATGAAACTGATATTTTTAATCTTGTTTATATAGGTTCTGACGATTCGTGGGCAGATGTACAATCTTCAATTTTTACCAATAAAACAGATCTAAAATTAGTTGAAAGAGCCACATTGAAAGC
>NZ_RYDJ01000270.1:0-1057 GCF_003970355.1 Flavobacterium bomense | reverse complement strand
AGGGGACAACTGCTGTGGCGAAAAAGCGCATTATGCCGTAATGGTTGCGCGTTCTAAAAATGCGGAAGGCCCTTTTGAAACTTTGGAAGAAGCTGAAAAAACTGCTAATAGTGTGATTATAAATAAAAATGATAAATGGATTGCTCCTGGACATAATTCAGTTGTAACAGACGATAACGGACAGGAATGGATGGTGTATCACGCAATTGATTCAAAAAAACCAAATGGCGGACGCATCATTTTGATCGATAAAATAACGTATAAAAATGGCTGGCCAACTGTAAACTCGGGAACGCCGTCTACAACACCAATTATAAAACCGACTATAAAATGAAATTTTTTTTTATAATTCTATTTACAACATTAAGCTTAAATTCATGTTCGCAACAAAAGGAATTGGAAGCTACAACAACAGTTCCTACTCCAACTGTTGTATTAAAAGATATTTTTCTGGCAGACCCGACCATATTTTATAATGAGGGGACTTATTATCTCTATGGAACAACTACCGGAAACAGTCCGTTAAACGGAGAAGGATTTCAGGTCTATTCCTCTTCCGATCAAAAAAATTGGAATGGACCCGTTGGTGCTCAAGCTGGTCTTGGGCTTAAAAAAGGAGATGCTTATGGTACACAAGGTTTTTGGGCTCCACAAATATTGAAGTATAACAATCAGTTTTATATGATGTATACAGCCAATGAAAACATTGCTGTTGCAACAAGTAATTCCCCGCTTGGGCCTTTCAGAAATACCTCTAAGGAACCATTGGCTGCATCCGTAAAACAAATTGATCCTTTTGTTTTTATAGATGATGACGGAAAAAAATATTTGTATCATGTTAGACTTACTAATGGAAACCGAATTTTTGTAGCCGAATTAAAAGATGACCTTTTAAGTATTAAACCCGAAACACTTACCGAATGTATAGCTGCAGAACTACAATGGGAAAACACGCAAAATGTGAGCTGGCCGGTTGTTGAAGGCCCTACAGTTTTGAAAAAAGAGGGTTTGTATTATTTAGTTTATTCGGCAAATGATTTTAGAAATCCAGAATATG
>NZ_RYDJ01000026.1:0-16363 GCF_003970355.1 Flavobacterium bomense | reverse complement strand
ATTGAAGAATTTAACAATCAAATTAATTACAAAAATGTAGCTTAACTTAATGTGCAGTTTTTATTTGCATATCCAGATCCTGTAAAAAAAGCCAAGTACACACAAGACCTTAATTCTTATTTACAAAAAAATTCACATAATATAAGTGCAAGAGAATATGCTAATGACTATATGGAAACCGCTGACAAAGAAAAATATGGCAGATATTTAAAAGAAAAAGATTTTAGAATGTCCGAATTTCCAAAAGATCTAGACTATATAGAAGCTAAAATAAAAACGATTACAATGGTATTCACTAATGACATATCTATAGTTGGTAAAAAAGGAACATTTGAAAAAAATGTAAAACTAGAAAATCAGCAAGACGGAACTACCAAAGCTGAAATAATTTCGACAGTTAAAATGGTACGTTAATGAACGAAGTTCAAGAAATAGTTGATTTATGGAGTTTAGACAAGCCTAATTATGAGATCTTAGGCAAGATAGTTTATTCATTTATTCAAGAAAAGATTACCGATAATGAGATAATACCAGAAGTTCATTACAGGACAAAAGATCTTATAAGTATAATTAAAAAAGTAAAGAAAAAAAAACTTGAAAAAGAATACTCTTATAATCACCTTAATGACAAGCTAGGCATCAGGATAATTTGCAAATTTCAAGAAGAAATGGAAATTATCGATAAATTTATAAAAGAGAATTTCATTGTTGTTAATACTGAATATAAGCATGAACAGCTTGATTTTAATAAACTAGATTACATTTCAAATCATTATGATTCAAAGATTAATTGTTTAAATGAAGAATTTAAGAGTCATACAGATTTTGAACATTTGGTTTTTGAAATTCAAGTCAGAACACTCAATCAACATGCTTGGTCAAATACTTCCCATTCAATATCTTATAAGCAGGAAGCAAACATGCCTCTCAATCTTAAAAGAAAAGTATACCGTTTATTATCATTATATGAGCTTGCAGATGATGAATTTTCAAGTGTAAACCAAGCATTAAAAGATAATGAAAATGATCTAGTATATAAACTACTCCGAAAGCTTGAAGGGAAGTTCTACAAACATGCAAAATTTGATTTTGACAGAGATACGTCTATGAAAGATATTAAAGTAATCCTTAATTATCTTGAAGAGGAAAGTGAAAAGAGAAATTTGATTGAAAATATTGAAAATTTTATTTCTGATAATGAGAAGAAAATAATCAGAATTTTTGATACATATAGAGGTCGATTTCATGAAATTTTACTATTAACTCAACCAGAAATATTTATAATTTGGTACATGCTTCGAAATACACCATTTACCATTGAAGATAATTGGGATAATGACTTTGATATAGAAGACCTTAATCAAGTAAAAACCCTCTGGGGAAATGAATTATAATTTATAAATTCTGAGATTTGACTAACCTCCGGTTTGAGCATTAAGTAACACAAATACTAACACAATACGTCCCGCTAATATCACAACGCTAATGCAAGTAAAGCCAATTAGGTATAAATAAGGTTTGGAAAAAGAAAAGAATTTGTTTTGTAAGCTCCTCTGTCTGGCTTGAGCATTAAGCAACACAGGTGCTAGCGCGATGAGTACCTCTCATGTCCACATGCTTAGTATTTACTATAATAAAAACAAAAAAGCAACATCTTAACTGGGTTGCTTTTATTACTTTACAAGATATCTTGGGATTTGTAATCCATAGCTTAAAATATCTTTTATCATTCAAATTTAATTATTCAATTCGAATCAAACGCTTTACACTTTGTTGCAAATTCAATAAATTATAGATTTGATGTCTTCAGCGGTATGAAATAATTGGGCTTATAATGATATTAATTTTAGGTCTTTATTTGAGAGTGAAGTTTTATTAATCCATGAATGATGATTTTTATAGATAGCTAGCTTGAGATCAAAATGAAAAAATATTGGTGGTTTCTTTGTACATTATAATTTTTTTTGATAATGTGGAAAACCGTAAAGAATAATAAAAATGGTTTTGTACGTTTGGTGCATCTGGTAAAAAACTATGTTATGGCAGAAAGCCTACGTAATTAGAGTAGATTATAACCTCTTTATGGTTAATATAAACAAGTTATGTGTGATTTTAGACGAACCAACATAAACCGAATTATGATAAAATCGAGATATTTACAGGAATTTCAGAAAAGATTTCCAGATGATATTCTGATTTAAGATGAGACAAACTTTGAAGTTACCGATGATGAATATTTTAGCATGTTATCTTGGCATAAATATGTTAAAGAACATTAGATATCATATCGCCTAATGGAAAACTTTTAAATGGAATAATTAAAAAAACAATTCAGTAAGAGAAACTATAAATAATTGGAATCTCTAAAATAATTAAATCATGAGAAAAATATATTTTTTATTGTTATTAATTTTAATAACATCTTGCTCCAGCGACAATACTTTGGTATTTAAGAAGATTGATTATGGCAAAAAATGGCCCTTTTCAGTTAATGAAATAGAAGTTTATTGCTCTGGTTACCAGGGAATTTATTGTAAAACAAATGATGGTAAAATCTATCCTTTAAATGGTTCAGCTAAAGGTGAGTCAAAGGATAATCCATCAGTAAATAGAGTCGAAGAAATTTGGCTAGATGATCCTAAATTCGAAGGATTAAAAATCCCTTACTCTCAATTTATAACCGAAGGACTTAAGCTCTGTGAAAATAAATAAAAACAAGCGCTAACTACAATCGTTAGTTCAGTGTTAATCGAACTACATTTTTCTTAACTTCGTTTTCTCTTAATGTAGAAAATTCAATCGCCAAGCGACGAATGCGCATTGCGCCATACCCTTCGCTGGTAGCATTCTAGGATACCTAGTAGAAATAACTTAAATAAGAATACAGAATTAATTATTATAAAATCAAAACTATTTTACAACAAAATCTAAATTATGGGAAGACAAAGAATTACACCAGCAGACATTTTTTTAGCAATTCTTGCAATATTATTAATAAGCGTCAGTTTTTATCAAACTTGGCTTGGGTTGGAGCAAATTTTTGGACCATCATCATTTATAATTGCATTAGTTTTGTCTCTACTTTTATTGTTCTTAATTTGGATGCTAAGGGAGGCCAAACTAAATGGCGAACCCACTTCCAAATTGATGGGAATTTATATTTTCATTGCTATTTTTTGCTTTATGGCAAACTTCAATGCTTTGTATACGAGATTTATGAAGACTGATATTTTTACAACTGAACTTCGGGATATTAATGAAAATTTCAACAAACTGGAAGCGGAAGTAAATTCTAAATTTAACTATAAATATAATAAGGAAACGACTCAAAATATTGAGATAAAAAAGAAACAACTAGTTCAACAAATTCAAGACAAAGGAAATCCTGGTTTTGGAGAAAGGTCAAAAGCATTAATAAGTGACATTGAAAAATTACTTGGTCAAAGAATTGATATTTTGCAAGTTGTTGGTAAAGATTACGAAGATTTAGCAGAAAGAATGGGGAAACAAATTGATGGAATGGTGTCCGATTTATCGCCAGAAGAAGCCGAATTAAAATCTGATATAAACATAGCCGTTCTAAAATGGAATAAAAAAGTGCAAGAGTTACTATTGCTTTCAAATAAAGAGAAAGATGATGTTTCACAAGGACTAATTGACCAATCATTAACAGAATATAATAAATTAGGAAATAGGGCACATACAATTTTAGGAGACGATAAATTTAAATTTGAAATAGTAACCTCCAAAACACAAGAGGTTGGAAAAATTGGATATGCCTTTGGTCATGCAATTAAAAATTTCGGTGTTTATCAATTTGTTGTATTATTAGGTTGTTTGTTGTTAGATTTTATCATTCCAATAATTGTAATTTTAGTTACAAAAACTAAGTCAAATGATGGCAATAATCATTTTAACGGAAGTGTATTTACAACAAAAAGAAAAAGCAATGTTTTAATCCCAAATAATTAATTTATGAGTCCTGAAAATGAATTTTTGAAACCTATTGGAGAAAACACGATCACTGAAAAAGACAATTTTGTACCAATTTCGCAAACCACAACTCAACAAATAAAATCAAAAGACAGTAATTTTATTTTCTTTTTTGGGACAGGAGGCTCAGGAAAATCAGTCATTTTAGCGTCAATGCTTTATTATATGAGTTCTCAATCTGGTGCAATTCGTCCAAAACTGAACACACCAAATACGAAAGAAGCTGAAATTTTACTATATGATTTTCTGGATAATTTAAGACAAGGCATTTTGCCGGAAAGGTCTTTTAGAGATAAAGTAACAAGATTAGATTTAGTATTTGAACCAAATAATAAATCTAAAAAAGTAAATCCAATTAACTTAACATTCTTAGAAACTTCTGGGGAGAATCATTATGAAATCAAAAGAGGTGGACATTATCACAGTAGTATTGAAGAATATTTAAGTGCTAATATTCCTTTAAATTTCATTTTAGTAACTGGTTATGACACTTCACATCAGGATGACGCATTAATAGTTACTTTTTTAAATGAATTAGAGAGAAAAGGTAAGAGTTTAAAATCTGTAAACGCAATATTAGTAGTTTCAAAATGGGACAAATCAGGTTCAACGGGCGTTGCAAGTCCAGAACAATTGGAGCATTTTGTAAACGAAAGACTTCCAATGACAAGTCAAAGGTTACATACTTACGGCTTAAATATGACTTACTTCACAATTGGGAATGTTGAAATAAATGCAAAAGGCGAGGAAAGATTAACTTCATTAAATTTACAGACTGCACAAGTATTAACAGAATGGTTATATTCAAGTATTACAGGTATTGATATAAATTATGAAGGAACATTTTGGGAAAGGCTTTTCAATTAAAAATTAAATTAATGAAAGACAAAATAGACATTGGGGCAATTGGCACATTTGGTTTGCCTCATGGTTGCACGCAATCAGGATTTTACAATGGCAAAATAAAAACTCGTAATAAATCATTAGACTTAAATGCTAATGCAATAAAAATTTTTCCTGACACCATTTTACATATTATTAGAAGAGAAGTTATATCCAATGAACCAAGTATAATTTTTGGAAAATATAGTTTTGCAAAAGAAAGAAATTCTAATCGTGGAGGAACTTTTATAGGTTCTTTCATAAGTTTTTACAATTGTTTTGCAAATTCAAACCAAATATATAGCCTGCTAAATGAGTTTCATAGTAATTTAATAGAAAATGAAAACAATATTTTAAATTCTATTTTACAGGTTTCACATTCAAGTGAATTGCAAGTTAAACTTCCTAAAGATTTTGAAAAAATCAATGAAAATTTAAACTCTTTAAATGGAACAGAATATTTTAGTAATGCTATTTCTCAAAATCAAAATTTTGTAGTTTATTCCGAAGTATCAACAGAAGATAAAATTGTAAAATTTTTTCAAAACTGTCTTGAATTTTTTCCAAATAATGAAACTATTTACTTTACACAAAACAGAGAAATTGCAGAATTTGTAAACGAAAAACGTTTGCTAAAAATTCAAACTTATAATGATTTTGAAAAAGAAATTGAAAACATTAAAATTAAAAAAGTTGAAGAATTAAATCGAATTGAAGCATTAAGAATTGAAGAGCAAAAAAGATTAGAAGAGCAAAAAAGATTAGAAGAGCAAAAAAAAGAAGCACAAAGAAAAATTGACGAACAAAAAAGAAAAGAGCAAGAAGAAATTAGCCGAATTCTTAAAAAGCGAGAAACACCACAACATCAATTAAAATTTGATTTACAAAAAAGTATAATAAGTGACTACAATAAACTTTTAGATTGTTATAACGATTTAGAAAAAAAAAATGATAGTATAAAACACACACCAAATGTTACATTTCAAAATAACACTGTAACCCCCCACACTAATCATTCTAAAGAACAAAGACCAAATAGTAATAATAAAAAATTGCTTTTTTATATAATTATTCCAATTATTTGTGTTTCATTATTAGTTTCAAATATTTTTTTTATATTTTTTCAAAAACCTAAAATTGAATATATAAGTTCCCCAGTAGAAATTAAAAGTTCAAATGAAGGGCAAAATATTAATCTTAATCCAATTCCAAACAGCGAATTAAGCCAATCAGATAAAAAATTATTGTTTCAAAACTCTATTAAAGGAAAAAAAATTGGCGAAATAGTAAACATTATTTTTGAGAATAATCCAACTGAAATTTTAAAAGTATATTCATATCAAAAGGATTTGTATCAAAATAATTTATACAAGTTGAATGAAAAACATTTTAAAACAGGTAACGACACAATTTGTATTAATGATAGTATTAGTAAGGTTCCATCATTTAAAATTAAATCAAATTGAAATATTTATTCATTCTTTTTATTGCTTTAGTTTCTTGCAAACATCCGGAAAGTGAATCTTTAAGTAGAGATAGTATTCGATCGTCAATTTCAATAATTGATAGTTTGCAAGAAAATGATATCCAAAGAAATACTGAAGAAAATCAGTACAAAGTAATTGGTATTATAGATGGTGATACGTACGACATTTTAAAGAACAATAAATCTGAAAGAATAAGAGTTGATGGAATTGACGCCCCAGAAAAAGGGATGCCTTTTTATAAAGTTTCAAAAAAACATCTATCAAATCTCATTTATAGTAAATATGTTAGGATAGAATTTGAGAAAAAAGACAGATACGGAAGATGGGTTGCAAAAGGATATATTGATGATTCAGACATATCAGAGGAAATGATAAAAGCAGGAATGGCTTGGCATTTTAAAAAATATTCGGATAATGAAATTTTAAGTAATCTAGAAATTAAAGCAAGAAATTTTAAATTAGGACTTTGGCAAGAAACTACTCCAGTTGAACCGTGGGAAGTTCGAAAATTGCACAAAAACGGAATTTCGACAAAAGAGAGATTTGAAAACAAAATTGCCGAATAATGCCATCGGTAGAATTACCATTTCGTGTCACGTTTTCATCAGACAGAAAATACTAGTTTACGTAATTCCTGCCTGAAGTGACAACAAGAAATGAAAAATATCTCATAGCACTGCTCCAAATAGAATATATTATTTAGAAGCAGTACAGAGTGAGCATTTTTGTTCTTTGCATTACAAAAAACTCAATCAAGTTTTCTTTTTTTGAGAACTTAATTTGAACAGACTGCTTTTAAATCGGTTTCTAATTGCTCAATTGTGCTCCATTCTGAACAATTTACTGGGAAAGGTTCTGAATGGTCAATTAACGATTTGAACAATTGCTCTATAATTGCAAATTTATGCTGATCCGTTGAAATACTTTGTAATGCATTATATGGCTTATTCATCTTAATCTCTTCTCCAAAGTATGCTTCTTCAAAATTTGGAAGAGACGCGAGTAAACGTACTTTAGTGCCTTCTGGACTCGCAGCTACCGAATTCAAAATGTTCGGATTGTTTCCCCAAGCTGGACTCTTTTTAATGCCATCTTTTGCTAAAACCCGATCTGAATCATGCAAAACTGAATAATTTGCGCCGAATTGATTTAAAATTTTTACAAGCGATACAATTGTAGCTTTTCCTCGTGCTCTAATAATATGGACATCTTTATATAGCTCTGGTTTTTTATTCTTTATGTAGTTGAATGCAGTATATTCTGTATCACCCTCAACAATTATTACTTTTCCCCCGAAAAAAAATTCAGCGACGTATGGATCGCAAAGATTAAGTAATTTAAGATTTGCCATGTCATCAGCGTCGAGTTTAGCCTTTTTGGGTCTAAAAACTGTAGTCCCCTTAATTTCTCCAGCATCGTTCTTCTCAACACGCACAATGCTTGTGTTATTTCGGGAAAAATCAATAAAAACAGGTGAATGCGTTGTTACCATTACTTGCCAATTTCCACCCGTAGGCAAACTATAAAGTACATTACACGCTTCGCGTATGGCATTAGGATGTAAACAAATTTCAGGTTCATCCAATAGTAGCAAATGAGGCCTGCTTGGTTTGCCGTCATCTCTTACTTTCTGATTTATTTCAGCAACGTATTTAAGTGCAGTCCAAAGTAGTGTACGTCTTGCACCACTTCCCTGTTTTTCAATAGAACTTTGATAACCACCTTTCGGCCCCATAGTCAAATCTGCATCAGGTGAAAGGAACTTGAGATCAATTTGTTCACTTACCTTAGCATCAAAATTAATTTCATAATTTGGAAAAATATTTGAAATCAAATTTGAAAGTTCAACATTTGCTCTATCTATTTGTTCGCGTGACTCATCCACAATTTTACTTTGCAACTGCCCTACTTTTTGCAAAAGTTGTTGGTACTCATTTTCTGCATCAGCATCAGCTGCCTGCATATTCTTTATTTTGTCTTGTATTCCCGACAGAATAATTTTTTTTATAGCATCAGTCTGAGATTCAGGAGTATCAAATGCTTTCACTGAATGCGGGTCGGGTCTTCTTAAATTCGCAATATTTGGAGGGCCAAAAGGAAAACTTTTTTCATGCCAATCATCAATAGTAGTATCCCACCCTTGTCTCTTAGGATAAATACCCTCTTTTTCCCAAGTCCATTTTTCCTTTACCAACCAACCATCTTCAAATTCTTGAATCCACTGATCACCTACTCTTTCATCATAAATTACAGTATGTAATTCGATCTGAGGCAGATTGTTTTCATCTAATTTTCTATTTGGAAAATCATCGATTGTTAATTTAGAAGCATTTGAACCATCTGACATTGCAATTTCATAAGCACGGAGTAATGAACTTTTTCCCACATTATTCGGGCCAACAAGAACAACAATTTCATCCAAATCAATTTCAACACCTGTAGATCCTATACAACGAAAATTCTTTACAATTAATTTTGTCAGCCTTGGTCTAGGCATTGATAACATTATTTCTTCCTCTCCAGTATTTTTTTTTGCCATAATTTAATTTAAAATTTTAATTAGACTTTTGATATTGTATCTATTGCTTTTTCATTTTTTTACTATTATTAGACCTTTTAGTTTTTGAGGAAACAGTTTTCTTTTTGCTTATAGGCGCACAAACACCGCAGGTTCCTCCTTCTTTGGCACAGTGTTTACAACCCGAACAATTTTTACATGCTGAACAATATTCAGAACCGGAACATCCCCTGCTCTCACAGGTTGAAGCAATTAATTTTTCCGAAGTGGTTTGACCTGAAATGGTCCAAGTAAAAAGGAAAAATAAAAAGGAGTATAAAAATATTTTCATAATAATATTATTTTAAGATTTGATAAAATAGTGCGCCAAAACTGAAGTAGATAATAACCGTCAAAAGACATCCACTTGATTTTGATGAATTAAATGATTTTCTATAAGAAACACCAGACACCCCGGTCCTTACCGAGAAAGCCTTGTTACTAATCGTTCCGCCTTTAGTCCTTAGACTCGGAGAAATTCCTGATTTGCTTATATTCAAACCAAGTCCTCCTCCAAGCTTAATTCTTTTTTGAAATCGAAAGCCCATCACTTGAATCCTAAGTGGTATGACATTCATTAGAACATGTTCTGCATCCGTTGGATTTAGGATAGGTTCTCTTTGCTTCTACAACTGCCGGTTTACAATTTGAATATTCTCCCAAATATTTTCTATTTTCTGAGTTTGGAAGATAGCTACAATCTTCATTATGCACTTCATGGTCACCGTTTAATTGTGCATTTTTGTTCACATAATACTTTTTCATACTTTTTAATTTAATAATTTGTTTCAAATATAAAACCATTAAAATTCAACACCTTACGGTAAACCGTAATCCAACTCATTATTTCATTTGAGCCATAAAAAAAGCCCCCGAAGGAGCTAGAATGTGAAGAATAAATGTGGGTTGCTAGGAGTGAAACTTTAAATAATTCCTAAATCCTTGGCTATTGCTACAAGATGTACCGTATTATTTGCTTTGAAATAAATTTTGAGTTTATTGATATGTTTTTCAATAGAACTTTTACTGTTAGGACCTATGCCTTCTTTTTTAAATTCCAATTCTATATTTTCTTGAGATATTCCTATAGAGAGATACTTGATTAACTGCACGTCATAATTATCTATTTCACTTGTAGCCCTATCTTGAAGCAGATACAACAATTCAGGAGAAATATTTTCTTTTTCATCATTGTAGGTTTTTTGAATAGCTCTTTTAAGGTCGTATATTGTGTTTCTTCCTTTTATTACATAGCCATCTATATTAAGCTCGTCAAATAGTAATTTGACACGATGTGCTCTGTCTTCAATAGAAAAAACAATTATTTTAATGTTAGGACACTGCTTTTTAACCGCAGCTATCAGTTCTTCTCCCGAATTGAGTTGGTTCAATTGGTGATCCGCTTTAAAGGACAAATCAGAAATAAGCAGTTGAAAAGGAGCACCGTCTAAATGTGCTTTTTTAACCTTTAACAAAGCTTCATCACAATATTTTGCATATTGAATTTCAAGAACATTCAGTTCATTTAGTATCTGGGCAGCACCCAAATCATTAAAATCAATATCATCCGCAATTAAAACTTTTGTAAACATATTTATATATTATTTTGGAACTAAAATTTTAGCTTTGAAACCTTTATTGGTTTGAGAATCAAAAGTAAGTATTCCATTTACCGTATGAATACGGTTTTCCGCATTCTGGAGACCATTTTTTAAAATTAGTTTTTCTGAAAAACCAATTCCATTATCTGAATAGTCAATTTTAAGAGAATTTTGTTCCATATCAAAACCAATGACCACAAAACTGGCTTGACTGTATTTTTTCATATTAACCATAAGTTCTTGTAATACTCTTTGTATAGCGATCTTTTTTTCCGTTTGAACTTTTGACCAATCTATTGGGGTACCATTTTTAATAATAACTTCGGTACTACTACTTTTATAGCTATTGAGCATTTGTTTTAAATTCTGTTCAAAACGTTCTCCTGTTTCTATAGGACTATTCGCTTTAGAAAAATTTCGGGTCCTAATATATATTTTATCAAGATTATCTAAAAGAGTTTCTTTTTTTATCGGATTCTGTAAATCTTGAGTTCCAGCAAAAGTCATGGCATAAAAAACATCATTAGCCAATTCATCATGAAGTTCTTTAGAAATTCGGGTTTCGGTACTATAACTTGCCTCTAAGCGTTCACGTTTGGTTTTACTTTTATAGTAATTGATTATAAGTACAATCCCGCCGAGCAGTGTAAAAAATCCAAAAAACAACAGGTACTTTTGGTTCTTTTGCGTTTCAAGTTCCAAAAGGGTTTCCGCTCTTTGTCCCTTATATTTGATGCTTTCCAGGTTGGCTTTCCTAGAATCATATCTAATTTTAGCAAATTGATTTTTAGCATTATTTCGTGCTTTTTTAATACTATCATTTAAATTCACAAACAAAATGGCGTAAATATTTTCTCCTTTTTCTTGATTATGTGACATTAAAAATGCCAAAGCTTCCAATCGTTCGTCAATACTTTGCCGTTTCGTTGCTTCATCATAAGCATATAAAGCATTTACTTTCGATTTTTGGTAATCTTTATTTTGATAGTAATCGGCTAAATGCAAATAGCTTTCAATACTTCCATAGGAATCGTTAATGCTAGTTCTGATTGCTAAAGCCTGATTCATTAAAGCTAGTCCCTTTGGAATCTGATTGTCTTTATAATAAGCAAACCCCAAATTATCAGTAATGATGGCTTTTTTATACGGTAGTGTATCTAAAACATTCAATTTTAAAAGTGGCCCTAAAAGAATAATCGCATCCTTATATTTTTTTTGTTCTATATACACGTTAGCTATATTATTAAGGGGCGTTACCCTTAATAGTGAATCGCTCACAGTTTCTAAGATTTTATTGTAATAAAAAACGGCATCATCATAATTCTTTAGCTCTTTCGCCGAGATACCAAATAAATTATTTGCAGCTACCTGATATTGTAAATTATCATGCATATAAGGTAACGCCTCGGTCAGCGTTTCTTCACTGTTACTATAATCCCCAAATGTCTGCTGGATTCGTGCCAACTGAATTAACGTGTAAGCAGAGTATGTGCTGTCTTTTTCAGTTTCAAATATCTCTTTTGATTTATTGTAATAATAATAGGCACTATCAAATCTTTTTGCATTGTAATAAGAATCCCCTAAATTGGCGAATTTCTTAGCAAGGATACTTTTAGCCGTTTCTCTATTTTTAACATTCACAGAAGTTGTTACTGTCCCTTTTTGGCAAGATAAAATTGCAAATAACAACAATAAAACTAAAATCGGGGAACGCACCATACAATGTTACTTTCCCCGAAATTAGTAATTAATTATAAGCAAGGACTTATAATTAAGGTTTTTTTGGTGGTGTAATAATAATTACGTCGTCTCCAGGGCCGTCACTAGCCATTGGAGTATTTGTATTAGACAAGGGACTAGTATAACTTTGATTGAATTTCTGATCTGTTTTTTGAACTCCAAAATCTTTTGCTTGCGCACTTGCACTATCAATCGCATCAGCATCACATGAAACCATAACTAAGCCCGATACTGCCATAGCAGCTGTAAAAAATATTTTTTTCATTACTTTAATTGTTAAAAATTTGACTTAGGTTTGGCCGTTCGATATCTTTTATCGAATAATTAGTAAAGGCCAAACCATTAAAATGAGAACAGTTTTTTTGGTTGCGGGAAGTAAAGTGGGCTCTTACGGAATCATTTAATTATACTTCCCGGAATAAAAATTCTCTTCTGTATAGCCTCACTTTTATAGAAGTAGTTTTGTACATTTGTCCGTATCGCGAAATAGAACAAGAACTAATTCTGAAGCAAAGTAATGATGCTCCTGCAGTAAAATTGATCCGGAATTCCTATGATTCCCAGCAATACCGAGGATTCCTGAAAATTCCTAAAAATTCCTTTAAGCTTATGATGAAAAATACTTTAGAAGATTATAAAGCAGCGGTTAAATTGAAGTATGAGATTGAAAAGGTTGGCATTCATTCCAGTTTTTTGCTGAACCCTTCTCGTGCTAAATTGCGAAAATTGTGTGGTGAGTTATTTAAGAATAATGCTAACGCTGATGATTTAAAAAGCTTTTCTGCTTTTTTTCAATTTGATTTTATTTTAAATTGCTCCAACAAATTGAAAGACCAAACAGATAAATTCAGGCCTATTGAGACATTTTTTAAAGGAGAGACTGATTTAACTGATATTGAAGCAGTAAATATTGCAGCAATACTAGTCGATTTTAATCCGCGACCTTACCTAAAATTCTCAAGACTGGAGGCTCTTAAAAAAGAGAATACCTCCATTGCTAGTATTGAAAGTATAGATAAAGAAGATGTTGCTGGAGCATCTACGATTATTAAAAATAACAGCATTAGTCTCGACCAATCAATGAAACCATCATCCTTGGAAAAGAAAGATTTAAATATTTTTCAAAAAAAGCTATTTATTCCTGGACTGATAATAGTTACAATGTTGTGTGGTTTTGGTTATGTTTTTTTGCCAAAAAAAGAGTGCATGCAATGGCAAAAAGACCATTTTGAAGCAGTTGTTTGTGAAACTAAAGCAAATGGTATAGTAAACTTGTATTCAACGATGCCTCTAAATAAAAATATGCTGAGTTTTAGAAAGATTGAAATTTGTGATACCACAACCTTTTTTAAACATGATAAACCAATATTGTGGTATTGTAAAACTGGAGATCATTTGGATTTTTTTAATGGACCAGGTTTTAACCCTGAAAATGAAAAACCTTTAAAACCGATTACCCAATATATGATTGATAAATATATTAAGTAAACCCGATAGTATAGGTTTGCAGTCCGTGAAAGTTCTCGATAAGAAAATGCCTCCGATGATTTTTGGGATAAAAACATTCAGGCTTGAAATCGAAGATTCATGAATACAAAAAACAATAATAACCCATGAATATTTTATTGTTACTTTTTTTTCATCAAGACAAATCGAAGATTCAGCCACCCGAGCGAAGCGAACAGGCGAAGCAAACTCCACTTATAATAAAAGTTAAGTGAGCTAAAAAAGCAAAGATTTTCTTCATCAACCAACCAAAAAAAATCAACAACAATAAACTAACAATAATGTCTTTTAAACCGCCCTGATAGTTGCCATACAAAAAAATCACGGTAAGGATTTTAGCATTTGCCTCAAGGAGTAACCCAAGAGTTGAGTGATAGAGTAAAACTTCACTTCTCCACGCCCTTAAATAAAAAGCATAGAAAAACAACGAGGAAGTGAAGTGGCAGGACGAATGGCTCGGGGTGCGGAACGGAACTTCAAGGTAGTTTTCAAGCTTTTTATTTGCAGGCTTGATTTTTTTGTTACTTTTTTCATCAAGGAAAAAAGTAAAGATTTTTCTTCATCAACAAAAAACTTGTATGCACAGTCTCACCCCAGCTGGCTTGAGCATTAAGTAACACAGGTGCTGGCGCGAGCGTCTCGCTCGTGCACGCAATCCGAGTTTTTACAGTAATATAAACAAAAGCAACCTCTTGACTGGTTGCTTTCTTGTTTTAATGGAAATTTTGTAATTTTCAATTCATAGAATAAATATTTTTCCCACTTAAAATTAAGTTCTTAATTCCAGAATCACACACGAGACTGTTTTTTTACTACTATTCTAAAATTATAGATTTGAGAGCTTAAGCAAAGCTGTAATAACAATAGAGTGGTATGAAATAATTGGGCTTATAATGATATTAATTTTAGGTCTTTATTTGAGAGTGAAGTTTTATTAATCCATGAATGATGATTTTTATAGATAGCTAGCTTGAGATCAAAATGAAAAAATATTGGTGGTTTCTTTGTACATTATAATTTTTTTTGATAATGTGGAAAACCGTAAAGAATAATAAAAATGGTTTTGTACGTTTGGTGCATCTGGTAAAAAACTATGTTATGGCAGAAAGCCTACGTAATTAGAGTAGATTATAACCACTTTATGGTTAATATATACAAGTTAGCGGTAATACTGCCGAGCGAAAACGTAAAAACATAACCAACAAACAATTTATATGAAAATAAAATTAGCATTAATTATTATTCTATTTGGAATTTCAACACATCAAGCACAAGATAAAATAACTGTAGCTATTGGTTCAAAAAGTACATTTATTGAAACATATAATAAAAACTCTTGGTCTGAAGATTTTACACTTGATGAAGCGTATAGATTAGGTCCAACTAGTGTTAAAACATTAAAAGACGGTGTAAAAACATCATTAAAATGGATAGATTTAAATAATTCCCATTATAAAACTTTCCAAAAAGAAATTTGTCGATTTAAAACAATGGAAAAAGAACTTTTTAAGTTCCATGGTTATGTTGATGAGTTTGCAAAAGAAATGACTATGATATTTTATGGTGAATCTGACGGTTCTTTTAAAATTGAAATAAAACCATACAATTCATATTCTGTATTTATAACATTCCCTGATTTAGAAAGGTTAAAAAGATTTAAAGATTTATTAGATGGTAAATCCGCCAATAATGAAATTGATGATATATTTAAAAAATAATGCAAATTCAAAATAACCATGAAGAATACTAAAATTATAGCAATTGTTACTTTTTTAATCATTTTCGCATTGCCATCAAAGTTTTACGGACAATCAGATGCAAATCAAAAAGCAAAAGAAGGTGCTAATTTTATTTGTGATTGTACAAAAAAATCACTCGACAAGAATGGAATTAATACCTCAAAATTGGCGGAAATATATAACTCTTATCAATTAAAAGGTTCTCTTTTAAGCAAATATAATGCTGATGTGAAAAAAATTAATAATCAAATGAACTTAAAATATTCATTGGTTGAAGCCGACATTTATTTATGTAGAGATAAGTTCAGACAGCAATATAGTAATTATCTAAAAAATAAAACTTTTTTAGACAAAATGCAAACGATAATAAACACTAATCCATTTACAAATGGCTCAAAACTAATTAAAAATTTAGCTTCGAATTTATAAAATGAAAACTAAAATTTTAAAAATCGTTTTAAATATATTTTTGATTTTACAATCATTGAGTATATATTCTCAAGATTTTGAACCAAGAGGTCGTTATTATCCAGAAGACGAAAACATTGGACTTCCTTCGCTTGGATTAGCTGGCAAGAGTCTTATAATCGGTGCTGTATTATTTCTTATAGGTTGGATTATTTCTAAAATTAAAAAGGATGAAAATGGAAATAGTGGTTCTACTTTTGGAGGTTGTTTAATTATGCTTGGTATTATTTGTGCAATTCCAGCTCTAGCTTGGGTTCAAGCTATTGGTGCATCTATTTATATTATTGGCGTTATAGCTTTGGTGATAATTGGTATGGACATGCTAACTTAGCCATCACATTAAGTTAAGAAATAATCTTAATTTTAGCCTATGAAACAAGTCCGCAAAAT
>NZ_RYDJ01000269.1:0-1058 GCF_003970355.1 Flavobacterium bomense | reverse complement strand
ATTGTATACTGAAGCTTTTGCCCACGATTACGGTTTGGGAAACAAAAATGGAATTGACCCTTATGTTAAATCTGCAGTTTTGGCAAATGAATTGGGCTTGGGGATCAATGCGGGGCACGATTTGAGTCTCGACAATATTCAGTTTTTTAATCAAAATATTCCCGGATTATTGGAGGTTTCTATTGGTCACGCACTCATTTCCGAAGCTATTTATTTGGGATTGGACAATGTAGTCAATATGTATTTGCAAAAATTGAAATAGTTTTTAATAAATAGAAAAGAATTTGGAAAGCAATCTGCAATCTAAAATCTGCAATCTGCAACCTAAAATTTAATGTTGTATTCAAAAATAGAAGGCGAAGGCACCCGAGCCGAAGGTGAATCGAGCGAAGCTAAACCACTACTAATTATTCATGGATTTCTAGGGATGTCTGATAATTGGAAAACAATCGGGACGCAATTCGCAGCCGATGGATTTCATGTACATTTACTTGATTTGCGCAATCACGGCAAGAGTTTTCATTCGGATGAGTTTAGTTACGCAATAATGGCTCAGGATGTTTTTGATTATTGTCAAGCCAATAATCTCCAAAAAATCAATATTCTAGGGCATTCGATGGGCGGAAAAACAGCTATGCTTTTTGCCGCAAAGTATCCAGAAATGGTTGAAAAATTAATTGTTGCCGACATTGGTCCAAAATTTTATCCTCAACATCATCAAACTATTTTCGAAGGATTGAATGCAGTGGATTTTACATTAAAACCTAGTCGAAATGAAGTCGAAGAAATTTTGTCGAAATATATTTTCGATTTTGGAACACGTCAATTTCTGATGAAAAGTTTGTTCTGGCAAGAGCCGGGACAATTGGCTTTTCGATTTAATTTGGCCGTTTTCAATGTCAATATGGATGAAATTGGAAAGCCACTTCCGGAGGATGCTAGTGACAATAATCCATGACTCTTTAGTCGGGGAAGTAATTCGAAGTATATACTCGATGAAGATTTCGAATACATTAAAAAACATTTACCAGATTCTAGAATTGAGACGATTCCGAATG
>NZ_RYDJ01000268.1:0-1058 GCF_003970355.1 Flavobacterium bomense | reverse complement strand
AACTAATTGTCCAAGTGTGGTGTAAATAGTTATGGAACTAATTTCGGTTTTATATTCATCCACAATAGTCAAAATATTTCTTACTGGGTTAGGGTAAATGGTGAAAAAATTAGCCAAATCATGCTCTTGTATTTGCAAAGCCCGAACACTAGTTGCTGCTATATTTGTAGCAACGGGTTGATAATAATCGAAATAGATACTTGCTGAATTGGTTATTTCATCCCCGTTTACAAGAGCAGGTAAAGTTTTGATTTTGAATGCAACATAACCTGCATTGTTACCTGCATCAAAAGGTAAATTGATGTTTTGAAAAATAAATTCTACGGTAGTATTGTCTGAAATTTTTGTTGTAAATACGTGGCTTCCGTTTAAAGGTTCAAGTGTTGTAATGTCAAATTTCGTAGGGTCAATGAGATCTTTTAAAGCTATATTTTGAACATTGGTTGACCCAGAATTTTCAAATCGAATCATATAATGCAAATAATCACCCACTTTTGTAGGCGAAATGGTATTGCCATCTAAACAAATTTTGTCATTAGAATTTAAGGAATTTACCACAACTTGACTTAAATTGGCACTATTATCATTTGGCGTTTCATCGGTGGTGTACGTAATAGCTACATTAAAATTTAATAAATAGCCCTTATCAACAGAGGGTTTTACTTTGAAGGTTACAAGAATAGTTCTAGTTTCTTGTGGTAGTATATTGGTGAAATTCCAATTCAAATTGCTTGTGTTTTGTAAAGAAACACTAGGATTTGCAGTGACCAAATTAGAAGCATCTGCATCAAATGTTAGATTTACTACTCCAGATTGAGTTACGGTTCCTTTGTTCTTATAGACAATTTTATACGTGCTGTCAAAATTACTCCTTGCATTCTCTAAAGATAAAATAGTGATTTCTAAATCCGTATGGTTGCCATTTGGGGTGATACAAAAAGGGGCTTGAAAAGGGCTTGCTTCACTAGGAAAAGTTACTGAGGTACTGGCTGGTGAAATAGAATAATAACTTGGATTTTCAAGCACAGGCACTATTATATAAGAACCTTCTTTTACAC
>NZ_RYDJ01000267.1:601-1059 GCF_003970355.1 Flavobacterium bomense | reverse complement strand
ATTACAGCCTCGAATATCAGAATTATCAAAACGACCCAATACTTCGAATGAATTATTGGGATTTTTTTTTCCCAAATCTTGAGTCGCGATAAAAGAACACGAATTAATGTTGGCCAAATCTATCACATTGATTCCGCCCGATTTTCCTTCTTCAACATAAGTCAATGCGTCTTCGGTGTTGCGAACAAGAATTTGCATCCAAGAAGGACATTCAAACACTCCGTTTCCAAGTGAATAAGCTTGCGAAAGCAATTCTGTCATACCATATTCAGAATGGATGGCTGTCACGCCAAAACCTTGGCAAAGTTTTTCGTGCAATTCTTCCCGAATCATCTCCTTGCGTTGGCCTTTCATTCCGCCGGTCTCCATAATGATTGTATTTTGTAACTGGAAAGGATATTTCTCGATTAAATCCAACAAGGCATAAGTTACGCCAATTAGAATCACGTTTTGTCCAG
>NZ_RYDJ01000267.1:0-591 GCF_003970355.1 Flavobacterium bomense | reverse complement strand
ATTATCTAATCTTTCTAATTTCTCGATTAGTTCTTTGTGGTTGTGAAGGTAAAATCCGCTTTCAGGATTGTGGGTCATTTGTATTAAATCTTCAACCATATAAATCAAAGAGGAACCTTCGCGCTCTAAATAGGACGGAAGCAAAGCCAATATCACATAATCCTCGATATTTCCATAAAATTGGGAGAAACCTTTTCGATAGCTTTCTTCGTATAAAGAGACGTCGGTAATGAAGTGATTGCTAGTAGCCATTCCGGTTGTTCCGCTGCTGGTAAAGGTTTTCTGAATGGGATTTTCATTAGAAACAACTGTATGACTTTTAAAAAACTGGATAGGTAAAAACGGAATTTGCTCTAATGATTTAACTTTTTGAGTATTAGTTTTCAAAAAATCGCAAAATTCCCGATAGACTACGTTGTTTTCGTATTGAAAGCGAAATACTTTCAGCGCTATTTTTTCAAATTGCTTTAGGCTTGAAATAGAAAATATGTCAGGAGTTGGAGTCAAGTTTTTTTTGCAAAAGTAATTAAATAAAAAAACTCCAACTTTACAATTGGAGTTTTTTAGAAAATAGGTTGAAACTAATTATTC
>NZ_RYDJ01000266.1:0-1062 GCF_003970355.1 Flavobacterium bomense | reverse complement strand
TGGTTTATAATATTATCATCAACAATCCAGATTTTTGTTTTTTTAATTTGATATATATTTTAAATGTTGTTCCTATGTTGAGATCACTTGCAACAGTTATGGTGCCCCCCATAGCAGCTACCTGGTTTTTTGTAATAAATAGTCCTATACCTCTGGCTTCTGGATTATTACTAAATGTTTTGTACATACCAAAAATTTTATCTCCATTCCTTGCTAAGTCAATTCCAATACCATTATCGCTGACTTCAATGACATTTTCGCCCTTTTCGTTATACAATTTTATTGTTATAATTGGTTTTCGTTGCGGATGTCTGTATCGAATTGCATTTGAAATTAAATTATAAAGAATGCTTTCAAGATACGCTGGATTATAGTTTATTACTGCATCATCTGTGACATTTGTAACAAAAGAAACTTCATTTAATTGAATTTGTTCACAAAGGATGTCTTTTGCTTTTGTAAAATAAATGTTCAAGTTCAAAGGACTTATCATTAAACCTATATTTGTATTTATATTCACTACCTCGTTTAGATGACTCATTGTTTCGTCTAGCGAAAGGGAAACTGATTTTAATAAATGCATCATTTCATTTCGTTCCTCCTCTGTATCTGCCGATTCGATTAACGAGATAATAGACTCGATATTGCTGGTGTGAGATCTTAAATTATGCGAAACGATATAAGAGAAATTCAATAGTCTTTTATTCTGTTCGGAAACTAAGTATAGAGAGTTGTTCAAAGTTTTCTCTGCTTCTTTCATTATGGTAATATCAATCATTATACCTCTTGAAATTACAGGTTTATCTATTTCAATAACAAAATTCACAATATCTCTAATCCATATGATTTTACCATCTTTGGCAATCATTCGGTACTCATAATCGTGATTTTTATGTGTTTTATTTACTAAGTTGGAGGTTCTTAATGCGTACTCGCGATCTTCAGGATAGATATGGTCTTCCCAAAAATTAGGAATTCCCATATAAGCAGCTACTGTGTATCCTAAAATAGTTTCCACTTTTTTGCTTACAAAAGTAAAAGTCATAGTTTCAAAATCAAATT
>NZ_RYDJ01000265.1:0-1064 GCF_003970355.1 Flavobacterium bomense | reverse complement strand
AAGTTTTTGAATTAATTTGCAATGTTTCCAACAATTTATCGAGTTTGTATTTCAACCATTCTGTGATGCAACATTCCGTTTTAGACACCATAGAAAACAACGACTCCGATGAAATATAAATTAAGACATCAAACTCTTTATACGTACGTAAATTCAGTACATAATTACCAAAGTATTCTGTGCCTTCAACCTCGAAATTCTGCCAAACAAATATGCCATAATTTCAAATTAGAGATAGAGCCAAAACCTGCAAAAATATATTCTCGCACGGATTATTTTGGAAACATTCAACATTATTTTTCGCTTCACGAATCGCATAAGTCACTAAAAGTTATTGTTTCGAGTGAGGTTGAAGTGCTTAACAATGCTGTACAACTTTTTAACACTATTACTTGTGAGGAAGCCAGAGAAAAATTTAAAACCGACATAGCCCTCAAAACCGAAGTTTTGCAATACCAATTGCCGAGTCAATACATTAGTTGGGATGAAGAAATTGTGGCTTTTGCCGAAACTTGTTTGCTTCCTAATGTGTCCCTTTTTGAAGCCGTTTGGGATTTAATCAAAAAAATATACACCGAATTTCAGTTTAAATCGGGTGCAACCAATGTCAATACACCACTAAAAACGGTGCTTAAAGAGCGAAAAGGTGTTTGCCAAGATTTTTCCCATTTAGCAATTGCCAGTTTACGAAGTGTTGGTATTCCCGCAAAATATGTAAGCGGCTATATCGAAACTTTGCCACCAAACGGAAAAATAAAACTAGAAGGTTCCGACGCTTCACACGCTTGGATATCGGTTTACATTCCAGAGATGGGCTGGTGCGAATTTGACCCTACCAATAATATGATTCCGCAACAACGCCATATTGTTACGGCCTACGGAAGAGATTTTGCCGATGTGTCGCCGATGAAAGGAATTATTTTTAGTTCTGGCGATCATAAGGTGAAAGTTGAAGTGGATGTTATACCTTTGATTTAAATTTTATAAAATATTTCCCATCAAAAAAATCCCACTTTTAACGCCTAGAAAAGCTTCTGTAATAGATTTGGAAACTGCCAACATTC
>NZ_RYDJ01000264.1:422-1066 GCF_003970355.1 Flavobacterium bomense | reverse complement strand
TTACCAGTAGTTAATAAAATTGGGAAACCAAACAATACATCATCTGTACGAGCAATAAAATAATCTGCTGTAAAACGCAAATCATTGTTAAGAACTCCTATATCTATACCAAAATTGCTTTGTTTTAATTTTTCCCAACGCAATTGCGAATTCGATAATCTTACCTGAGTTGCAGATGGATATAAACCTTGTCCATTTCCTAATACAACCTGTCCAAAATTATTGATATAACTTTTATATTCGTAATTCCCAATGTTACCTGAACCTAATTCTCCGTAACTCGCTCTTAATTTCAAATCTTTAATAAATTCTGATTTAAAGAAGGATTCGTTACTAATTCTCCATCCTGCTGAAACTGATGGGAAATTACCCCATTTATTGTCGTCGCTGAATTTTGATGAACCATCACGTCTAATTACAGCATTCAATAAATAACGATTATCATAATTATATTCTAATCTTCCTAAATAAGAGGTTAAGGCTGCCTCGTTTATAAAACCTCCAACTACTGGCGAATCTCCCTGATTTAAAACATCGTAATACTCACCTGTGCCTGAGTTCATTGGAAGATTTCTCTTTGTTCCGTAAATTTGATTATAATTGTCTTTTTGGAACGTTTGTCCCACTAAAACGGTAAAATCATG
>NZ_RYDJ01000264.1:0-412 GCF_003970355.1 Flavobacterium bomense | reverse complement strand
TTGCCAAATTCTTTTTTGAAAGTCAATGTATTTTCGTAAAGCATTGTTTCCGATCTTGCTTTATTTTGATCTGTGAAAGACTGATCAAATGGCTGATTTAATGTCCAGTTTCCTTTTTTTCGTAAAAATTTATAAGAATCGAAACTAGTTTCATATCCAAAATTTAAACGGTATTTCAACCAAGGGGTAAACTTTAATTCTGACCATATATTTCCTCGTATTCTAAAATTTTCGTTTGTAGTGTTTGCAAAATCGGCAATTGCTAAAGGGTTTGTACCAAAAGTATCCGCTACACCAGGTTTTCCGTAACCATAACCTCCTGGATTAGAAGCATCGTAAACAGGAATTGTTGGTGTTAATCTGTACAAATCAATAATTGGATTTCCAGACCTTTCATCAGTTTTTGAGTTAC
>NZ_RYDJ01000263.1:0-1067 GCF_003970355.1 Flavobacterium bomense | reverse complement strand
TAACTATCAGTACGAAGATTGGTGGCCTCCCAAAAAAATTGATCAATTAGATAATCGTGGGCGCCATGAATTTCAATACAATCAAAACCTAATCTTTTGGCATCGGCGGCTGCTTGTCCAAAAGCTAGTATTGTGTTTTCAATATCTTTTGTGGTCATTGTAGTTCCATTGCTGAAGCCTGGTCTATTTAATCCTGATGGTCCTTCAAAAGGTACGGGTGGAATCCAACCGGATTGGTGATTGTCCATAATTCCCATATGCCATATTTGTGGTCCCATTTTGCCGCCAGCGGTATGCACTTCATCAATTACTCTTTTCCATCCTATTAAGGCTTGATCGCCGTAGAAGTGGGGAACATTAGCATCATTGGAAGAGGATGGTCTATTGATAACGGTTCCTTCGGATAATAGTAAACCTACTTCTCCTTCGGCACGTTTTTGATAATAAGCGGCTACTTCATCAGTAGGAACTCCATTTGGAGAAAAAGAACGCGTCATTGGTGCCATTACAATTCTGTTTTTTAAATTTAGCGTCTTCAAGTTGAAAGGCGTAAATAAGCTATTTGTACTCATAGTATTTTATAAATTTGATTCAATTATTTTGCTTAATGCTGTAAATGCTTCTTCGTTGCGTTTGTAATATGTCCATTGTCCGACACGTTTAGATTCGATAAAACCCGCCCGCTGTAGAATGGATAAATATTCGGAAACTGTTGATTGGGTGAGTCCCGCTTTGGCTTGAATTTGTCCTACGCAAACACCATGCTCAAAACCCGAGTTGATTTGTTCTGGAAAATTGATTTCAGGTTCTTTTAACCATTCCAGCATTTGTAATCGAGACTTGTTTGATAATGCCTTAAATATTTCTATATAATCCATAGTGCAAATATATCGACTTTTTCCGATATATCTATATTAGAAAGAATATTTATGATAATTTTAAGAGAGGAGGGAGGAATTAATACCGTTTAAACATCAAATAAAAACCTTTTTTTAAAACAATTTAAAGGAGGTTTTTTGGATTGACTTAAATTTGTATAGGTTGTTTTTATGGACAGGGATTAGTTC